>DPHD01000012.1:0-10903 GCA_003523085.1 Oceanospirillaceae bacterium | reverse complement strand
GAGCCGCCCACGACCCACCATCATATCGAAGAGCCCCCGTTGGATACTAATCTAGCGGGGGCTTTTTTATTTGTGTCATGTCAGCCTCATCTATCCAATACCAAGCCTCGATGTTTAAACTGCCAAGGCGTATGTTCATCGTTGCGCTCATAAACCAGCACCATACTGGGCCATGGGTCTGCTGTGGCTTGGGTCAAGAGCTCATTGTAAGCTATGGGTTCAGCCTGGGGGTAATGTAATGGCCCGCCGATCCAGTGCCATTTAGGCAATACAATAAAACCTCTCAGGTGTGGTTCTTTGGTTTGTAACTGGTCTAGTTCATGGTGGCCTAACCACCAGCCCCTATGATGTTGAGGGTTAATACCTAAATTATCAATATGGGTGTGTTGCCAGTCTTGATAGGCATAAAACAACATGCCCGTAAGCAGCAGTTGATGGTGGCTGGGTATGGGCAGACCGTGGGCGAGCAAATAGTCTTTTACTCGTTGGCTTTGGCTCAGGGGTAATTGATGTTCGCACAAGCGTTGCCACTTTAAATCTAACCGGTCAATGCCCGCTGGGCCAACAAAATTAGCCAGTTGCGTGCCGCCTTTTTCAAGTAAGTAGTATTTTATAGCCAGCTCTAAATGAACCACCTGTTGCAGATCATTGCGGTAGAGTAGGTCTAGCTCGCCTAAGGTGCGTTCGGGTAACTGAATGATTATGTTGCGATTAATAATGCTGTGGCTAGCGCTGCCGGCAAACAACAGATCCACACAATCTTCAAAATGTTTACCTAAACGATACGCCGGTTGTGGTGGGTAGTGGGTAAGGCGAGTTAGGTTTGGACTGGCGTTATAATCGATTTTTTGTGGCGCAAACATGTTTATGCTTGAGGTGGATTGCATGAGTGGTTGGCTGTGTAATAACCAGTACAAATCTTGCCCTAGGTCGACATCTATAGACTGGCGCTGTTGGTGATTGATCTGGTCTTGTTGGCCCAAAATAAACGCTCCGAATAGATGAATTAGCGAGTATAATATTTCTAATGAATACGACACAACTACAATCCTATTATGATCAAACCCCAATTGCTCGCCGCATGGCGCTGGTGAGCATTGGTCTGGTGTTGATTATCTGCTCATTGGCTTTGTCGGCGGTGAATATTGCCGTGCCGCGTATTGCGGATGACCTGCAGGTGGGTGCTAATGCCGTGAGTTGGATACCGGTCGCCATGTTATGGGGTAACGTGGTGTTTTTACTACCCATGGGTCGCCTTGCCGATATTGTCGGTCGTAAGCGTATGTTTATCACTGGCATTGTATTGTTTGTGATGGCCTCGTTGGCTATTCTACTACCCCAAACCATTGAATCATTGTTGCTTATTAGAGTGGTGCAGGGCATCTCTAGCTCTATTATTTATGGCACCAGTATGGCGCTTATTGGCGTTATATATGCTAACTCAAATCGCGGTCAAGCCTTAGGTATAGGCGCATCTACTGTGTATTTTGGTTTGACCCTAGGGCCATTGGTCGGCGGTTGGTTAACTGAGCACTGGGGCTGGCACAGTGTATTTTGGGCGCCTACGTTGGTGTTGCTCCCGTGTTTAGTGGTGCTGGTGATTTATGTTAAAGGCGAGTGGAAGGCCGCACATAAAACTAAATTTGATTGGCACGGCAGCCTAATTTTTATGGCCTGGGTGAGTGCCTTTATGCTGGGTTTATCGCGCTTGAGTGATTGGCGCTTTGCCCTGTTGGCTGTGGCCGGGCTGTTATTGCTATGGGTGTTTGTTTGGCACCAGGGCAAACAAACCTCACCCTTGTTAAATTTGTCGGCACTGCGAGCTAACCGTATTTTTAACCGCTCGTTAATGTCGGCCTTCTTTATCTACGGCTCCAGTTTTTCAATGGTGTTTTTGTTGAGTTTGTACTTGCAGTACATTCATCAACTTAGCCCCACTGAAGCGGGTCAGATTGTGCTTATTCAAACGTTAATTATGATGGTCTTGGCTCCGATTACTGGCCGCCTGTCGGACCGTTACGAACCGCGTTTGTTATCGACCTTTGGTTGCCTGTTGTTTGTGATTGGTTACGCCATGCTGTTTGGTTTAGGCATGCAAACATCGTTGCACTATGTGATGGTGGCGCTGGTGTTCTTGGGGTTGGGTTTTGGTTTCTTTTCTTCGCCCAATAATAACGCTGCGATTGGTTCGGTACCCGCCGACAAACTGAGTATTGCCGCAGCCTTGTTAAATCTTGCACGCACCATGGGTAATATGGTGAGTTCGGCTATTGTTATGACCTTGTTTAGCGTCACCATGGGTGGTGCGGCGATTACAGCTGATCTATATCCTCAGTTGTTGTTGGTGATTCAAATTACCATGGGTTTGTCGGTTGGGTATGCGCTGATTGCAGCTGTATTTTCCTATCGGCGTGGACGTATCCACTAGGGTTTGCCTTACTGGGTATAGTCGATGGCGATAATGTCGTAACCTTTGCCTAAACTAGCTAACTCCACTCGATCATCCAGTTGTTTACCCACCAAGGCTAATGCCAAAGGCGAGTCGATGCTAATGTAACCTTGGCTGGGGTTGAGCTCATCTGCACCGACGATGCGATAACGACGTTCATTGTCATCATCGTCCACTATTGTCACCCAAGCACCAAAATAGACCTTGTTTTGATCCGTAGGCAGGTGTTCGACGATTTTGACCTGGTCGATACGTTTTTGTAAATAACGGATGCGACTATCCATTTCTCGAAGCATTTTTTTGCCGTAAATATACTCGGCATTTTCTGAACGATCACCTAAGGCGGCCGCTTCTTTAACGGCTTGGGTAATCACCGGGCGTTTATTGCTCCACAGATCGCTAAGCTCATCTTTTAGGGCTTGCGCGCCAGTCGGAGTGATCAGCGGCGAGCGCTTAGGGCTAGGTGGCCGGTAGCGGCCAGCAAAGCGTTGTTTAGCGTCTTTCATAAGGCGCAGAGCCTAGCGATGGCCACGGGCACCGCAGTTTCAACCCGTAAGATACGGGGGCCCAAAGAAAATGAGGTAAAACCTTGTTGTTGTAATTTTTCTACTTCGTAATCGGTAAACCCACCTTCGGGGCCAATCGCTAGAGTCATGGGCTGTTTGCTCGCTGTGGGGCATGCTTGTGCATCGCGAGGATGGGCGACTAGCTTGGTGCTTTGGTCTGCCCACAGTGCCAGTTGGTCTTCTACAAAAGGTTTAAATAGGGGGGCTTTATGTACGTGGGGCAAGTGAGTAGTGCCGGCTTGCTCTAAGCCTAAAACTAGATTGTCGATGATAGTTTGGGGCTGTAAAAAGGGCGTTTGCCAATAACTTTTTTCAACCTTGGCACTGTTTAATAAGGTGATTTCAGATACGCCCATGGTAGCGCAGGTTTGCAAAATCCGACGCATCATCTTAGGTCGTGGCACGGCTAACAATAGCTTCAGTGGCAGCGGCTCGATGGCTGGTTGCGTTAGTTCTACTTGTAGCAGGGTGGCTTCAGTCGTGTGTTGTAACACTAAGGCATGGCCTGTGGCACCATTGATTTGGCCGACTCGGAGGCGTTCTCCCGCGTCGGGTTTGATGACTTTAGCAAGATGGCTTTGCCGACGGCTGTCTTGGATATAAAGCTGTCCCGTGGGAGACAATTCTTGTGCGCTAAAAAGTAGTATATTCATTACCCCGCAGTATAATGGTCATCTAAGTTTATTGCCTGCACTTTTTTTATTGGAGGTGCAGCTAACAGTTGATTGGAGTGTGTGTGGTCATTATAGGAATTGCGGGTGCTTCGGCCTCGGGCAAGAGCGTATTAGCTAAAAATGTCATTAAGGGGTTTAGCTCAGATGAAGTGGTGATGATGTCGGAGGACAGTTATTACAAAGATCAGCGCAATTTATCAAAAGCCCAACGTAATTTAACTAATTATGACCATCCTGATGCGATGGATCACCACCTCATGGCGCAGCATCTTACCCTTTTGGCAGCGGGTCAGGCCATACAGCAACCGGTGTATAGTTTTCATGAACACTTGCGAGAAGCCAGCACCGTGGAAATGAAACCTTGTAAGGTGTTGATTGTTGAAGGTATTCTACTGTTTACGCAAGCGCACTTGCGCGACTTGTTTGATTTGCGTATTTTCATGGACGTGCCGCTCGATATTTGTTTAATTAGGCGCTTAGAGCGGGATGTAAACGAACGCGGCCGAGATTTACAGTCGGTGTTAGGTCAGTACCAAGCCACGGTGCGGCCCGGATTTTTTAATCACGTGTCGCCCTCTAGGGAGCATGCCGATTTAATTGTGCCAGAAGGCGGCGAGAACCCAGCCGCTATAGAATTGTTACAGGCTCGAGTTGCTCAAATGCTAACTCAGGCATAAGTTTTTTGTATCCGTTGGAGAACATAATAATGAATAAAACACTTGTAGTTACCGCCATTTGTGCAGATCGCCCAGGCCTTATTCAAATGCTTTCTGAAGCCATTTATAAGCATGAAGCCAGTTGGGAAGAGTCTAGCATGGCGCATTTGTCGGGCCAGTTTGCCGGTATTCTAACGGTTAATGTTGATGAAAATGTCATCCCTGCGCTAGAAAAAGACCTGCTTGCGCTCAGTGATCAAGGCATGGCCGTTACCCTTAACGAAAGCGCGGAAGTGGCCGATGCTGGCGCTCAGCAAATTATTTGGCTCGACTTAACGGGTCAAAATAAACCCGGTATTATGCGTGAAGTCTCTAACGTATTTGTGGCCCAAGGCGTGAGTGTGCAAAGTTTGGATACCGAAGTGGTGAGTGCGTCTATGTCGGGCGGTGATATGTTTGTAGCGGGGGCTCAATTACAGGTCTCTAAAGACTTTGATCTTGAGAGTTTGCAGGACGCCCTGGAAGGTCTTTCCGATGATTTAATGGTGGATCTCGCCGTCGCCGACGACGAATAATACCCCCGTGGCCATTGCTGCGTATCGGGCGTTATTGGCGAGCCATCCACGTTTTATATTGTTTGGCTTGATCATTGCGTTTACTTCATCCTTTGGGCAAACTTACTTTATCGGTATTTTTGGTCACGCCATAAGGCAAGATTTTGCCATGAGCCACACCCAGTGGGGCGGCATCTATATGGCTGGCACCTTATTGAGTGCATTGTTATTGCCAATCACCGGTAAATGGATCGACCAAATTTCGTTGCCCCGTTACACCATGATGGTGGTGTTGTTGTTAGCTGTGGCCTGTTGGTTTATCACCCAGGCACAAACTATTTGGTGGCTAGTGATTGGCGTTTTTTTATTACGCCAGTCGGGCCAGGGGCTGATGAGCCATGTTGCCTTCACCTCTATGGGGCGCTATTTTGATGCTCAACGGGGCAAAGCGACGGCTTTGGTGGCCATGGGCTTTGCAGCGGGTGAGGCGATCTTACCTATTGCAGCGGTGGTGGCCATTGCAGCAGTGGGTTGGCGTTACAGTTACATGGGTGTGGCGGTGCTGGTGTTAGTGCTGGTGTTGCCCCTGAGTCTGTGGCTGTTGCGGGGTCATCAGCAGCGCCACCAAAACTACGAGCGAGAGCTTCAAAAACACGAACAACAAGCGCCTGAGATGGCGGCCAGCAGTCGCGCTAATGTGGTGTCTTGGCGCCGTCGCGACGTGCTCAAAGACCCGCGCTTTTATTTGCTAATTCCGGGCTTATCGGCCACGTCTTTAGTCAGTACCGCCATGTTTTTTCACCACTTAAACTTGGCCGATGAAAAAGGCTGGTCCCATGCTTTTATGACCAGTAATTACCTGCTGTACTCCTTGATGGTGGTGATCTCCGCCGTGATCACTGGGCAACTTATTGACCGGTTTAGTGCGCGATTGGTGATGCCATTTACTTTGCTACCGATAGCGGGCGCGTTAAGCTTGATTAATCTAGTCGACAGTTACTGGGTTATTTGGCCCTACATGGTATTGCTAGGTGTGGGTTCTGGTGTGTCGCAAACTGCACAAGCTGCCCTATGGCCCGAGTGCTACGGCGTGCGGTTTTTAGGCGCCATCAAAAGTCTATTCTGGACCTTGGTGGTGTTTGCCTCGGCATTAGGGCCTGTGTGGTTGGGCTATTTGGTGGACCAAGGTTACGCTTTCCAACAGGCGGTGTTAACCATGGTGGTGTATTTGTTGTTGGCCACAGCTTTGATGTTGGTGGGCCTGCGTAAGTTTGGGGTATAATTGGTGGCTATTAAGCTATACCTGAGCTTGAAGTTCATTTTACTGGCGGAGTTCTGCCCTTGTTGTTAATGCTCGATAATTACGATTCCTTCACTTATAACTTGGTGCGTTATTTCCGCGAGCTCGGTGCGCAAGTAGAAGTGTGGCGTAATGATGAAATAACCATTGCCGAAATCGAGCAAATGGCACCCACTCATTTGGTGATTTCCCCAGGCCCCTGTACGCCTAACGAGGCCGGTATTTCCATGGCTGCCATTGCCCACTTTGCCGGTAAAATTCCGGTCTTGGGAGTATGTTTAGGCCATCAAAGTATTGGCCAAGTATTTGGTGGCGAAGTGGTGCGTGCTAATCAAGTGATGCATGGCAAAACGTCGTTGGTAGAACATGAGCAAGCAGGGGTTTTTGCCGGCTTAGACCAACCTCTAGAAGTCACCCGCTATCATTCGTTGGTGGTCAAAGCGGATACCTTGCCCGAGTGTTTAGAGGCGACATCATGGAGCCTTAATGCCGCTGGTGAACGGGATGCTATTATGGGCATCCGCCATAAAACCCTCGACGTCGAAGGCGTACAATTTCACCCCGAATCGGTGTTAACCCGTCAAGGCCATGAGTTGTTGGCCAATTTCCTCAAACGATAGCGTCTGCTGATCAAATTACTGCATTTTTTTACAAAATGATGGCCATAAGCGCTAAAGTTTCGCGACATTATTTGCTAGAGTAAGGTCACTGTCTTGTGATTCGTTATGGCAGAATAATAAAAGAGATTTTTGCCATGAATATGCAGCAGGCCATTGCCGCCGTAACCGAACATCAACACTTAACTCAAGCTCAAATGCACGCTGTGATGAACCTCATCATGACCGGCGAAGCTACCCAAGCCCAAGTGGGCGGGTTTTTAGTTGGCTTGCGCATGAAAGGCGAAACCGTAGACGAAATCACCGGCGCTGTGAGCGCCATGCGCGCCTTGGCATCGGGTGTTAAAGTGTCTGGCGACAACGTCATAGATACCTGCGGTACAGGGGGTGACAGTTCGGGTATATTTAATGTCTCCACGGCCTGCGCATTCATCGCCGCTGCAGCCGGCGCACAGGTGGCAAAACACGGTAATCGCTCTATTTCTTCTAAGAGCGGCAGCTCAGATTTGCTTGAGGCAGCAGGCGTTGAGATTATGCTCAACCCAGCTCAAGTAGGCCAATGTATTGCCGACTTGGGCGTGGGTTTTATGTTTGCTCCCGCCCACCACAGTGCCATGAAACATGCCATCGGCCCGCGTCGAGAAATGGCGGTGCGTACCTTGTTTAATATATTGGGGCCTCTGACTAACCCCGCGGGGGCGCCCCATCAAGTCTTGGGTGTGTATAGTCGCCAGTGGCAGCGGCCCATGGCTGAAGTGTTATTACGCTTGGGCAGCAAACACGTGATGGTGGTGCACTCCGAAGATGGCTTGGACGAAATTAGTATCGCCGCACCCACCTACGTGGTAGAGGTTAACAACGGCGAGATTAGTGAATACAGTATTAACCCTCACGACTATGGTTTGGCCCACGACAGCTTAGACGATCTAGTCGTCGCCGATGCTGAACAAAGCTTAGCACTCATAAAACAAGCCTTTGCGGGCCAAACGGGTGCGGCCTTAGACATGTTGGTACTTAATGCCGGTGCTGCTATCTATACGGCCGATCTTGCAGCTGATTTAGGCGCGGGTATTGAGGCTGCAAAGCAGGCCATTGGTAGCGGTGCAGCACAGGCGAAGTTAGACCAACTTATTGCTTTGTCTCAAGGATTTTCCAAATAATGAATACCCCGACAGTGTTAAAACGTATTGTTGCACGCAAGTTAGAAGAAGTTATTGAACGCCAAGCACACACGCCTGTAACGCAACTACAACAACAGGTGGCGGCTAATACCGAAGGTGTGATGGCGCCTAGGGGTTTTGCTAGGGCCATGTATGTCAAGTTAGACGCTGGCCAACCTGCGGTGATTGCCGAAGCAAAGAAAGCCTCGCCTAGCAAAGGCGTGATTCGCCAAGACTTTAATCCAGCCCAAATTGCTCAAAGCTATGCCCGTGGTGGCGCCGCTTGTATGTCGGTATTAACCGATGCCGATTTTTTCCAAGGCCACGAAGACTATTTACAACAAGCCCGTGCGGCATGTGATTTGCCGGTGATCCGCAAGGACTTTATTGTTGATGCCTATCAGGTGTATGAAGCGCGGGCCATCGGTGCCGATTGTATCCTCTTGATTGTGGCCTGTTTAGAAGACCAACAAATGCAAGAGTTAGCCCAGTTAGCGCAAGATTTGGGTATGGATGTGTTGGTGGAGTCCCACGATGCCGCCGAATTGCAGCGCGCACTCAAGTTAAACACACCATTAATCGGCATTAATAACAGAAATTTACATACCTTTGACCTGACTCTCCAGACAACCTTTGATTTATTAGCCATGATTCCAGAGGATCGCATGGTGATTACCGAAAGTGGTATTCACCAGCCAAGCGACGTGGCGTTGATGCAAAGTCATAACGTCAACGCCTTTTTGGTGGGCGAATCGTTTATGCGCGCCCCTGACCCGGGTGCCAAGTTAGCCGAATTGTTTGGTGAGCATTAACTAACAATAACAAGAGAAAGTGACTATGAAAAACACGTTAATTAAGGGGCGCGCCAAAGCCGTTGCCCTACCTAAGCCTAATCCAGCTATGGTTATCATTAAGGCGGTTCTACTGACCGCGTTAGTTGCCTTAGTATGGATATTAACAACCAGTTCCGCGTGGGCTAATGGTGATCAACTCATCGGTTCTTGGGTGACGCCAGAAGACAAAGCCGTGGTAGAAATCTACCGCGACGGTGACCAATATTTTGGTAAGTTTACCTTTCTTAAAGAGCCTAATTACCCAGCCGGTCATGAAGCCGGCTTAGATGGTCAAGCCAAAGTGGATCGTAATAATCCAGATGCCAGCCAACATAAGCAACCTATTATTGGTTTAGTGATGCTTAGTGGTATGAATTACAAGGGTGAAAAGAAAGGCAAACACCAATGGAAAGATGGCAAAATTTATGATCCAGGTAATGGCAAGTCCTACAAGTGCACCATTAACCTCAATGCAGACGGTAGCCTTGATCTGCGAGGCTATATTGGCATTTCTTTATTTGGTCGCACCCAAGTGTGGCACCCACAGCAATAATTATAGGTAGTAGAAAAACATGCAAGCACAAGTCAGTTGGGCCGGTGGTGTCAGTTTTAAAACAGAGTCTGGCTCAGGTCATACGGTGACCGTAGATGGGCCGCCTGCGTTGGGTGGTGAAAACCTTGGGGCCAGGCCGATGGAGCTGATGCTCATGGGTTTGGGTGGCTGCACCTCGTTTGACGTCATGACGATTTTAAAAAAGACCCGCCAAGATGTGACTGACTGCGTTGCTCAACTAACCGCAGAGCGGGCCGATACGGTGCCTTCTGTGTTTACTAAAATCCACGTTCACTTTGTGGTTACCGGCCGTAATCTGAAGGACAAACACGTGGCTAGGGCGATTAAATTGTCGGCCGAAGAGTATTGTTCTGCGTCCATTATGTTGGAGAAAGCGGGTGTGGAAATCAGCCACGATTACGAACTTGTTGAGTTGGACGCCTAAACCGTGACCCCAACTAACCTAAGCCGTTTTTGGTCGCCCAAAGTCCACGAGTTATCGCCCTATGTGCCCGGCGAACAACCCAAATTAACCAACTTAGTTAAGCTCAATACCAACGAAAACCCGTTTCCGCCATCACCCAAAGTGTTGGCGGCAATGCAGGCCGAGTTGGGTGATTCGTTACGCCTGTACCCCGACCCCAATGCAACTCAGCTATGCCAGAGCTTGGCTAATTATTATGGCTTGGACACCTCTGAAGTGTTTGTAGGTAATGGTTCTGACGAAGTGTTGGCGCATACCTTCCAAGCTTTGTTACAGCACGGCAAGGCACTCATGTTCCCCGATATTAGCTACAGCTTTTATCCGGTGTATTGTGGCCTGTATGGCATTGAGCAGCAGCAAGTGCCGTTGGCCTCAGACTTAAGCATTAACGTGGCTGATTATCAGCCCCCTAATGGCGGCGTCATTTTACCCAACCCCAATGCGCCCACAGGCGAATTGCTTAGCCTTGCTGATATTCGTCAACTATTGAGTAACAATGCTGATAGTGTGGTGGTGATTGATGAGGCCTATATCGATTTTGGCGGCCAATCGGCGGCGGCGCTAGTGCCTGAGTTTGATAACTTGTTAGTCATTCAAACCTTGTCTAAGTCGCGTTCTTTAGCGGGTTTAAGGGTGGGTTTTGCCTTGGGTCAAGGTCATTTGATCGAGGCGCTGGAGCGGGTTAAAAACAGCTTTAACTCATACCCTTTAAGCCGAGAGGCTCAAGCCGGTGCCATTGCCGCCATCGAAGACGAAAGCTACTTTCAGCACACCTGCCAAGCTAATATTGCTCAACGAGACAAGCTTGCTGGCGATTTAAAACAGCTTGGTTTTAGCATGACTAACTCGCAGGCTAACTTCTTGTTTGTAACCCATTGCACTCTGGCTGCTAAGGACATTGCCGCATCACTGAGAGAACTCGGCATTATCGTGCGCCACCTCACCAGTAGTCCACGCATTACTAATCACCTGCGCATTAGTGTGGGTAGTGCCAGCGAGTGTGCCGCCTTGGTGAGTGCTCTCAGTGTCATCTTGACCACTAGCAGGCCATCCTGAC
>DPHD01000046.1:13804-17443 GCA_003523085.1 Oceanospirillaceae bacterium | reverse complement strand
ACGTAAAGGCTACGCCGGAATGACACGACGTCATCCTGACGCAGGTCAGGATCTACCCCAACAAATGCTCTAAATTCTTTATCGCGGCTTTACTGGCTGTGCTCAACGGCATGACCGGCAAGCGACTCTCTTCGCTACACAAGCCTAATAAAGACGCAGCGTACTTAACGCCTGCGGGGCTTGGCTCAGAGAACATAACTGCATGTAAGGGCGCCAGTTCGTCATGGATACGCATGGCTTCTTTATAGTCGCCGTTTAGGCAGGCTGTTTGCATGGCAGAACAACGGCTTGGCGCTACGTTGGCGGTGACCGAAATACAGCCGTCGCCACCGGAAACGTTATAGGCTACGGCAGTCATGTCTTCACCAGACAAATAAGCAAAGTCATCGCCTAGGGCCATACGCTCTAAACTAATGCGGGCAATGTCACCGGTGGCGTCTTTAACACCCACAACATTAGGTAAAGCTGCAAGTTTTGCCATGGTTTGTGGTTCAATATCAACAATCGCACGTGGTGGGATGTTGTAAATCACCATGGGGATATCTACGCCTTGGGTAATATACTCAAAGTGGGCATAAAGGCCGTCTTGGTTAGGGCGGTTGTAGTAGCCAGCCACACACAATATCGCATCAGCGCCTAAGTCTTTGGCGTGACGTGCGTAGGCTAAGGCTTCAACGGGGTTGTTAGAGCCTGCACCTGCAATCACTGGCACGCGACCGTTAGCCTCTTCGACTACGATTTCTACAACCCGTTTGTGTTCTGCTTCAGATAAGGTAGGAGATTCACCCGTGGTGCCCACAGGCACTAGGCCGTGGGTGCCTTTATCAAGCTGCCAGTTAACGATGCGGCGCAGGGCAACCTCGTCTAATTTGCCGTTTGAAAAAGGGGTAACTAAAGCGACGTATGAACCACTAAACATTGGGGTCTCTCCTAAGACTAGATGGCGCTAATTTTAAACTGTTAGGGGGTGTGTCAACAAGCCTACAATAGTGGTTATTTTAGCCTGGCTATACTTTAGTCTAAAAAGATGACAATATATTGTTAACAATCCGGAAAGTTAGGCTGGGTTGCCTTGTAGTATAACTATAATAATTAACTAGGAGTGTTCTCATGAGCGCAACAGAGTCTCAAGATTCAGAATTGATTTATGAATTAGATGACAATCCACCTATGGGTGAAAAGTTCTTCGCAGCCTTACAGCATGTATTAGCCAGCTTTGTGGGTATTATTACACCTACGCTAATTATTGGTGGTGTTTTGGGCCTCGGGTCGGAAATTCCCTACCTGATTAGTATGGCGCTGATGGTGTCTGGTGTAGGCACGATCATTCAGGCCAAAAAACCAATGAATATTGGTGCTGGCATGATTTGTGTGCAGGGCACCAGTTTCGCATTTTTAAGCTCGGTACTGGCTGCAGGTTTTATTGCCAAAGCGCAGGGCGGCGGCCCAGATGAAATATTGGCCATGATTATGGGTGTGTGTTTCTTAGGAGCTTTCATCGAAATTGGTTTAAGCCAAGTATTACCTCAACTGCGCAAGGTGATTACGCCCTTAGTGACGGGTACGGTAATCACCATTATCGGTGTGAGCCTAGTTAAAGTAGGTATGATCGACCTCGCTGGTGGTAAATGGTTGATGGATAATAAGCCTGAATTTTGGGGTTCTATGTCTAACCTGTTCCTCGGTTTCTTGGTGATGATTTCTATCATCGTACTTAACCGCTCTAGCAACCAGTGGATCCGTTTGTCGTCTATTGTGATTGGTTTAGCCATCGGTTTTGTGGTGGCATTGATGATGGGTAAGGTCAACACCGGTGCCGTATTTGCGGTAGAAAGCGCAATCAGCATTCCTATGCCATTTAAGTATGGTTTTGATTTTGACTTTATTGCCTTCATTCCAGTGGCATTGATTTATGTCATTACCGCCATTGAGTCTTCGGGTGACATCACTGCTAACTGCATGATCTCTAAGCAAGAGTTGAAAGGTGACGGTTACATTAACCGCATTAAGAATGGTGTCTTGGGCGACGGTGTAAACTCAGCCATTGCTGCAGTGTTTAACACCTTTCCTAATACTACCTTTAGCCAAAATAACGGTGTCATCCAGTTAACGGGTATTGCTAGCCGTCATGTAGGCGTGTGGGTTGGTATTATCTTAGTGGTGATGGGTTTGTTCCCACACATTGGTTCTTTGTTGCGCGCGATGCCAAACTCTGTACTGGGTGGTGCTACCATCATTATGTTTAGTACGGTGGCAATTGCAGGTATTAAAATCCTTTCTACCGTGAATATGAATCGCCGTAATATGCTGATTCTTGCGGTATCCTTCGGTATGGGTTTAGGTGTGCTGTTAGTGCCAGAGATTGTGACCGCGTTCAGTGGTAACATTGGCGGTACAGCGGGTAAGCTTATTCAGAGCATCTTTAGTTCTGCCATTACTACGGGTGGCCTTACGGTGATCATCCTCAGTGCAATAATGGGTCAATCTGAAGAAGATTAATCTTTATTGAACCGATAAAAGGGCAGCTTAGGTTGCCCTTTTTTATTTTTATTTTTATTAGAAGGATTTCGGTATTGTTATGGGTGTAAAGGAAACAGCCAGCATTGATCAAGCGATGGTAGAGGCCTTGGTTAACGATGTCATGGAACAACGTATTAGCCCTGGCACACGGCTTAGCGAAAAATCTTTGTGTGAGCGTTTTGGAACCAGTCGCATGTATGTTAGGCGGGCCCTGTTAACCCTTGCTAATAGAGGCGTTGTTGAGTTGCAAGCCAATAAAGGTGCGCGTATTCGCCAGCCTACGCTGCAACAAGCCAAGATATTGTTCGAGACCAGGAGGGCCATTGAATCCATTATTATTAATAATGTCGTGGCACAAAGGTGCGCCAAAGATGTCAATAAACTCAATGAGCACATGGCATTAGAACAACAAGCCTTGGTAAATAATGATCGTCATGAATTGATTCGTTTATCGGGCGAGTTTCATCTATTAATCGCAAGTTTTCAAGATAACCACCTGCTCACGGGGTTTATGCAAACCTTAGTGACAGAATCTAGCCTTATTACCGGCATGTACGGCCAACACAGTTTCACTAACTGCCCACCCAGTGAACACCAGCGTTTGGTTGATGCCATAACAAACCAAGACCAAGCCCTCGCATTGGAGTTGATGCTAGCTCATTTGCAGCACATTGAGTCTGACTTATCTCTGGGCAATGCATAAACCAATCAGGTCTGATTTTGGCTAACCTCTTAGCGGATTAGAGTTTAAACTCTAGTCATGAAAACTGCTTTAGACTTACACTCGTGTGAACAGGCTAGACAAAGCCGAGACCCTCGTTTTGATGGGCGCTTCTTTGTAGCTGTTAAAACCACAGGCATTTATTGCCGCAATGTATGTAAGGTAAAACTGCCGTTAGCCAAAAATATCGATTTTTATACGTCTGCAGCAGCGGCCCAAGCACAAGGTTTTCGACCCTGTTTGCGCTGTAGGCCCGAATCAACCCCTGGGTCGTTTGCTTGGCAAGGCACAGGCACCAGCGTCAGTCGAGCGGTGCGCTTGTGGTACCAAAATCCGGCTCAGACTGTGAGTCAACTATGTGCCCGCCTAGGCCTGGGTGAACGACACTTGCACCGATT
>DPHD01000046.1:11337-13558 GCA_003523085.1 Oceanospirillaceae bacterium | reverse complement strand
GTACGCCAACTCAACTAAGGACAAAAACCAAAGCTCGAGCAGTAGCAGGCCCTAGCCTACACTTCCGTCTCGGCTACAGGCCGCCTTATGACTGGGACGCTGTGCTTGAATTTTTATCAATGCGCCGCATTGCTGGTGTAGAGGTCATTGAGGACGGCGAGTACCGGCGTAGCATTTGTTTAGGCGCGCAATACAGTTTGTTGCGAGTGCGGCAAGACAAAGCCAACCATCAGCTGGTTTGTAGCGTGAGCCATGCGCCAGAGAATGAATTGTTATCGCTCACCGAAAAATTACGCAATATGTTTGATCTGTATGCAGACCCTATTGAAATTAGCCACGTGTTGGGCCAAGAACCACGCTTAAAGCAGAGCTTAAATAAACATCCTGGGTTGCGTGTTGCAGGCTGTTGGGACGGGTTTGAAACCTGTGTTAGGGCCATTGTAGGCCAACAAATATCGGTAGCCGGCGCTATAACTATAGTGGGGCGATTGGTAGAGCGTTATGGTGTTGAATGTGATCTTGGCGCTGGTATTAGTCACGCATTTCCGAGTTCTCAAAAGCTTGCTGCCGAGCTTGAGTTAGAGCATTTGGCGATGCCCAGAGCCCGAGCTCAAGCTATTTTGAATCTTTGTCAGGCTCATGCCTCGGGTACCATTGATTTTGATATTATGAGTTCGACGGAGCTAATGCATGCACTGCAAAATATTAAAGGTATAGGCCCATGGACTGCGTCTTATGTGGCATTAAGGGCGATGCATGAGCCAGACATTATGCCCATGGAGGACTTGGTGTTACAGAAAATGATAGTACCAGGTAAGCGACTAACGGCAAAGCAATTAGCCACTAAGTCCCAGGCATGGCGGCCATGGCGAGCTTATGCCACGCTGCATTTATGGCAGCTGGCCAATAAAAAATAAAAGGAGGCACACGTGCAACTCGAATACACTTATATGGACTCTCCCGTAGGTCAGTTATTACTGGCAGGTGA
This sequence comes from Oceanospirillaceae bacterium, assembly GCA_003523085.1. Lineage (GTDB taxonomy): Bacteria > Pseudomonadota > Gammaproteobacteria > Pseudomonadales > Balneatricaceae > Njordibacter. The sequence goes on along the minus strand of DPHD01000046.1, from coordinate 12,570 downwards.
CGGCGAGGTATTGCATTATTTGAGCTTTCCGTCTGGCAAAATGGCCATGCAGCCAGCCCATGACTGGAGTTTTCATCCGGCTGCATTTAAGCAGGCTCGGCATCAAATAGACGACTATTTTGCAGGTCAGCTGAAACAATTCGATTTAGCTTTGGCCCCTCAAGGCACGGCATTTCAAATGCAGGTATTAGGCGCGTTACAAGACATTCCCTTTGGCCAAATGCGAAGCTACAAAGACATTGCCCAGGCCATTGATCGGCCTAAAGCAATGCGTGCGGTGGGTGCTGCCAATGGTCGCAATCCGATACCATTAATTATTCCATGCCACCGCGTGGTGGGAGCCAATGGCAGCCTTACGGGGTTTGGAGGTGGGGTTGAAACTAAGGCGTTTTTGCTGCGTTTAGAGGGTGCAATAAGCTAACATCTCTCGTTGAGCTCGAGGTAACACCATCCGTTAGCGTGAAGTTTGGTTGAACAATACCTTACGGGATTCCTCGTCGGTAATGCTCATTCTGCGCTCAGCACCCAATGCCTCACCCTTAATAACTGCAGGCCGAGCGTGGATGGTATCTAACCAACGTTTAAGGTGAGGGAAGTGAGAGATGTCCTGGCCTTGACGCTGGTGTAACAACACCCAAGGCCAACAGGCCATATCTGCAATACTATAATTTCCAGCAATGAACTCCCTGTCTGCCAGTCGCTGGTTTAATACGCCATACAGTCGGTTACATTCATCGGTGTAGCGCTTAATGCCGTAGGGCACTTGTGTGGGTGCATATTGGCGAAAGTGATGGGCTTGGCCTGCCATAGGCCCAAGGCCACCCATTTGCCAAAACAACCATTGGTTGATGTCTTGTTGTTGGCGCAGGTCATTACCGTAAAACTGACCATGTTTTTGGGCTAGATAAAGCAGTATAGCGCCCGACTCAAACAGGCTAACCGGCGCTCCGTCATCGGCTGGGTCGTGATCAACTATGGCGGGCATACGGTTGTTGGGCGCAATGGCCAAAAATTCGGGCTCAAATTGATCACCTTTGCCAATATCCACCCACTTAACTTGGTAATCCACACCGAGCTCTTCAAGCATAATGGAGATTTTTTTGCCGTTAGGCGTAGGCCAATAATATAGGTCGATCATTCTGCTTGCTCCTTCAATGTTAGCCAATTACAACCCTTGAATAACCGCTTGTGCACTCTTGCGCGCCTGTCATTCCGGCCTGCACCCATGTCATT
>DPHD01000046.1:0-11154 GCA_003523085.1 Oceanospirillaceae bacterium | reverse complement strand
CGGCGCAGGCCGGAATCTAGAGATCCTGAATCAAGTTCAGGATGACGAAACCGGAACGTCAGGGCGACGGTTTTTTTTATTATATAGGTAAATGCCTGTAAGGGTTACAGAGCTACCAAAAAGCTGCCACAAAGTGAGTGTTTCACCTAACAGAAGATAGCCAAAGGTTAGGGTAAACACCGGTTGTAACAGTACAAAACCAGCCAAGCGGCTCATGCCATGGCGGTGAATTAAGCCGTACCAAAGGCTGTACGACAGCAGTGAAGAGCAGAATACCACATAGGTTAAGGATAATAAGGTTTTGCTGGTGAATTGCGGCAGTATCGGTGCGGCGTCCGGTTGCAATGAAAAAGCGATCAAGCACAAGGGCGCGGTAATAATAGCGATCCAGAATTGGATGGACAATACAGGAAGCTGTTTAAGTTTGCGGATTTGTATATTGCCCACGGCCCACATAAAGGTGCTCAAAACCACGATTAATATACCCCACTGCAATTCACTTTGGCCCATAAGTAAGGTAGGCAACATGGCACCTAAGGTGGCGGCAATGATCGCCGCGCTTTGTAATAGCGTGAGGCGCTCGTTAAGGAATAGATAACTCAGTAAGGCTGAGAAGGGTGCTCCGAGTAAAAAGCACACACTGGCGATGACACCGGGTACGATAGAGATGCCTACGGCTAACAGGTAAAAGTGGCCCAAGCCCATCACTAAAGCGATAGGCAATAAAGGCCGGATTTGCTGGCGCGAGATTTTTACAAAGGGTAATAACACTAGGGCCAGCAGAAAAAACCGCGCAGCCGTGAATAGTAGGGGGTCCATGTCGGAGAGGGCAATTTTCATGCCCACAATATTAAACCCCCAAATGGCGGCTACAAAGGTTGCTCCGAGGGCTGGTTTTGCTAACCAATCGATTTGTTTCATGTCGAGACTCTGTAGCTGCGTACTGTTCTATGTGACTCTTTGGGCGCCATTGTGCGCTAAATTTAAAACAATAAAAAGCCCCGCTAGAGCGAGGCTTTTTATTTTGGTTAGCTTACAAAGTAAGGCTTAAGACCAAGGGAAGGGGCTGCTAGACACAGGGTGTAGTTTGCCTTCTTCGTAGCGGCCTAAACGGAACGGTTCAAGCAAACGGTTGCTTTGGCCAGTGGCGATTTCATTAGCAACCAATTTACCTACGCCCAACATCTTGTAGCCGTGGTTTGAGTCAGCAATGAAATAAGCATTCTGGTGGAACACGTCGAAGATCGGGAATGAGTCAGGGGTGAAGCAACCGATACCACCGCTTGGCTCATCCTTGTACTTCACCATGGTGCCCTCAAAACGCTTCTGACAGTGTGCTAGTGCAGAAACCCACATGTGAGCGAATTCTGGGCCCACTACAAAGTCTGGAGAGTCCGGACCGTAAGGATCTACAGCCACTTCGTCTGGATTACGTTTAACTGGGAATGGTGCAGCTCCCCCTTGAACGCCACCAAAGTGGAAGTCTGGCTTGTAGTAGATGCCCCACATTTCGTCGGTCACTAGGCTACCATCTTCACAGGAGTAAAGCGGGGCGTTAGAGTCAACGTGAATTACAGGAGGCATGTTGCCTTCGTTGTCTACTTGTAGCTTAGGATCGACACCTAAAGTGCCTTCCTGTAGTGACCAGTAGATCCACATGGGGATGTCCGTGTGCACTACGTCGTTGGCACCTTTGATGCTCACTGTCTTAGGCAGATCAAGCATTTCCCAGAAGCCTTTAGCCCATGGGCCAGCACCGATGACTACGTAATCACAAGCAATATTGCCTTTGTCTGTTTCAACATGAGTGACGCAACCTTCATTGCGAGTAAAACCAGTAACGGTTACGCCGCTGATAATACGAATATTTTCGTTTTCTACTTTAGACGCTAAACCATACATGGCTTTGGTGTTGTTGGCGTAGCCACCCTTAGATTCGTGAAGTACCGACGTGATGCCTTGGGCTTGCCAATCGTGGAAAATACCTTTCATGTATTTAGTACAGTCGGCTTCGCCTTCGATAAAGGTAGACGGGTAGTCAATGGCTTTTTGCTGTTCAAAAATAGTGGCCACGTCGGCGTGCATTGATTCAGGGCTGATCTGCATGTAACCCACAGGGTGGTAGGAATAAGCTTCCATGTCTGATTCCCAAACTTCTACAGAATGAGCCATCAGTTCACGCATAGCGGGTTGGAAGTAGTTGTTACGAACTACGCCACAAGCAATACCGGTTGCGCCAGCAGCAATGCCATTCTTATCAAGGATAATAATATCGCGGCCGTCGCCTTTGCCGCTCGCTTTAAGCTCAAGGGCAAGGTGGTAAGCGGTACTTAAACCATGAATGCCAGCACCTACGATGACGTAAGGTGAAGAAGAAGGAAAGGCCATAAAGGACTCCGTTTGGGTTATGTTTATTATTCAAGTGACAGTCATAATGCGCTTTCATGTCTAAATAAAAACCACATAAGACGACTTTTAACGAGACAAATCCGACAATAGGCGCTAATCTATCAAAAAAACCACGCTGAGGTGGCAAAAGTCATCCAGTGCGTGATCATTTAATGGGTAGAAAAATGCAACGATTTGGCTTCTTTTTAGTGCCTGGTTTTTCCATGTTGTCTTTGGCCGCAGCGTTAGAGCCTTTGCGTATGGCTAATGCTCAAGCTGGCGATGAACTCTATCAATGGGAGTTTTTGAGCTGGGATGGTGATCCCGTAGGAGCCAGTAACCAAATGCTTACAGCGCCTACCATCAGTTTAGATCAAGTTAAAGACCTCGATGTGTTGCTGGTGGTGGCAGGCATTAACGTGGCCTCCTATGGTGATGATAAGCTGTTTAGTTGGCTGCGGCAGGCGGCTAGGCAAGTGGATTTATTGGGTTCTACCTCTACGGGTGCACTGTTGTTGGCTAAAGCAAAGTTATTGCGCCACAAAACCTGCACTATTCATTGGGAATATGTTGATAGTTTTCGCGAGCAGTTTCCTGATGTGTGGATGAGTGGTGAGTTATACGAATTTGACGGTAGTTTGTTCACCTGTTCAGGCGGGTCTGCGGGATTGGATATGATGTTGCAAATTATTGCCGATCAGCACGGCCACGAACTGGCCTTGCTAGTGGCCGAACAGTATATGCACCCGCACATTAGGCCGCCCCATCAAGATCAGCGCATGCGCTTACAGTCACGCCTTAATATCAACAATCCCCGTTTAATTAAGGCCATAGATATTATGCGCCAAAATCTAGAAGTGCCATTCACATGCCAGCAACTTGCAGACGCGTCGAATATGTCGGCCCGGCAAATGGAGCGTTTATTTAAGCAACATTTACAGCAAAGCCCAGGTCAGTATTATTTGCATTTGCGGCTAGAAAAAACCCAGCAATTATTACGCCAATCCAGCTTGTCTGTACTGCAAGTGGCCACCGCCTGCGGTTTCAGTTCTACGTCTTATTTGGCGCGTTGTTATCAAAAAAAGTATGACTGTTCTCCACGTCAAGAAAGGGCCCGTAATAGTAATCGCTAGATCTTCCAAATACTTGTTATATACCAAGTTATATCACGCTTTCGAGCTGGTTTTACTAAAATCAAAGTCGTATAATCAAAGCCGTTAAAGTAGCCTCGTTTTTTGTTAATTATTGTTCATAGGAGTTCTATTACTCATGTTTGAGTCGCTGCGCGCTGTGCCTGCTGATCCCATTCTTAATTTGTCGGTGTTATACCGCCAAGATACCAATCCCAATAAAGTTGATTTGGGCGTAGGTGTGTACAAAGATGAGACCGGACATACGGCTATTATGGAAGCCGTAGCACGGGCCGAAGAACGCCTGTTAACAGAAGAAGACACCAAAGCCTACGTAGGCATGGCAGGTTCAAAACGCTATTGTGAGCTAATGTCTCAAGCCACATTAGGTGCAGACCACCCAGTGATTTCTGAACAACGTATTGCCGTGGCACAAACTCCAGGAGGCAGTGGTGCTTTGCGCGTATTAGCAGAGTTTATTGATGTGGCTAAGGCCAATGCCACTATATGGGTGGGTAACCCTACCTGGGCTAACCACCATGCAGTATTTAACAGTGCTGGCCTCACCATTAAGCAATACCCATACTATAATCGCGACACCAAGGCGGTTGATTTTGATGCCATGTTGGCCACCTTAGACCAAGAGGCCGAAGCTGGCGACTTAGTGCTTTTGCATGGTTGCTGCCATAACCCGTCGGGTGCCGATTTGTCGTTACCTCAGTGGCAGGCTACCGCCGACCTAATTAAGGCTAAGGGCTTGTTGCCTTATGTCGACATTGCTTACCAAGGTTTAGGCCAGGGTATGGATGAAGACGCCGAAGGTTTACGCTTAATGGCTAACACCGTGCCAGAAATGGTGGTGGCGAGTTCTTGCTCCAAAAACTTTGGCTTGTACCGAGAGCGTACCGGTACCGCCATGATTATTACCGCCACTGCCGCCCAGGCGAGTTTAGCCCAAGGCCAAATGAATAGCGTAATACGGGCCAACTACTCGATGCCACCGTCCCACGGTGCCCTAGTAGTGGAGACCATTTTGGCCGACCCAAAACTTAAGCAAATGTGGCGTGATGAACTTAAAACCATGCGCAAGCGCATCAAAGATTTGCGTAGCCAGTTAGTGGATGCCCTAAAAGCAGAAGGCGTAAGCCAAGACTTTAGCTTTATTGAACGCCAAACGGGCATGTTCTCCTTTTTGGGTGTGAGTGCCGAGCAAGTGGATAAGTTGGTGAGTGAGCACAGTGTGTATTTGGTGGGTTCCAGCCGTATCAACCTGGCCGGTCTGAACCAGCGCAACATCGCATACGTGGCTAAGTCGATCGCCGCTGTGCTTTGAATATTCCCTTTCAAAGCTATGGCAAACAAGGCGCACCTGCCGTGTTGTTTGCCCACGCCAATGGCTTTCCACCGGGCACTTATGACGCCCTGTTTGCCGAACTAGGTCAAGACCACGCTATTTATGCACCTCATTTGCGGCCTTTGTGGCAGCCGCTAGCCGAATATCAGGCGCAGGCTAAAAGTCGAGCAGTTTGGCAGCGCATGGCGCACGACCTTAACGACTTTATTGAACACCACCAGTTAGCCCCAGTGACCTTTGTTGGGCATTCGATGGGTGCTAATGTGGGTGTGCTAGCCGCACAACTAAAACCCCACCTTTATCAACAATTAGTGTTGATTGAGCCGGTGTTTTTACGCCGGACGTTAACCCGTATATTGCGGTTTTTTCCTTCAGTACTCACTCGGAAAGTACCTATTGTCGCCACCGCTATGGGCCGCCCTGATCGATGGGAAAGCCTACAGCAAGCGTTTGATTTTCATCGCTCCAAACGTGTCTTTGGCAAACTCACTGACGCCATACTGTGGCATTATATCAATGCCGCCGTGGTAGCCGATGGCAATGGCTTTAAGTTGTTCTATGATAAGTATTGGGAAGCGACCATGTATAGCACGGTGCCCACCATATGGCGCACCCTCAAGCATTGTAAAGTGCCTGTTAGTGTACTGCGTGGCGAAACCTCCGATACCGTGGATGACTTGGCCTGGAGACGTTGGCAAGCGCTGACCCCCATAGCTGGTTTGCCGCCGCATACCCGAAGTATTAACTTTGAAGGCGCGGGTCACTTGTTGCCGCTGGAGCACCCGCAACGGGTGGCACAACAAATAAGGCACTGTTTATTGCCTGATTGAGGAATAATTATGGCCGGAGCAAGTTTGCTGGCATTGTTGGATGACATTGCTGTTTTATTGGACGATATTGCCGTTCTATCGAAGGTGGCTGCTAAAAAAACCGCCGGTGTATTAGGCGACGATTTAGCGGTTAACGCCGAACAAGTTTCTGGCGTACGCGCCGAGCGAGAGTTGCCGGTGGTTTGGGCCGTGGCTAAAGGCTCATTACTCAATAAAGTGATCTTGGTACCACTAGCCTTGCTCATGAGTTTGTATGCGCCATGGCTTATTACCCCGGTGCTGATGCTAGGTGGCACTTACCTTTGTTTCGAAGGTGCCGAAAAATTGCACGAATGGGTGGCGCATAAGCCCAAAAACACCACTTCAGCAGACCGTGTCAATCAGTTGCGTCTGTGCAAAGACGAGCTGTTAGCCTTGGAACGGAGCAAGATTAAAGGTGCAATCCGCACCGACTTTGTATTGTCGGCAGAAATCGTGGTTATTATTTTGGGTTCTGTGGCCCATACCTCGTTTACTAACCAAGTGATTATTGTTTCTAGTTTGTCGTTGATTTTTACCCTTGGAGTCTACGGCTTAGTGGCTGCAATAGTAAAAATGGATGACGTGGGTTTGTATTTGCTCGAAGGCGAAGCCACGGGTAGCAGCAACCGTTTTAGTGTGTGGCTTGGCCATGGTTTGGTGAATGCTGCACCGCCGTTGATGAAAACCTTGTCGGTGGTGGGGACCTTGGCCATGTTCTTAGTGGGTGGTGGCATATTGGCCCACGGCTGGCCTTGGTTACATCATTGGATAGAGCCCCTAACAATTTGGTGGGCTCAGTTAGCCAATATGGGTGTTGGCTTGGTTGCAGGCGCGCTGGTGTTGGCTATAATTACGCTAGTAAAGACCATGCGAGCTGCGAGCTAAGAGTGGCCTTTAAGGCACGTGCCTGTTGTTCTACACCGGTGGTACACAGTACCATGGCGGCAGCAAAATAGGCCTCTAATAAGGCGTACATGGCTGGGTCTACGGGTCCATGGTGGCTATTATAAGACTGACGCAGGGCAGTATGCCAATCAATGGCCTTAAACGGCTGCATCTGCGCATGCTGCCAATCTATGGTAAAACTAAATTCAGTATCGCTGTTGTTCATCCCCTCTACAAGCATGTGCCCACGGCGCATAGCCGGTAACTCACCACAGGCATAAGACTCATATTTAGCTAGATCAAACAGTGGGTGCCCGGCGCTCATGCCCGCCACCGACACAGGGTCAATGAGCACTAATTGCCTGGGCCAATGGGGGTGATCTGAGGTTGCCGGTAGCAGTATGTTTTCTAAAAACAAATCTCCATGCAAGCGCACTTGTGGGGCCTGATCTAGGCTCTGAAGCAAGACTTTCTGTTGTATGAGGCGCGACGTGGTGGTCGCCAAATTTTGGCACAACTGGCCATTGATATACATAGACGGCGTGGTTAAACACTGTAGTTGATCATGTTCGTTAAGGCTTTGGGCAGCCTGTTGTAATGTTGCAACAATGTTTTCTGCAAGCCTAGCTTGGCTCTGGCAAGGGGTGTGTAGCTGGCCAAATACACGCTTACCTAGGTAGGCTTGAAACTCATTGCTTTGTTGCTGAGTAAAGATTTGATTGCGCACCAGTTGAGCTACATCCACGTGGTCGGCCATATAAGCCATGTCGTAACCGGGGGCAGGGTGTTGCCAGGAGGCGATCAAGCGCGGGAATAAATCCAATAAGTGGGGCTCTAACTCTTCTAGATATACTGCTTCAGCGCGCAGGTTGTCTTGCCCCCAGGGGCCAGATGATTGCTGGCCTTTAGATTGTTTACGCACCCTCAGACTATTATCGGCCATACGAATAATTTCAGTTCTATCCCAATAGCCATCACGCAACAGGGTTTCAATGGCGGCGAGGGTGGGTAGGGCCGAGGTGGTCATAGTGGTTTCGATTAGTGGTTAAATTGTAGCTGGCTCAGGCGCTTGTATAACTTAGAGGATTCAAGCAATTGTTGATGAGTGCCTTGGGCCTCTAGACGGCCTTCGTTAAACAACATGATGCGATCGGCATGCATCACCGTGGCTAACCGGTGGGCAATAATTAGCGTGGTGCGGCCTTGCATTAACTGCTGTAGAGCGGATTGTACTTTTTGTTCGCTGTCGGCGTCTAGGGCACTGGTCGCTTCGTCGAGTAGCAAGATAGATGGGTCCTTAAGCATGGCCCGAGCAATCGCTATACGTTGCCGCTGGCCACCCGATAAACGTACTCCTTGTTCGCCGAGGTAGCTTTCATAACCTTCTGGTAAGCGGTCAATAAACTCGCTAGCGTAGGCTTTATCAGCTGCGGCTACCACTTTGTCTTGGCTGGCGCTGGGGTCGCCGTAGCGAATATTATGCGCCACGTCAGCGCTAAATAGGGTCGGTTGTTGTGGCACTAAACCTAGGTGGCTGCGCAAGTCAGTAGGGTTAAGCTGGGTGATTTCATGTCCTGCCACGCTAATGTGGCCTTGTTTGGGGTCGTAAAAACGCTGTAGTAATTCAAATAAGGTGCTTTTTCCCGCGCCAGACGGCCCAACGATGGCTACTGTTTCTCCAGCTTTAACGTCAAAACTAACGTCTTCTAACGCCACTTGGTCGGGCCGTGATGGATAGCTAAAGCTGACGTTATCAAAGGCCAGTGCTAAGGCCCCGTCGGGCAACGCTTGGGCTTGTGGTGGGCTATTGATGTCGGCTTCTTCGGCTAATAGTTCCAATAACCGTTCGGTGGCACCAGCGGCACGCTGAAGTTCGCCATAGACTTCCGAAATAGTAGCCACCGCCATGGCTACCATCAAAGCGTAAAATACAAAGGCGGCCAGTTCTCCGGAACTAATAGCGCCACTGGCAACGTCCTGAGCGCCCACCCAGATCATACTAGAAAGGCCTGTAAAGACTAAAGCCATGGCCACTACAATGAGGATGGAGCGTTGCAATATGCGTTTTTTGGCAACGCTAAAGGCTTTTTCTACTTCGGCGCCAAAGGCCTTGGTTTCTTCTTGCTCGCGGGTAAAACTCTGTACGATTTTAATGTTTTGTACAATTTCGCCGGCATAGGTGCCAATGTCGGCCACCCGGTCTTGGCTCAAGCGGGACAGCTTGCGTACCCTACGCCCGTACCACATCATCGGGAAAATCACTAACGGCACGCTGGCTAATACAATGAGGGCTAATTTGTGGTTGGTAATTAACATCATCACCAAGCCACCCACAAAGGTAAGGCTATTGCGTAAAGCCATGGAGATGGAAGAGCCAATGATCGATTGTAACAAGGTGGTGTCGGTGGTGAGGCGGGCGTTAATTTCGCCACTACGATTCACCTCAAAGTAATATGGGTCAAGGGTGAGTAGGTGGTTAAAAACGGCTAGACGAACGTCGTTGCTGACTCGCTCGCCAAGCCAGGAAACCAAATAAAAGCGGGTAAAAGTACCGGCCGCCATGAGCACAGTAATCACCGCCAATACCATCATGGCTTGGTTTAAACGGCTTGGATCCGAAGAATCAAAACCTTGGTCAATCAATAAACGAATACCTTGGCCCAGCGCTAGCGACACGCCAGCCGTGACAATGAGGGCCAAGATAGCGCCAAGCACCATTTTTTTGTAGGGCGTAATAAAGGGCAGTAGGCGCAAAAGTAAACGGAGGTCTTGTTTGTCAGGCTTAACGGGCGTAGTGGCGGTGGCAGCGGCAGCGGCTTGGTTCATATGTTGTGTCTTCAATTTGGCTATGCACCAGTATATGGGTCCTTCTCCAGATATTGCAATTGCTTTAGACACTTCAACACACGCGTCAATGTGTTCAATCGTGAGGCGCAAATCAGCACCATTTGAGCTATACTTTAGTGCCTCTTAATGTGTTCAGTATCTGCCATGCATCGACCTTCTATGTTATCTCAGTTTAGTCTAGATAAAATCTCTTTGTTGCGCCTCATGACCTTTGCCATGCCCTTTAGTTTTGGTGTGTGGATGGCCCTTTTTAATAACTTTGCTATAGAGCAGGGGGGCTTAAACGGCGCCCACATTGGAGTGTTGCAGTCGTGGCGTGAAGTGCCTGGTTTCTTGGCTTTTGGCGTGGTGTTTTTATTACTAATTGTTGCTGAGCAAAAATTGGCGATTTGGTCCTTGCTGGTGTTAGGGGTGGGCACAGCCCTCACCGGTTTTTTGCCTACTTTTACCGGTTTGTTAGTCACCACCATGCTTATGTCGGTAGGTTTTCACTACTACGAAACGGTAAAACAATCTTTGGCGTTGCAGTGGTTTAGCTTAGAAGAAGCACCAGTGCAGTTGGGACGATTAATGGCCATAGGCTCGGCGGCTTCGTTGTTGGCCTACGCCTGGGTCTGGTTGGCATTACAAGTGTTTATGTTGCCTGTGGTATGGGTCTATGTGTTTGCAGGTGGTGTTACCGTAAGCTTTGCTCTGGTGGCGTTATTAGTTTTTCCTCCATATCAATCCAAGGTACAACAAACCAAAAAACTAGTGCTTAGAAAACGTTACAGTTTGTACTACGCCTTGGTGTTTATGGGCGGTGCTCGACGCCAGATATTTGTCGTTTTTGCGGCCTTGTTAATGGTACAGCGCTTTAACTTTGGCGCTGATGAAATTGCTCTGATGTTTTTGGGTAACGGTTTGCTGAGTATGTGGTTAGCCCCTAAAATTGGGGCTTTAGTGTCCCGCTGGGGAGAACGACGGGCACTCACCTTGGAGTACGTGGGTTTAGTGCTGGTGTTTTTAGCCTACGGTTTTGTCGAATGGGCCCCATTGGCAGTGGCCTTATATATGTTTGACCATGTGTTATTTGCTATGGCTATCGCCCAAAAAACCTACTTTCAAAAAATAGCCGATCCAGCCGATATGGCATCCACTGCCGGTGTATCCTTTACCATTAACCACATTGCGGCAGTGGTTTTACCAGCCATTATGGGGGTGTTGTGGTTGGTATCGCCCACCGCGGTGTTTATGTTGGGCGCCGCCATGGCGTGTGTGTCCTTGGTGCTTGCTCGATGGGTGCCTTCTAATCCAGCGCCTGGCAAAGAGTGGCGCAGCCCGTTAAATAAAATGTATAGCCGAGGGTGAGCCCGAGCTGTAATACAAGTTAGCTAAAAGTGAATTAGCGCAGTTAGTTCACATCATTGATCAATTGGACCTTTGTCATGAGTATTAAGTTTAACGCCGAAGAAAAAGCCGACCTTATTGGCCGTTTACAAGACTATTGTGACGCCGAGTTAGACCGAGAACTGGGTAGTTTTGAAGCTCAGTTTATGCTCGATTTTATCAGTGAAACCATGGGTCCATTTTTCTATAATCGCGGTATTTATGATGCCCAAGCCATGTTGCAGCAGCAGTTGGAGCAAGTGGGTGAGTCGATTTATGAGTTAGAACAAGTGCCTAAAAAACTGGGGTCATCCTGACGCAGTTGAAGTCA
>DPHD01000091.1:13406-16977 GCA_003523085.1 Oceanospirillaceae bacterium | reverse complement strand
ACACATTTTGCAACATTTCCAAAACCGTCGGCCTATTCGTGCAGGCTCGCTTATTACCACGGTATTGGGTGACGCCATAGTGCCCCATGGCGGTGAAGTGTGGTTGGGTAGCTTAATAAAAGCATTGGAGCCATTTGGATTAAACCCGCGCTTAACCCGCACCGCGGTATTTCGTTTAACGCAAGACCACTGGCTCACTGCCAACCCTGTGGGTCGGCGCAGCTATTATGAGGTGACCGATTTCGGTCAACGCCACTTTAAGCAGGCGTTTAAGGTTATTTACGCCCATCAAAGCCCGCCTTGGGATGGCACTTGGACCTTGGTACTACTGGGGCAATTAGAAAACGACGAGCGTAAGCAGCTTAAGCAAGGTTTGCAGTGGTTGGGTTATGGCCAAGCATGCCCACAAACCATGCTTCACCCCACGGCCGAGCACGAGGATTTAGATGCTTTATTAGAAGAGTTACAATTAACCGGTAAAGTATTGGTGTTGGATCAAGCGGTGCCTGCCAACCCGTTGAGCGTGTCCACCACAGAACAAGTGCGTAGCTATTGGGGTTTTTCGGCGCTAAGCCACAGTTATCAAGAATTTCTAAACCTGTTTACGCCCTTATTAGCGGCCACCAAACAACACGCGTTAAGCCCAGCAGAGGCCTTTATGGCCCGTACCTTGTTGATTCACGACTACCGTCGTATTCTCCTGCGTGACCCCCTACTCCCCGACGAGTTGGTAGGAGCAAACTGGCCCGGCCACGACGCCAGGCAGTTGGCCCAAGATCTATACCAGCAGCTGTGGGCCGAAGCAGAAATCTATATAAGCAGCGCCTTTGAAACCGCCGCCGGCGAAATACCAGCGGTTAGTGATCATTTCTACCAACGCTTTGGTGGTTTAGACCAAATATAGACCAAAACGACTAATTTGGACTATACTAGTCTAAATTAATTGGAGGCTCGAAATGCAAATCAATATATCAGAAGCTAAAACCAATCTATCAAAACTGGTTAATATGGCACACGCTGGCGAAAAAATTGTCATTCTTAAAAACAACATCCCCCTCGTTGACATTGTAGCCCACAAGGCCGAACCCACAAGGAAGCTAGGCCTGTTATTGGGAAAGCTAACCCTACCTAATAATCTCATGGACGAAGATGAAGAGATTAATGAGATGTTTTACGGCAGCGACCGTTGAACATCATTATAGATACCCATATTTACTTATGGGCGCTCACTTGCCCTGAGCGGTTAAGTAAAAGCTTCCGCTATGAACTTGAGTCACCTGCTAATGTCATTTGGCTCAGCTCGGTGAGCATTACCGAAATGATGATCAAATCATCAATCGGTAAATTAACCTTAGATTTCGACCCCATATTGCTAGCACAACAAAGCGGTTTTTTATTGCTAGACTATAGTGCCGAGGATGCTGTGCCATTAAAGTCCCTAGCATACCACCATAAAGACCCATTCGATCGCATGCTCATCTCTCAGAGTATATCTCGCAGCTACAAAATTATGACGGCAGATTCAAAGTTTGCCTTATACGACTGTAAGCTCGTTCGTTAAAACTTACACCCCACTAACGTTTGCTTTGAAACAACGGAGTAGAGCGTGCCGGTTGCATACGCGCGCGGTTGTCTTCTACCTGCGCTAAGGGTTCGCATTCGCGTAGCGTCTCTTGGCAGCGTATGGCGAGGTCTTGGTAATCTAGCGTGCCCTTGTGTTTCCACTCCAGTTCAGCATCGGTCACTTGCCGCAGCACTTTAGCGGGCATGCCCACCACCATGCTGCGCTCGCCACATTCAAACCCGGCTTTTACAAAGGCACAGGCGGCGACGATAGATTCGGCGCCTATTTGAGCCCCGTCCATCACCACTGCATTCATACCCACTAGGGCATTACGGCCAATGTGGGCGCCATGCACTACTGCACCATGGCCAATGTGGCCGTCAACTTCGATAACCGTGTCAGAACCCGGAAAACCATGCATCACACAGGTGTCTTGCACGTTCACCCCTTGTTCTAGCACCAGCCTGCCAAAGTCACCACGTAAACAGGCCGCGGGGCCAATGTAGCAATTAGCGCCAATAATCACGTCGCCAATAATCACGGCAGTGGGGTGCACATAACTTGTGGGATCTACTACGGGGGTGATACCGTCCATTTGATAACAGGGCATTAGGTAATTTCCTTTGATCTATTGTGGGTACTTGCTCAAAAAGAGATACAGAAAACACATTTAATTACTATTTTTTGTATCTTTTTAACCTGTGGCTAGATTATCATTGATCCATGTCATTTAAAAGAGACCTAAAAATGTCCGATTCTATATTGCTCGCTATCCACCAAGGCGTGGCCACCATTACCCTTAACCGCCCTAAAAGTCTCAACAGCTTTAATGTAGAAATGCACCAACAACTGCAACAGGCCATGGCCAGCGTTAAAGCCGACCCGAGTGTACGTTGTGTGTTAATCACCGGCGCCGGCCGCGGCTTTTGTGCTGGCCAAGATCTAGGCGACCGTAACTTCGACGACGGCCAACAAGCCCCCGACTTAGGTGTCACTCTTAACACTTACTATAACCCGCTTATCAAAAGCCTGCGCGACCTGCCCATGCCAATCATCTGCGCCGTTAATGGTGTGGCCGCAGGGGCTGGCGCTAACATCGCCTTGGCCTGCGACATTGTTATTGCGGCGCAAAGCGCCAGTTTCATTCAGGCCTTTTGCCGTTTGGGTTTAATCCCCGATGCCGGTGGCACTTGGGTATTGCCGCGCTTAGTGGGTTTAGCTAAAGCCAAAGGCTTGGCCCTGTTGGGTGACAAACTTAGCGCCACCCAAGCCGAAAAAATGGGTCTTATTTGGGACGTTAAAGCCGACGATGAGCTCATGCCCCATTGCCAACAGCTAGCCCAACACTTGGCCACCCAACCGACCCATGGTTTAGGCTTGATCAAACAAAGCCTCAATGCTAGCTTCAGTAACGACCTTGATACCCAGTTAGACCTAGAAAGCCAATTGCAACGTAAAGCCGGCCAAAGTGAAGACTACCAAATTGGTGTGCAGGCGTTTATGAACAAACAAACCCCTGTCTATACAGGCCGATAGGAGCCACCATGAGTGAGTCTAAAGCCCTAGCCCAAGCCTGTTACCAACAGCTGTGGCAAAACGACCATGCCAGCCAACACCTCGGCATAGAAATGCAACAGGTCGACGAAGGCCACGCCTGCATTACTATGAGCGTTAAGCAGTTTATGCTCAACGGCCACGGCACCTGCCATGGTGGTTTTTTGTTCGCTATGGCCGATTCGGCCTTTGCTTTTGCTTGCAATAGCGACAATCGCCCTACGGTAGCCTCGGGCTGCAGCATCGACTTTATCCGCCCGGCCAAGGCCGACGACTTACTCACGGCCACTGCAAAGCGTTTGTCCCGTGGCAAACGAACTGGCCTCTACGACGTAGAAATCACTAACTCAGATCACCAAACCATTGCCCAATTTCGTGGCCGCGCCCACCAAGTCGGCAGCCATATTATCGACCCCACCAGCCTAGCCCCAGGAGCATAGAATGAGTCAATTA
>DPHD01000091.1:8074-13187 GCA_003523085.1 Oceanospirillaceae bacterium | reverse complement strand
ATGCGCTGGAGCCTACAACACGCTTACGATAACGTGCCGCATTACAAAAAAAGCTTTGATGCCGCGGGCATTGCACCGGGCGACCTAACCGATTTATCGGACTTAGGCCAATTCCCCTTCACTACCAAAAGTGACCTAAGAGACAACTACCCATTCAACATGTTTGCTGTGCCCCAAAAAGACGTGGTGCGCATTCACGCATCCAGTGGTACCACCGGCAAGCCTACGGTCGTGGGTTATACCGCAGACGACATCGACACTTGGGCTACGGTGATGGCCCGCTCGATACGTGCAGCAGGCGGCAGCGCCGAAGACATGGTGCATGTGTCTTATGGTTACGGCCTATTTACCGGTGGCCTAGGCGCGCATTATGGTGCCGAAAAACTAGGTTGTACGGTGATTCCTATGTCTGGCGGTCAAACCGCTAAACAAGTGCAGTTGATCAAAGACTTTAACCCCAACATTATTATGGTGACGCCGTCTTACATGCTTAACCTAGCCGACGAGATGGAAAAACAGGGCATCGACCCCCACAGTTTAAACTTGCGCCTGGGCATCTTTGGTGCCGAGCCCTGGACCAACACCATGCGCACGGCCATTGAACAACGCATGGGCATTGATGCCCTCGATATTTATGGTTTGTCAGAAGTCATGGGGCCTGGTGTAGGCATGGAATGTTTGGAAACCAAAGATGGCCCAACCTTATGGGAAGATCACTTTTACCCAGAGATCATTAACCCAGCTACTGGCGAGGTATTACCCGACGGCGAATATGGTGAATTGGTATTCACCAGCCTCACCAAACAGGCTATGCCGGTGATTCGTTACCGCACCCGCGACCTAACTCGCCTATTACCCGGTACTGCGCGCCCCATGCGGCGTATGGACAAGATTACCGGCCGTAGTGACGACATGATGATTATCCGTGGTGTTAACGTCTTTCCGTCACAAATTGAAGAGCTAGCCCTCACCCTGCCCGAGCTGTCGCCGCATTATCAAATAGATTTAACCCGAGCCGGCAATATGGATGCCATCACCCTACACATCGAGCTCAATTCCAACTATGGCCACCTTGATGCCGAGCAAAAAGATCAGCTTGTGAAACAGCTGGGCAACAAGATTAAAACCTTTATTGGCATTAGCTGCCGTATTGATATTAGCGCCCCCGGTAGCTTACCCCGCTCCGAAGGCAAAGCCGTACGGGTTAAGGACCTGCGATAAGTGATACAAAAACATTGACTTAATATTAATTTATTGTATCATTTACCAAGAATTTACGAGGAAGCTCCCCTATGTATGCACAAATGGTTGAAACCGGTGTTAAGCAAGTCAAAGATCGCGCCGACATGGACGCCCAAGAAGCGGCGTTTATGCAGCAAATTGATATTGAAGACAAAATCGAACCCCAAAGTTGGATGCCCGACGCCTACCGTAAAACCTTAGTACGACAGATCTCTCAGCATGCCCATTCAGAAATTATCGGCATGCAGCCCGAAGGTAACTGGCTCACCCGCGCACCAACCCTAAAGCGCAAGCTACAGCTGGCAGCCAAAATTCAAGACGAATGTGGCCATGGCTTGTACCTTTACAGTGCCGCCGAAACCTTGGGTACCAGCCGTGCGCAAATGCTCGACGACTTACACACGGGCAAAGCCAAGTACTCCAGTATTTTTAACTACCCCACCCTAAGCTGGGCCGACATTGGCGCCGTGGGTTGGTTAGTGGATGGTGCAGCCATTGTTAACCAGGTGATGCTACAGCGTACGTCATACGGCCCTTATGCACGGGCCATGGTACGCATCTGTAAAGAAGAAAGTTTCCACCAACGCCAAGGTTACGAACTACTGCTTACCATGATGCAACAAGGCACTCAGGCACAAAAAGACATGGTGCAAGACTCCATTAACCGTCTTTGGTGGCCATCATTAATGATGTTTGGCCCTACCGACGACGAGTCGCCTAACTCGGCACAATCCATGGCCTGGAAAATTAAGCGTAAAGGCAACGACGAAATTCGTCAGCAGTTTATCGACCAAACCATACCCCAGCTAGAAGTCCTTGGCTGCACCGTGCCAGACCCAGACCTGAAGTGGAATGAAGCCACCGGTCATTACGATTATGGCAGCATTGATTGGGCCGAATTTTTTGCCGTTATTAAAGGTAATGGCCCCTGCAACAAACAACGTTTAGCGCGCAAAGTACAAGCCCACGAAAATGGCGCTTGGGTTAGAGAAGCCGCTATTGCCTATGCTGACAAACAAGCCAGCATCAAGTCCCAACAACTCAATACCCACAAGGTGGCATAAACATGAACAAAACAGACTGGCCTTTATACGAAGTGTTTATCCGCAGCCGTCATGGCTTAAGCCACAAACATGTGGGTAGTGTACACGCCGCAGATGAAACCATGGCCATGGAAAATGCCCGTGAGTTATACACTCGCCGCAACGAAGGCACCAGCATTTGGGTGGTCGATTCCAACGCCATTTGCGCCAGTGCACCCGAGCAAAAAGACGCCATGTTTACCTCACCGGTAGAAAAAATTTACCGTCACCCTTCATTTTACCAGCTGCCTGCCAGCGTGGATAAAATGTAATGAGCCACTGTTACGCCACTCAAGGCCACGACTCACTCAATCAGTACATTCTGCACATGGCCGATAACTCACTAGTACTGGGTCAACGCCTGTGTGAATTGTGTACCCATGCACCGATCTTAGAAGAAGAAACGGCGCTCATGAACACCAGCCTCGACCTGTTTGGTCAAGCGCGCAATTGGCTCGACTATGCGGTGGCCAGAAACCCACAGCTGGGTGATTGCGACGCCCTTGCCATGGGCCGCGACGAGCGCCACTTTTTAAACCTATTATTGTGCGAGCAAGGTAACGGCAACTTTGCCGACACCATGGCCCGTCAGTACTTATTTGATGTGTGGCATCGTCTCACGCTACAGGCCCTATGCCTAAGCCAAGACAGCCAAATTGCTGCCATTGCAGCTAAGTCCATTAAAGAAGTGGATTACCATGAACAACGTTCGCGTAACTGGGTAATTCGCCTTGGTGATGGTACCCAGCAAAGCCACGATTATATGCAGTCGGCCATCAACGACTTGTGGTCCTATAGCGACGAACTGTTTGTGCAAGGCGAGGACGAGCTACAACTCGTCGCCCAGGGTATTGCCGCTAATCAAGCCGACATTGAAGGTCAGTGGCGTACCACCGTAAGCCAAACCTTAATTGAAGCCACGCTAACGCAGCCCTCGCCCACGGATTGTTTCCAAAAATTTGGTGGTAAACAAGGCGAGCACAGCGAGCCATTTGGTTTAATGCTAGCCGAAATGCAAAGCCTGTATCGCGCCCACCCTGGTGCCGTATGGTAGAAATGCAGCCGCTGATTTCCACCGACCGTGGCCGTCAGCTTGACTTTCATCATGCTACACCAACGCAAAGCCAGGTATGGCAACTGTTAGAGCTGGTGCCAGACCCAGAACTACCCATGGTGAGCGTGGTGGACTTAGGCATTGTGCGTAGCGCACAGCTACAGCCCGCCAACGGTGCACAAGAGCAACAATGGTTGGTGCAAGTTACACCCACTTATTCGGGCTGCCCCGCCACCGATTTTATCGCCAGCGAAGTGCACCACACACTCAAGCGTGCCGGCGTACCCAACCGCGTTGAAACTGTGTTAGCACCGGCTTGGTGTAGCTCTTGGATGACGCCCAAAGGCCGCGCAGCATTAAAAGAGGCCGGTATTGCACCGCCCCTTGACGACATAACCACCCTAGCCTGCCCCCAGTGCGACAGCCCCAATGTAGCCCTACTCAACCAGTTTGGCTCCACCGCTTGCAAAGCCCTGTACCGCTGCAATAACTGCTTAGAACCGTTTGATTACTTCAAAACGATTTAACTTGATGAGCCTTTGACTATGAAGAATTTTTACCCACTCACCGTAAATCAACTCACCAACGAGACCCGCGACACCGTCTCTATCGCCTTTGATTTACCGGCTGACTTAGCCGACAAGTTCCATTACCAACAAGGCCAATACCTCACCCTTCGGACTCAAATAGAAGGCCAAGAAGTACGTCGTGCCTATTCTATTTGCGAAAGCGTAGGCCAGCAAAAATTACGGGTTGCGGTCAAGCAAGTCGTCGATGGTCAGTTCTCTACCTGGGCCAACCAACAACTTAAAGTGGGCCAACAAATTGACGTCATGCCACCTCAAGGTAACTTCACGAGCACCTTAGATACCGATCATGCCGGCGAATATTTACTCATTGCCGCAGGTTCAGGCATTACCCCTATTCTATCCATTGCAGCCAGCATGTTAGAAACCGAAGCCGCTTCCAAGGTCACCTTGGTGTACGGCAACCGTGCCACCAGCAGCGTTATTTTTAGGGAGCAGTTAGAAGACCTTAAAAACATCTACATGCAACGCCTTAACGTCATCTACGTCATGAGCCGTGAGCAGCAAGACATCGACCTGTTTAATGGCCGCATCAACGGTGACAAGATCGACCACCTACTGAGCCAATGGGTACACCCAGACCGCATTAGTGAATGTTTTATTTGTGGCCCAGAAGATATGAGCAAAGACTGCCAGCAAGCCTTAATTAAGGCTGGCATTCCCGCTGCCAAAGTTCACTTAGAACTGTTTGGCACCCAAACAGCGGGCAGCGCCGCACGTAAGCGCAAACCTACGGCAAGCAATGCCAATACCAGTGAAGTAAGTATCCGTGCCGACGGCCACACCCGCAGCTTTGAGTTGGCGCACAACAGTTTAAACATTCTGGAAGCAGGCCTTGCCGAAGGCGCAGACCTACCATGGGCCTGTAAAGCCGGTGTTTGCTCTACTTGCAAATGTAAAGTACTCGAAGGCGAAGTGGAAATGGACACTAACCACGCGCTAGAAGACTACGAGATCAAAGACGGCTACGTACTGAGTTGCCAAAGTTACCCCATCAGCGCCAAAATCGTCTTAGACTACGACATTTAATACAAGATCCCGTCCCTGCGAGAAGAGCGCCGCCCCCGTCTCTGCGAGGAACGAAGTGACGCGGCAGTCCACAGACCGCGGGTTTGGATTGCTTCGCTACGCTCGCAAAGACGAAGTGC
>DPHD01000091.1:5921-7906 GCA_003523085.1 Oceanospirillaceae bacterium | reverse complement strand
ACGAAGTGCTACGCTCGCAAAGACAAAGCACCTTATTAAGGAAACAACATGAAAGTATCAAGTTACGTTAATGGCCAGTGGCATACCAGCAACGATGCTGGGGTAGAAATTTACCACGCGGTTAGCGGCGACCCAGTCGCTCAAATCAGCAGCCAAGGTATCGACTTTGCAGCAGTGGCCACTTATGGCCGCAATATCGGCGGCGCTGCCCTACGTAAGATGACCTTGCACGAGCGCGCTAATATGCTTAAGCATTTAGGCAAATACTTATTGGGTCGTAAACAAGAATTTTACACCTTATCAGCTTGCACCGGCGCCACTCAATTGGACAGCTGGGTAGACATTGAAGGCGGTATTCAAACCCTATTTAGTTATTCGGGTATGGTGCGCCGTGAATTCTCTAACGAAACTTATGCCATAGAAGGCCCATCCGAAGCCTTGTCTGCGGGTGGTTCATTTGTAGGCCGCCACATCCTAGTACCTAAAGAGGGTGTAGCGGTACACATTAACGCCTTTAACTTCCCCTGTTGGGGCATGTTAGAAAAAATCGCCCCCAGCTTAGCTGCAGGTGTTCCCGTTATTGTTAAACCTGCTAGTGTTTCCTGTTACCTTACCCAACTCATGGTAAAAGCCATTGTCGAGTCGGGTTTGTTGCCAGAAGGCGCCATCCAGCTTATTTGTGGGGGTGTAGGTGACCTGTTAGACCAGCTCAACGAACAAGACGTGGTGACCTTCACAGGCTCTGCGGTGACCGGTCAAAAGCTAAAAAGCCATGCCAACATCATGGCCAACAGCATTCCCTTCACCATGGAAGCTGATTCCCTTAACTACAGTATTCTGGGTCAGCAAGCCACGCCAGACACCCCAGAATTTGACCTATTCGTTAAGTCGTTAGTCACCGAAATGACCGTCAAAGCCGGCCAAAAGTGTACCGCGATTCGCCGCGCCATTGTGCCTGCCAAGTTGATGGATGCCGTGTCCAATGCAGTCAGTACACGTTTGCAAAAAATGACCCTAGGCGATCCTGCACAAGAAGGCGTACGTATGGGGCCACTCGTTGGCCGCGACCAAGTGGCCGACACATGGGATCAGCTAAACCGCCTCAAACAACACACCCAAGTGGTTATTGGTGGCAGCCAAGACTTTGCCTTACATAGTGGCAACCGAGACGGTGGCGCCTTTTTCCCCGCCACCTTATTACGTTGCGACAATCCGCTAACGGCCACCCTACCCCACGAAGTAGAAGCCTTTGGCCCAGTATCGGTATTAATGCCTTACAACAACATCGACGAAGCCATTGCCATCACCAAGTTAGGCCGTGGTAGCTTAGTCGGCTCCTTAGTCAGTGACGATCCACTAGAAGCCCAGCAAATTGTACTTGGCACCGCGGCCTACCATGGCCGTTTGTTAGTGCTTAACCAGGCCTGTGCTAAAGAATCTACAGGTCACGGCTCACCCTTACCGATGCTGGTCCATGGCGGCCCAGGCCGTGCTGGTGGCGGTGAAGAATTGGGTGGCATCCGTGCCGTAAAGCACTATATGCAACGCACGGCACTACAAGGTAGCCCGACCATGCTGACGGCGGTGACCAAGGAATTCCACCCCGGTTCAGAACAAATCACCACCCAAGTGCATCCGTTTAAGAAGCACTTTGAAGACCTACAAATTGGCGAGACCTTAATCACCCACCGACGCACGGTGACCGAAGCCGACATTGTTAATTTTGGTTGCCTGTCTGGCGACCACTTTTACGCTCACTTTGACGAAATTGCCGCCAAAGACTCGTTATTTGGTCAACGTGTAGCCCATGGCTATTTTGTTATTTCTGCCGCCGCAGGTATGTTTGTAGAACCTTCACCAGGCCCAGTTCTAGCTAACTATGGCTTAGAGAATTTGCGTTTTGTGGAACCCGTATGTATTGGTGACACCATTCAAGTGCGCCTGAGCTGCAAACAAAAAACCTATAAAGATCAACGCCCTGATGA
>DPHD01000091.1:2917-5631 GCA_003523085.1 Oceanospirillaceae bacterium | reverse complement strand
CTTTGCGATCGCTACAGGGATGTAGCTTAGTAGAGCAATGCAGGAGCAATTGCCGAGGAGCAACGCGTACCCAAAGCACTCGCTGCGCTCACGGGGCAGGCCCACGCGGCAATCCATAGGCCGCGGTATTGGATTGCTTCGCTGCACACATGGGCCTATACTACAATTGTAGTAAAGCAATTTAGGCGACCAACATGAGTATTTCGATCCGTATTACAGACGACCTGTACCAACAAGCCAAAGTTCAATCTAAAGCTGAGTTGCGTACTATTCCTAGCCAGATTGAATTTTGGGCTCGGGTCGGCCGCGCGGCCTTAGACAATCCCGACTTACCCATAGAATATGTACGCGACACCCTAGTTGCACTAGATGAAGAAAGCTCGGCTTTTGAGTTCGCCACTAACTAGGTCACCTTTTAGCGAGTGGCGTTATGAAAATCGAGCAAAAAAACACGTTCAAACGGGCCTACAAAAAACTGCACCCAAAACAGCGCCATATAGTTAATGACGCCATACAAACCATCATCTCCAACCCACTTGCCGGTGATTCGAAAAAGGGTGATTTAGCCGACCTTCGAGTCTATAAATTCGACTGCCTTCAGCAACAATATTTACTTGCATATCAAACCGCAGACCAATGGCGGTTGTTAGTTAACCTTGGCCCTCACGAAAATTTTTACCGCGATTTAAAGCGTTGATTTGAGTGGTCTGTGACAGGCCATAGACCGCGGGATTGGATTGCTTCGCTGCGCTCGCAAAGACGGGGCCACATTTAACTGTGGTTTCTCGGTCATCTACAGTATTCTGTTGTTGGTTTAGTTATGATCCCTGATCAGACTAGCTCTATCAGCAACAGGAACACAGCGCATGCCCACACCCTTAAACCCACCTCAGGTCGAGGCGCACCAACTCAGAGCTATTCTTACCCAGCAAAAATCGGCCTACTTGTCCCAGGGCATCCCAACCCTAAGGCAGCGTCGTGACATCTTAGACCAACTCAAATCGATGCTCATAGCCAACCAACAGGCCATCGTCGACGCTATATGTAAGGACTATGGCCATCGCTGCCACCAAGAAACCCGTTTAGCCGAGATCTTCCCATCCATTGATGGCATTAACCATGCACGTAAAAAACTCGCAAAATGGATGAATCCTCAAAAAAGATCGGTTGGACTTTGGGCCTTGGGTGCCCGCAATACGGTTATTCCCCAGCCCCTAGGCGTGGTGGGTATTGTGGTACCTTGGAACTACCCATTATTCCTGTGCATTAGCCCACTAGTATGCGCCATTGCTGCGGGTAACCGCTGCATGATAAAAATGGCGGCCAACTCGTCGAATTTATGTCAGTTATTACACACCTTGTTTGCAGAAATCTTTGCTGAAGACATGATTACAATTATAGCCGGCGCCAAAGGCTCCGATTTCTCGGCCCTACCGTTTGATCATTTAGTGTTTACCGGATCTGGCAATACTGGCCGCCAAGTGATGCGCGCCGCAGCAGAAAACCTTACCCCCGTGACTTTGGAACTAGGTGGTAAATCACCGGCTATCATTGCCCCAGACTACCCTATTGCCAAAGCCGCACAACGGTTGTTGTTCTTCAAATGTTTCAACGCCGGCCAAACCTGTGTAGCGACAGATTACCTGTTTGTGCCCGAGGGCAAAGTAGACGAATTTGTTGCCGTTGCTAAAACTATTGCCAGTACTCGCTACCCTGACATCAACAGTACAGACTACACATCAATTATTGATGAAGCCGCTTACCAACGCCTCAACAGCACACTTGCAGATGCCGTTGCTCTTGGAGCTCAGGCCATCCCCATGATTGTCAGTCACACCAGCGACGCCACGCTGCGCAAACTACCTCCTACATTATTAACTGGGGTAAACGACGGCATGCGAGTGATGCAGGAAGAGATTTTTGGCCCCCTACTACCCATAATGACCTACACCAACATGGCCGAGGTATTAGACTACGTTAATCGCCACGACCGTCCTTTAGGCTTGTATTTGTTTAGTAATGATAAGCAGCTGCAGGCAGATGTGATTAACAAAACCCGCTCTGGCGGTGTGTGTATCAATGACACCACCCTCCAAGTGAGCCAACATGACTTACCGTTTGGCGGTGTGGGTGAAAGTGGCATGGGCCACTACCATGGGCTGGAAGGTTTTATGACCATGAGTAAGTTACGGCCTATTTTTAAACAGGCTCGCCACTCTACCTTATCCAACATGTACCCGCCTTATGGTGCTCGGGTTGATGCATTTTTAAAAACTTTTGTTAGGTAATGGCCCGTGAAAGCATCCATTGCTACAGCAAAACCCGCCCCTAGCCTGTGGCGTGCTAGCACTAGCAATGCCTTTGCTAGCCCAACGTTAGAAGCGCAAGTGACCACTGACGTGGTGATTATTGGGGGCGGCTACAGCGGTTTGTCTGCCGCTTTACACTTGGCGCAACAGGGTGTTGATGTGCGGCTATTAGAGGCTCACGACATTGGTTTTGGGGGTTCGGGCCGTAATGTAGGCCTAGTCAATGCTGGTTTGTGGCTACCGCCCGACCAAGTGGAGGCCCAACTAGGCCTGCAGGCTGGGCGCAAGCTCAACCAAGCACTAGCCGCTGCACCCGATTTGGTATTTAAACTCATAGAACAACACCAGATGGATTGCCAGCCTGTGCGTAATGGTACTTTGCACTGCGCTAACAACAGGGCCGGC
>DPHD01000091.1:2556-2681 GCA_003523085.1 Oceanospirillaceae bacterium | reverse complement strand
CTAGACGCTAGCACTGTTAAAACTCGCACAGGGTCGAGCCAATTTACCGGCGCTTTGTTTGACCCCCGAGCAGGCACCATACAACCTTTAGAGTATGCCTTTGGCTTAGCCCACGCGGCGGTTGC
>DPHD01000091.1:0-2320 GCA_003523085.1 Oceanospirillaceae bacterium | reverse complement strand
TAACCACAGCCACGGGCAGCATTAGCGCCAACCAGCTCATACTGGCCACCAATGCTTATGATCTAAACTTAACCGCTACACCTCACCATACGCCCGTGCACTTTTGCCAGTTTGCCACCCAACCTTTGAGCCCCCAGCAACGTGCTAGTATCTTGCCCCAGGGCGAAGGTTGTTGGGACACAGCAAAGGTGATGTCGTCGTTTAGGCTGGATAACGAGGCACGGCTTATTATTGGTGGTGTGGGCTGTGTCGAAGACGCGGGCAAACAGACTCACCTCAATTGGGCCCACCGGCAACTCAAAGCCTTGTTCCCACAAGTCACCGATTACCAATTTGAGTATGCCTGGAGTGGCTGTATCGCCATGACTCCAGACCACCTGCCCAAAATGGCCCACCTTGGCCCCCAAGCAGTCAGCCTTTACGGTTATAGTGGCCGCGGTATTGGCCCTGCTACGGTGCTGGGTAAGGCTGCGGCACAATGGGCCATGGGCGCAGATCCCGCCAGTTTACCGGTGGCTATCACCTTACCTAAAGCCGATTACTTTGCGCCCATTAAAGCCCACTACTACAATACCGGCGCGCGTTTAGCGCATTGGGTTGGCAGACGCCTCGGTGAATAGGTCGCTTAACTGTTGCCAATCGAGTTGAGACAATTGGTCTTTAGGCGCCGTTAACCAAGGCCCCGCAGCACTAATAAGACGCTGCGGCGTTAATTCCACCAGGGCACCGCATGCAAGGGCTTGCTGCGCCAACGGCAAGGATGCCAACACCACACCCAAACCTTGTTGTGCTGCAGCCAAGGCACAGGTTTGTGAGTCGAATCGATAGTGCGCCATGGGGTTTGCGGCATCCCCCGTTAGCTGCGCCCAATCGTGCCAACCCAAGCGTGGACCAGACACCGCTAGCTTGGGCAACTGTTGCCAGTGTGTCACTGTGGCTAATAGAGCCGGGCTCACCAAGGGTGTGAGTTGCTCAGTAAATAAAGGAGTACAAATACGCTGGCCCCACTGGCCTATGCCATATCGCACCTCTAGGTCTGCGCTTTGCTGCTTAAAATCGGCTTCGACCACCATGGTGCTAAAGGTTAATTGCAAGGGTTTGTTATGGTTGACTAAACGTGGCATCAACCAATGCTGAATCACCGACGCGCTGGCGGCAATAGTGAGTTGCGTGCGCCGCAAACCAAACAGCTGGGCCGAGCTCTGGCCAATGGTATTAAGGCCACTGGTGACATAGGGCAACCAAGCTTCACCATCTACCGTTAAGGCCACGCCCCTAGGTTTTCGCAAAAATAACTTATACGCCAAACGGCGCTCCAAATAGCCAATGCGCTGGCTAATTGCCGCCTGTGTTAAACCCGTTTCTTTAGCTGCTGCGGTAAAACTACCCAAGCGCCCAGCGGCCTCAAAAGCCCGCACCCACTCCAAGGGCAAGTCGTTAAACTTGTCATCTGCCATAACCAAAACCACATCTTAGATTTAATTTAAGTAAATATAACTTATGTTCGATCTCACTTAAACTGGGTTGATCAACACCCATAAGGGAATTAGTATGCCGCACGCCTCTTTAAGTTCAGATGGGCTGGTTGTTAGCCTCACCGTCGACCAACAAACCACTCGATTTCATGCCATTTGGTTACGCGACAACGCTCTAGATGAGGCCACCAAAAGCAGCAGTAACGGCCAACGTTTAATCGCCTTACGCGACATAGACTCAACCACCTACATAAGCCATGCCCAAGTGTCGGCTGAGGCATTGCAAGTCACCTTTATGCCCGAACAAAAAACCGTAAGCTTTCCACTGCATTGGTTAGCGGCCCACGCCTACGACAAACCTCAAACCAGCAGCAAAGGCTGGCTCCCGCATAGCCAAAGCCTGTGGGATAGTAGCCTCATGGGCCAATTACCGGTCGCCGATTTTGATGCCGTTTCAAGTTCTCCAGCAGCGCTACAAACATGGCTTGCGGATATTGCTCGCTTTGGATTTGCCAAACTCAATGGCGGCCCGATAAAGGCCGGTGCCCTCACTCAGGTAGTGGATTTATTTGGTCACCTGCGGGAAACCAACTACGGCCGCATTTTTGAAGTAAGGGTTGAAGAAAAACCCACCAATTTGGCCTTTACCGGGTTAGCCTTGCAAGCCCACACAGACAACCCCTACCGCGACCCAGTGCCTACCATTCAAGTACTCTATTGTTTGGAAAGCTCAGCTCCAGGTGGCGACAATGTATTGGTAGATGGTTTTAACGCAGCCAGGCAACTACAACAACTAAACCCCCACGGGTTTGATTTGTTGAGCCGCTATTGTGCGCGCTTTGAGT
>DPHD01000080.1:11271-16955 GCA_003523085.1 Oceanospirillaceae bacterium | reverse complement strand
TCATTGCGGCGCAGGCCGCAATCTAGGGGATTCTGACCTTCGTCAGAATGACGTTGGGGTGGTCAGAATGACGCCACACGAAGCCACGTCATTGCGGCGCAGGCCGCAATCTTTCCCTCTCACGTCATTGCGGCGCAGGCCGCAATCTTTCAGTCTCACGTCATTGCGGCGCAGGCCGTAATCTCAGGGGTGTTTAACACAGGGCGTCGAGCTTCTTTTTAAGCAAACCATTCACTTGGCCTGGATTAGCAGAACCTTTGGATGCCTTCATGACTTGGCCCATAAAGAAACCTAGCATTTTGCCACGCTTTTCTACTTCGGCGTCAAGGTACTGCTGCACTTGCTTAGGGCTAGCCGCAATCACATCGTCCACCATGGCTTCGATGGCGCCCATGTCGCTCACTTGCTTTAAACCCTTGTCAGCAATAATGCCATCCACTGTGCCCGCTTGGTCCCAGAGTGCTTCAAATACAGTTTTGGCACCTTTGGTATTGATGGTGTCATCTTTAATGCGGCTAATCAGTTGGCCTAGTTGCTCGGCAGTGACTGGTGCGGCATTAATTTCTACATTATTTTGGTTAAGGAACTTGGCTAATTCGCCGGTGACCCAGTTGGCACTCAGTTTAGGGTCATTACATACGCCTACCACGGCTTCAAAATAATCGGCTAGGGCACGGCTGGCAGACAACACGCCAGCATCGTATTCGCTAAGGCTGAGTTGGCTCACAAAACGGGCGCTGCGTTGGTCTGGTAACTCGGGCAAAGCCTTACGAATAGCATCGATATACGCCTCGTCGATGTTGATAGGCAGTAGGTCGGGGCAGGGGAAGTAACGGTAGTCGTTGGCTTCTTCCTTGCTGCGCATGGGGCGCGTTTCGTTCTTATCGGCGTCGTAGAGGCGGGTTTCTTGGGCGATTTTACCGCCATCTTCCAAGATGTCGATTTGGCGCTCTACTTCTACGTTAATTGCGCGCTCAATAAAACGGAAGGAGTTAATGTTCTTTAATTCGGCACGGGTGCCCAACTTTTCTTGGCCTTTAGGGCGAACAGAGACGTTGGCATCACAACGCATGGAGCCTTCGGCCATGTTGCCATCGGAAATGCCAATGGTAGTGACGATGGCATGCATCTTACGCATGTAGGCCACGGCTTCTTTGGCGCTACGCATGTCGGGTTCAGACACAATTTCTAACAAGGGTGTACTGGAGCGGTTAAGGTCGATGCCGGTCATGCCGTCAAAGTCATCATGTAACGACTTGCCCGCATCTTCTTCAAGGTGGGCACGGGTGACGCCAATACGCTTGCTACTGCCGTCTTCTAGCTGAATATCTAAGTGGCCAATGCCGACAATGGGGTGATCCATTTGGCTGGTTTGGTAACCTTTGGGCGAGTCTGGGTAGAAGTAGTTTTTACGGGCAAATACGGAGTGTTTACCAATTTCTGCATCGATGGCGGTGCCAAAGGTGACCGCCATACGCAAGGCTTCTTCGTTGAATACGGGTAGGGCGCCCGGCATACCTAAATCCACTAGTGTGGTTTGGGTGTTAGGTTCAGCACCAAAAGCGACTTTAGCGCCAGAGAATAATTTGGATTTGGTGGCCAGTTGAACGTGAATTTCTAGACCAATAACAATTTCCCAAGCCATGATTAAGCCCCCTTTTCTGTGTTAGATGTTGGCGTTTGTAGGTGCCAATCGGTGACTTGTTGATACTGGTGGGCAATGTTCAATAATTTTGCTTCGGCAAAATAGTTGCCCATAATGTGCAGGCCTACGGGTCGGCCATTCACAAAACCTGCCGGCGTCGACATGGCGGGGATGCCGGCCATGTTGGCAGACAAGGTATAAATATCTTCTAGGTACATGGCCACTGGGTCTTTGGTGTTGCTGCCTAAGTCGAAGGCAGGGGTGGGTGCCACTGGGCCCATAATGACATCCACTTGCGCTAATGCGCGGGCGAAATCGTCTTTAATGAGGCGGCGAATACGTTGGGCTTTTACATAATAAGCATCGTAATAGCCTTCCGATAAAGCATAAGTACCAACCATAATACGGCGCTTCACTTCCTTGCCAAACCCTTCGGCGCGGGTGCGGCAATATAAGTCCATTAAATCTTCTGGCTGATCGCAGCGGTAGCCATAACGTACGCCGTCAAAGCGGCTTAGGTTCGATGACGCCTCAGACGGCGCAATGACGTAATAGGCCGGAATGGATAGCTCTAGGTTAGGTAGGCTAATGTCTATGATTTGTGCGCCTAAGGCTTCAATTTGTTTGACTGCGGCCATAATACAATCGGCCACTTGTGGGTCTAAACCCGCGCCAAAAAACTCTTTTGGCAAACCCACTTTAAGGCCCGCAAGGGGCTGGTTTAGGTCGGCCGTAAAATCCGGTGCGTCTTGTTGCACGCTAGTGGAGTCCTGGGCGTCGAAGCCTGCCATGGCATTAAGCATCACCGCGGCATCTTCGGCAGTGGTACACATTGGGCCTGCTTGGTCGAGGCTAGAGGCATAGGCGACAATGCCAAAGCGTGAAACGCGGCCGTAAGTGGGTTTGATGCCGGTTAAGTTGCAAAATGAGGCAGGTTGGCGGATGGAACCGCCGGTGTCGGTGCCCGTTGCTGCCGGTACTAAGCCTGCTGCGACTGCAGCAGCAGAACCACCAGACGAACCGCCGGGTACGGCGTTAAGGTCCCACGGGTTTTTTACGGCACCAAAGTAACTGTTTTCGTTAGACGAGCCCATGGCAAATTCGTCCATATTGGTTTTGCCTACACATACGGCGCCGGTGGTGAGTAAACGCTGGCCTACGGTAGACTCGTAGGGCGGAATAAAGTCTTCTAGCATTTTGGAGGCACAGGTGGTGCGCAAGCCTTGGGTACAGAACAGGTCTTTGTGGGCAAAGGGTACGCCGGTCAATAGATCGGCCTGGCCCGCGGCGCGGCGTGCATCGGCGGCGTCGGCTTGTTCAAACGCTAACTCTTCAGATACCGTGATGAAACTATTAAACTGATGATCGTGGGCCTTGATGCCAGCAATAATATCTTGAGTGATCTCACGGCTAGAGTATTGGCCTGCACTGAGCTCATTGGAAATTTGAATTAAGGTCTTGTTAGTCATATTAGTCAATCACTTTAGGCACAAGGTATAGGCCGTCTTCGGTGGCTGGGGCAATCGCCATAAAGGCTTCACGTTGGTTGTCGCAGGTCACTTCATCGGGGCGTAGGCGCTGGGTCGCATCGTGTGGATTGGATAAGGGTTCCACGCCCGTGGTGTCAACTTGCTGCATCTGGTCTACAAGTGCCAGAATGCTGGAAATACTGTCGGCATAGTCGCTTGTTTCGGTAGCAGGCACTTGCAAGCGCGCAAGCACGGCTATGTTGTCGATATCGGCGTTTTCTAGGGCCATGGTGGTCTCGATTTAGTCTTTAGTTATTAACTTGAGCGCGAGTTGAACTTTTTGCTTCAATAGGGCTCAAATTAGTTGAATTTTGATTGCAGCTTAGACGCTATTTCGCCAGTTATGTATAAGCTGCGAAAAAGGGCTCTAATTTAGCATAAATTACGCCATTGGAAAACGGATTAACCTTGCTCAAATGCCGTCCGATTGTTAATATTTATAACTTAGTCTCAGTGGCTTACAAGAGTTACTGTTATTCTCCGATTAGAGCCATTTATTAAGCATGTTTAAAAAAATCCGCGGCCTATTTTCAAGTGACCTGTCCATCGACTTAGGCACCGCCAATACCCTTATTTACGTGCGCGACAAAGACGTCGTGCTGAACGAACCTTCTGTAGTGGCCATTCGTACCCACGGCAACCAAAAAAGTGTTGCTGCTGTAGGTGCAGACGCCAAACGTATGTTGGGCCGTACTCCAGGCAACATTACCGCTATTCGACCCTTGAAAGACGGCGTTATTGCCGACTTCCATGTCACCGAAAAAATGCTTCAGCACTTTATTCATAAGGTGCACGAGAATAGCTGGATGACACCTAGCCCTCGAGTGTTAGTGTGTGTGCCATGTAAATCCACCCAGGTGGAACGCCGTGCGATTAAAGAATCGGCCATGGGCGCCGGCGCACGCGAAGTGTATTTAATTGAAGAGCCCATGGCTGCAGCCATTGGTGCAGGTTTGCCGGTTGAGCAAGCCAGCGGTTCTATGGTGGTCGACATTGGTGGTGGTACCACAGAGATTGCCATTATTTCTCTCAACGGTGTGGTCTATGCCGAATCTGTACGTGTGGGTGGTGACCGTTTTGATGAAGCGATTATCGCCTATGTGCGTCGCAACTACGGCTCACTTATTGGCGAAGCCACTGCGGAACGCATCAAACAGGAAATTGGCACCGCATATCCAAGCACAGACGTGTTAGAAATTGATGTGCGTGGCCGTAATTTAGCCGAAGGCATTCCCCGCAGCTTTACCTTAAACTGCAATGAAATTATGGAAGCCTTGCAAGAGCCTTTGTCTACCATTGTGCAGTCGGTTAAGAGTGCACTGGAGCATTCACCCCCAGAGTTAGCCTCTGATATTGCCGAAAGTGGTATTGTATTAACCGGTGGTGGTGCCTTGTTACGCGACTTGGATCGCTTGATTAGCGAAGAGACTGGACTGCCGGTTATCGTTGCCGAAGACCCGCTTACGTGTGTTGCCCGTGGTGGCGGTAGAGCGCTACAAATGCTTGATGAAAGTACCTTCGACTTGTTGGCTAGAGAATAACCAACACGATTAGAACAAACAAACGGCGAGGTGGCGTAATCCATCTCGCCGTTTTTGCTTGAGGAATTGTTATCGATCCTTTGTTTAAGGGCCGCTCCACGGTGAAAAAGTTCATCACTTATGGGGTGATCTGTTTAGCCTTAATTGTTGCCGACTACCAGTTTCAGCAGATGCAACAGATTCGTGCCTGGATGTCCCTTGCGGTGACCCCAGTGCAATGGTTAGTGGATGTGCCACAAAGGTCGTGGACTTGGCTCGACGAGCGCTTGCAAGCAAGAGACGAGTTAATCGCCGAAAACAAACAATTACGCGCCCAAGCTTTGTTAGCTGAACGTCGGGTGCAAAAATTGGCATCACTTACGGTAGAAAATTTTCGCCTAAGGGATTTACTCAATAGCGGCGAGCGGCTCGATGAAAAGGTGATGGTGAGTGAATTAATTGGCACTAACTCAGACCCTTTTGTCCATCAGATCATTATTAATAACGGTTTTGACAGCAATGTGTTTGTGGGTCAACCGGTATTGGACGCCACTGGGGTCATGGGACAAGTCACCTCTACATCTGCGTTTACCAGTCGGGTATTGTTAATTACCGATGCCGACCACGCCATTCCTGTACAAGTTAATCGCAACGGCTTACGCAGCGTGGCCTATGGTCGCGGCCATTATGATTACTTAGAATTAGAAGATTTAGCTGATACGGCAGACATCGAAGTGGGCGACATTCTTGTGAGTTCTGGTTTGGGTTTACGCTTCCCCAAAGGCTACCCCGTGGCAGAGGTGATTGAAGTTCGACACTTGGCTGGCCAGGACTTTGCTAAAATTTTGGCTAAGCCTACGGCACAATTGAGTCGTTCAAGACATTTGCTGTTAATCGAAACAGCCCATCAACAAACGGCTGCGGCCAGTGGGGGTGAATAATGGCGTTAGCTAGAGCACACAACCTATGGGTGCCGTTTATTACTTTGTT
>DPHD01000080.1:0-11003 GCA_003523085.1 Oceanospirillaceae bacterium | reverse complement strand
TTGCCACACCGGTTTGGCTTGGGCTGGGCTTTTATTTTGGGTTTGTTGTTAGATCTATTGCAAGGTAACCACCTGGGTATTAATGCCTTAGCTATGGTTTGCGTCACTTTTTTTGCCATCCTCATGTATCGCCGTTTACGTATGTATCGACTATGGCAGCAGGCTTTTATGGTGACCCTGTTGGTGGCGCTTCATCAAGTGGTGAGCTATTGGGCGCAAGGCATCGGTAGTGACGCCAGCAGCGGGCTGTGGTTTTTATTGCCAGCCTTAACCAGTGGGCTATTATGGTTATGGTTATTTGTCGTATTACGCGGTATTCGCCGCGCCTTTAAGGTGGCTTAATGAACGAAGAAATCCTCATCAACTTTAGCCCCATGGAAACCCGTGTTGCGGTGATTGAAAATGGCATGTTGCAAGAGGTTCATGTTGAACGTAACGATCATCGCGGCATTGTGGGCAACATTTATCTAGGTAAAATTGTGCGTGTTTTACCGGGCATGCAGGCAGCTTTTATAGAGATTGGTTTGGAACGAGCCGGCTTTATCCATGTGGCAGATTTAATGACTCACGACGACCGTTCCGAAGCCAGTGAAACCCCCATTGCACAATTGGTCCGAGAAGGCCAAAGTTTGTTGGTGCAGGTGCTTAAAGACCCCATAGGTACCAAAGGTGCCAGACTAACCACACAAATTTCTATTCCCTCACGTTATTTGGTTTATATGCCAGGGACCGGGCACGTAGGGGTGTCACAGCGCATCGACACCGAAGCCGAGCGAAATAGGCTAAAAACTTGCTTAGAAGACTACCTTAAAAAGGCCCCAGAGGGCGATTTGGCGCAGCAGAAATATACCGCCGAAGGTATCATCATCCGCACCCTTGCCGAAGGCGTTGACGCTAAAGACTTACAGCAAGATGTGGATTTTTTACGCCGTTTATGGCGCCAGATAAGCCAACAAATTACCACTGCCAAAGCGCCCCAGATGGTCTATCAAGACCTGCCCTTAGCGTTACGCGCGCTGCGAGACATTGCTCACCTGCAGGTGGAAAAGATACGTATAGACTCAAACGAAACGTTTCAGAAAGTGTCTGAATTTGTGCGTGATCTGGTGCCCGATATGGCGACTAAGTTGGAACATTACCCCGGTGGCCGGCCAATTTTCGACCTCTATAACGTCGAAGATGAAATACAAAAAGCCTTGGGCCGTAAAGTGCCGTTAAAGTCTGGCGGTTACCTCATTATTGATCAAACCGAAGCCATGACTACGGTTGACGTCAATACCGGTGCCTATGTTGGCCACCGTAACCTCGAAGAGACGATTTTTAAAACCAACCTAGAGGCGGCTACGGCTATAGGTCGGCAATTACGCTTACGTAATTTGGGTGGCATTATTATTTTGGATTTTATTGATATGCAGGACCCCGAACACCAGCGCCAAGTGAGTCGCACTTTGGCCGCGGGCCTAGATAAAGATCATGTAAAAACCAAGGTGTCTGGTGTGTCGGACTTGGGCCTTATCGAGATGACCCGAAAACGTACCCGGGAAAGCCTAGAGCAGTTGTTGTGCCAGCCCTGTCCGTCATGTGAAGGCACCGGTACTACAAAAACAGCGGAAACCATTTGTTACGAAATATTTCGCGAAATTTTACGTGCCCACCGCGCTTATGATACGGACACCTACTTGGTGCTGGCGTCGCAAGCGGTGATCGACCAACTACTGGATGAAGAGGCTCATCGGTTAGCGGAGTTGGAAGAGTTTATTGGCAAAAATATCGGCTTACAGGTGGAATCGCTTTATTTTAATGAGCAATACGATGTGGTACTAAGGTAATGATGTTACGGTCGAGTCGCTGGTTACTCATGGGATTATGTATCCCATTGCTAGTGCTCGCCTTGAGTCTTACATGGTTGCGGTTAGGCATTAATAGTCATCCCCTGTACCACACCTGGGTGCAGTCCCAAGTGAGCCAAGCGATAGGTCAAAAATTACATTTAGACGCCTTTCGTGTGCAATTACAAGGCACCCAGCTGCAGTTACAATTAACGGGTATTGCGGCCGCTCAAGAGCTCAGCTTAGCGCGCTTGGCATTGGCTATCGATGTGGCTACATCCTGGCGTCAAGGGCGTTTAGTCTTGTCGCAGGTACAAGCGTCAGGCCTTGATCTCAATGTAGCACAACAGGCCAGTGGTGCATGGGGCCCACAAGCCACCAGTGAACAAGGCCGTCAATCGGCGCTTGCATTAATGCTGGCGCTGGTACAGCAAGTGCCTAGCCTTTGGCTACATCAGGTGAGTTTAACCTTAACGCCGCTGACGGGGCCGGTGATACGTATCCCCACATTAAATGCCAGGCTCGCTTTAGATCAGCCCGCCACGCAATTAAATGATGGTTTGAATCATATTTCCGTGCTCGTGTCTGGGGTTAAATCAGCAGACTCTGGGGTGGTTTTTTCGGACCTTGAAAGCCATATTAAGGTGGCTTTTTCACCCCAACAAAACATCAAACAAGCTCAAATATACCTCCACAGTGATGGTGTGGATGTCGCCTCCTGGGCTTCGGCTCTACTGCCAAACAATGTTACAGTTCCGCTCAAGCGGGTTTATGTTGCTGGCGATTATTGGCTTAATTACCAAGCCGGAAAACAACTCACCTTAGCTGCTGCGAAAATGCAGCTGGATTTTGAAAGTGAGGCATTAAGGTTTGAGTTGGCGGGTCAAGTAAGCGCTGCGAGCCCGCTTGATGCCAACTCTAGCGATCAGGTACAGATGCGTCACTGGCGTTTAGCCGCTACACAGTTGAGCGGTTCTGTGAATGATCAAAACTTACCCACTGACACTCTTTATGCTCAAAGTCAGCAGGGGCAATTGGCTATTGAAGTACCGCAGCTTAATTTAGACAAAACCCTTGCGGCGTTGCAAACCATGGCCGGGTTACCTTCTAACATCACCACGCCTATCCTTGCTTTGGCACCCTCGGGCAGGGCCGCAGATGTACGGCTTCATTTGGACCTAAATCGCCCAAAAGAGTTTTTATTTCAAGCCCAAATGCAAGGCGCCAGTATTAAACCGTGGTTAGGTGTGCCGCAAATCCAGCAAGCTGATGGCCATATTTGGCTTAACCGACATGGCGGCAAAGTGGCCATTATTGATGACAATGGATTAGCGGTACGAGTGGTTAATTTGATCTCCAAGCCCTGGCCCATAGAACGTTTACAGGCTGAGTTTAGTTGGCACTATGGCGCCTTGAGCAACCGTTTTGAATCCTCAAATATGATCATTGGTTTAGCCCAAGGGCAAGCCAATTTAGCCATGGCGGCCGAATTTCCCCGCAAGGGTTCGGCCACGGTGCCGATGCTGCAGTTGGCCTTGGGATTGCAAGATTTAGATTTGGCAACATTACCGGAACTGTTACCTGATCGAGTAATCGGTCATCGGCTGGGAGAGTGGCTGGGCCAAGCCACGCCCCAGGGACGAGTTAAGCAGGCAGCGCTTATTTACCATGGCCAACCGGGTGTGACCAAAGCTATGCCTATTCGGGTGCAGGCGACTAGCCCATGGCTTCGTTATGCGCAGGACTGGCCCGAGGTAAAAGATTTAGCGGCGACAGTGGCTGTTAATAAAGACCATGTACGGATCACGGCGCAGGCCGGAAATCTACAAACACCTCAGCTCACTCAATCCGTAGAAGGTTGGCAGGTGCAAGTACCCATTAAACCCGGAGACGGCCAATACGTCGACATTCAAGCACAGGTTGTGGGTGAAGCGGTGCAGATGATGTCCTTAGCTGAACAACTGCCTATTCAGTTAGACTTGCCAGCCTGGTTGCATGACGCCGAGCCTCAAGGGTTAGTGACAGTGGCGGGTGATGTGGCCGTGGCCTATGGTCACCAAGCGCCACCTCGCTATGACCTTGCCGTGTCGGCTGACGACTTGAATGCGACTTGGGCACCCCTGCAAGCCGATTTGCGGCATATTGAATTTGCCCTTGAGGTTGACTCTGCTGCTGATGGACTCGGCGCCATTAGTGGCAGTGGTTTAATGGATGGCCAACATATTAGCTTTAAGCGCTTGGATCAGGTGGCATTAGCGCAGCCTTGGTTAGACCAAATCCCCGTGGCTGTGATTGACAGTCAGCGCTTAGCCGCACGAGATTTAGTCATCGAATTTACTGGCCGTGCCCCCGCCGGTTATTTGAGTACCAAATATCAGCAGCCTTGGTTACGGCAAATTCCTGGCCAACTACCTTTTGTGGCACGGCTGGCGACCTGCACTGACAACCGCGTTGTTGCCTGTTCGCAGTTATCAGCTCAAATTGATCTGCGCCAAGCGCAACTGACGTTACCTAGCCCCATCAATCAATTGCAACAACTTCAATTGTTAGGCGATTGGCATGGCCAGCAACAACGCTGGTACGCGGCGTTTGATGAGCATCACTTGTCGTTAGCCCTAGAGCCAGATGGATTGACCGACTCGAGCTTACAGTGGGTAGGTGGGTCACTGGCTTTACAACAACCGACAGGCTGGGTAAAGGCGGGAGAATGGTCGCTAGTCGGCCAGTTAGACGAGCTTGATCTGGCGGCTTGGTGGCATGCCTATCAAACCCACATAGTGCCGTTGGTGGCGACTAATGAAAGTTCGCTAGCTGGTTTATTGCCACAGGTTAATGTGCGAGTGAAACATGGTCAGTGGTATGACGTGAGCCTAGATGATGCCACGCTGAACTTTGAATTTTTGTCCAACCCTGCCGCTTCCCTCTCGGCGGCTGCACCTTGGCGTTTACGCCTTACGTCGCAGCAATTGGCGGGCCAAGTTGATTCTTTTGGGCCCCAAGAGCCTTTGTTAGTGCAGGTGGATTACGCAAATTTCAACTTCCCAGATGCGCAGACCGATGAAACCAACGATTTGTTGCAACATATCGACCCCAGTGCGCTACCTGATGCTGATGTGACTATTGATGAGTTAGTTAAAAATGGTGAACCCTTTGGCCAATGGCAGTTTAAAACCCGCAGTCACGCAGGTCGGGTCAATGTGCATGATTTAGAAGCCTTTATTCGTCATGCTCACCTGCAAGGTAACCTCATTTGGAGTCAAGTTAATGGCCTCCACCAGACCCAGTTCACCGGCCGCGTAGCCACCAGCGATATCGCCAATATGTTAGTTGATTGGGGTTATGGTCCCAGCGTGGCTGCCAGTGCTGCTGCCATTGAAGTGCAGCTCGAATGGCCCCGTTCACCCTTAGCCTTCGCCCTTAAAGAAGTGACAGGTGACATAGGGCTACGCCTCAAGCAGGGTCGTTTTGCTGATTCGCTTGATGGTGCTGCGGGACTTAAAATCCTCGCCTTAATGGACATGACTCGACTCATGAACCGAGTTAAGCTGGATTTTTCTGACGTCATTAAACCAGGCTTTAGTTTTGACGCTATCAATGCCCATTACCGTTTTAATCAAGGCATGGCGCAAACAGTAACCCCATTAACCTTAAAATCATCCTCCTTAAACCTCACCATGAACGGTTGGATTGATTTTAATCAACGCCTTGTTGATAACGATTTAGTCGTCACCTTGCCGGTGGCAGATAAGTTGCCCTTAGCCGCACTGCTAGCCGGTTTACCGCAATTGGGTGGGGTGATTTACATTGCTAACAAGCTTATTGGCGACGAACTAGCGACCTTTACCAGTGCCCGTTACCAAGTCTCAGGATCATTAGATCAACCTCAAGTTAAATTAGTCAAAATGTTTGATAAAGACTACCAAAACCAATCTGTTCAGGAGCGCCTTGAAAATGCCATCTCCATCGACTAATCACAATCAAGCCATTAACCTTCAAGGCTCAGGCTTAGCTGTTGCCGTGGTGCAACTGGTGAGTAAGCTTAAGGTTGACGACAACCTTGAGCAGGCGGCAATACAAATAGCTAGGGCTGCTGAATTGGGTGCCAAGTTGATTATGTTACCCGAGAGTTTTGCCGTGTTTGGCGATCCTCAAATGGTGGCCTATGGTGCCGCCGCCGCTGGGCCTAATGGTGGTTTGCGGTTATGGCTGTCCCAGCAAGCGCAGCGGCACAAGGTGTGGATTATCGGCGGTACCATTCCTTGCCAAGAAGGTATTAGCGACCTGAGTAAAGTGCGCTCTGCCTGTTTTGTGTACGATGATGAAGGCCAAGAAGTGGCTCGTTACGATAAAATACATATGTTTGATGTCGACATTGAAGACAGCCATGGCAGCTATCGTGAGTCGGATACTTTTGAAGCCGGTAACCAACTGGTTGTGGTAGATACACCGGTAGGCAAGGTGGGGTTAACCATCTGTTATGATTTGCGTTTTGCAGAGATTCACGCTCAGTTAGTCGACCGCGGCGCGCAGATCATTGTTAATGGTGCCGCCTTCACTAAAACCACAGGCCAAGCTCACTGGCATACCCTGTTGCGCGCACGCGCCATAGAAACCCAGTGCTATATGTTGGCTGCATCCCATGGTGGTCAGCATGATCACCGGCAAACCTACGGCCATTCAATGATCATCGACCCATGGGGCACCGTGCTGGTTGAGCTTGAAGAAGGTGTAGGCTTGGCCATGGCTAAGGTGGATTTGGAACGTGTTCAAACCATTAGACAAGCCTTTCCCTTACAATCGCAGCGCCGACTCTAACGGCCTTAGTTCATGGGTACGCTAATCGACACCGCACCCATGAGTTCGTCAATACAAACTGTTTGCCAGCTTCTAATCCAGCATCGGTACGCACGGCCTTAATCATGTCGCGACCTTCCCAGTTATTATGGCAGGAGACGCAGGCGCCACCCACCGCCGTATCGGCACTAAAATAACGCAGTGTTTGTACGCCATCGATGGTGCTTATTTGAGTGTAGGGTTGCCAGTTGATGCTGGCTAGGTTGTCTGCTTGGCCCGCTTGTTGCTGCATTAAGTAGTCCCAACCTTGGCGTTCAAACTCATCTTGCAAACCTTGCTCTAGGTTTAAATTCCAGGCACTACGCAACGCCACGGTAAAGTTGGCTTTGCCCGAGGCTTCAGAATGAATCGCCACGTTACGCACAAATTGTGCGGGCAAGGGTACAAAACCTTTGAGTTTGTTACTCTTTTGTTTGGCGCCTTTGCCGTCTTTTTTGAGCTTGGTGACCACCGTTTTGGTGTAGGTGGCCCTGGTCGATCGCACCATGGTGTCCACTGCCTTAGCCACGGCTAAGGCGACGGTCTCTTGTTCATTGGCTTGGGTTATAGGACTAACGAGCAAAAGGCCGGATAGGGTTAGACCACTGATCGGCAGGTGATAGATACATTTCTTCATGTTGTGCTCCTCTACAAATGCAAGTGCCATGATTGGCACTTGCAATTAAATAGGTCTGCGAGGAGCTTAGTTAATCGTCCTTAATTAAAATTTAAAACTCCTGCCAGTCGTCGTCTTTGTTGCCCGAAGACGCACTTGGCGTTGGCTTAGACGAGGGTGTTGTGATTTCAGCCAGAGCTTCGGCGCCAAATACTTCTTCGGCAGACTTTAGCGGTGCGACAGTGGGCGTACTAATGCCCGAATTATTTACCTTAAAGAAGGAAATTTGTTGTTTCAGCGCTTTGGTTTGATCGCTCAAGGAGTAGCTGGACGCCGACGACTCTTCAACCAAAGCCACGTTTTGTTGGTTAACGTTTTCCAATTGGCCTACGGCCGAGTTAATCTGATTGACCACAGTCGTCTGTTGGCCGGTTGCAGTTGCAATTTCCATCACGATGTCGCTCACCTTGGTGATGGATGCGCTAATCGAGGCTAAGGATTCGCCGGTTTGGTTTACCAAACTACGACCTTCTTGCACTTTGCTCGAGCTGTCTTCAATGAGGCCCTTAATATCCTTGGCAGCGTCTGCCGCACGTTGGGCAAGGGTGCGTACTTCACCGGCGACTACGGCGAATCCGCGGCCATGCTCGCCGGCTCTGGCGGCTTCTACAGAAGCGTTAAGGGCCAAAAGGTTAGTCTGGAAGGCAATACCATCAATCAAGGTGATGATCGACACAATCTTGCCACTAGAGGTCTCTATGTCGCTCATGGCTTGTACCGCTTTGTTGACTACCTCAACGCCACTCGTTGAGTCGACCCGTGTGCCTTCTACTAGCCCACTGGCTTCATTAGCGCGGTTGGTATTGTGTTCAATGGTGGCTGCCATTTCTTCCATGCTAGAAGAGGTCTCTTCTAACGAGGCGCTTTGTTCGCTGGTACGCTGCGACAAGTCATCAGAGCCACGGCTGATAGCCGAGGCGTTAGAGGCCACGCTGTCGGTGGCATTAAGCACTGCGGATACGGTTTTTTCCATATTTTCAACAGAGCTGTTGAGGGCGGTTTTTAGGTCATCCAAACGACCGTTGTAATCGCCAGTGATGCGTTGGGTCAGATTACCATAAGCCATTTTTTCCGCCATGGCGGTGGTTTCGGTTAAGGCTTCAGAAATAGCTGTAATGGAGTTGTTTACGCCCATTTTTAACTGGTCTAAATCGCCTTTGAGTGGAGTGTTAACCCGCAAATCAAAGTCGCCTAGAGCCGCCGCGTTCATTACCTGATTAATTTCACCAATGGCTTGTTCCATGGTCTCCATGGTGTGAATCAAGGTGCTGCGGAAGTTGCTCTCTACTTCTACGCCGTCGAGACGATAGCTAAAGTTACCGGTGGCAATCGCATTAAGCGCTTGCTTGAGGGCATCCATAGTTTGTTCAACACTGTCGGCAGAGTTATTAACGCCCGCCTTGAGCTTGGATAAATCGCCTTTAAAATCGAGCTCTATGCGGTTATCAAACTGGCCTTGGGCTACGTCGGTCACGACTGCGTTGGCTGCATCGATGGCTTGTTGGAGTGACTCAAGGTGTTGGTTGACGACTTCGGCCATTTGGCCGATTTCATCTTTCGATGTGATGTCAGTACTGCGTAGCGAGAAATCACCCGAGTCGTCGAGTTTTGCAAATAGGCCGGACAAGGAACGAATGGGGCGGCTGATTGAACCCGAGATGAAGTAGGCAAAGATCAAGATAAGGATGATACCGCCGATGGCTACACCTAACATGATAGCCTTCAGGCCTTCAATGGAAGCAAAGGCTTCTGCTTCGTCAATTTCAGCCATTAGGGCCCACTGTGTACCGTGGATGTTGACGGAGGTGTAGGCGGAAAGTACAGGGTTACCGTTGTAGTCGATAATGATTTCTGAGCCTGTACCGCCTTTTAACGCCTCAAGGGTGGCATGTGACTCTACGCTACCCAGCTCAGGGTTAGCGAAGGAGGCTATTACCGTGTGGTTAACCGGGTCTAAGAAGGAGTCAGAACGCATTAAGTGGTCCTGGCCCACCAGATAGGACTCCCCAGATTCGCCCATGCCAGATCGTTCGCCCATGACATTGTTAATGCCGTCTAATGGGATTTGTAAGGCAACAACCATTTCAACTTTGCCGTCAGCATCTTTAATGGGTTGGGCGATAAAGCTAGCTGGGTCGCCGTTGCTGGGTGCATAGGGTTCAAAGTCTACAAAACCAAACTCGCCTGTGTTGCTGACTTGGCGGAATAACTTGCCTAAGTTGGAGTCTGCATAAACGCCGTCGATGAGGTTGGTTTGGTAGTCTGCTTCCTTAGCTGCGGTATAAAAAATATAGCCATCTGGGTTAATTAGGAACAGGTCGTAGTAGCCATATTTTTCGATGTAGTTGTTGTAATAATCTTTTTCGGCCCCTGTTACGTGGGGTACAAAGGCTTCGGCTACGTCGATTTCAGACAGTAAGGCCCACTCTAAACCTAAGACATTGAAGGGTGAATAGGCGGATAGGACTGGGTTGCCGTTGTAGTCGATAATGACTTTAGTACCGGTGTTACCGGCAAGGGCTAAGTCTACCGCCTCGGTACGGGCATTGCCCAGTTCGGGGTTACGGAAAGAGGCAATTACGGTGTG
This sequence comes from Oceanospirillaceae bacterium, assembly GCA_003523085.1. Classification (GTDB taxonomy): domain Bacteria; phylum Pseudomonadota; class Gammaproteobacteria; order Pseudomonadales; family Balneatricaceae; genus Njordibacter. The sequence continues at coordinate 1,078 of DPHD01000080.1, read as the reverse complement.
ATTGACCGGGTCTAAGTAGGAGTCAGAACGCATGAGGTGGTCTTGGCCAACTAGGTAGGTTTCACCGGTTTCACCTAAGCCTGCTCGTTCGCTCATCACGTTAGTGATACGATCCAAAGGCAATTGGAAGATCAATACACCGGTGGCCTTGTCACCTTCAAAAATAGGTGAGGCAATAAAACTGGCAGGGGCTTCGTAGGAAGGGCGGTACTGAGCAAAATCGACAAAGGTCACTTCGCCTTTATTGAGCTTTGCGGCATCACGAAACACTTGGCCAAAGTTAGTGTCGGCATAGGGTCCGTCGATCAACGAGGTGGAATAGTCGAGTTCTTTAAATACCGAATAGACAATGTCGCCACTGTCGATGTCCACAAGGAAAATATCATAGTAGCCAAACTTCTCTAGGAAGGTGCGCATTGGAGGGTGGAACGTCTCGTGAATATTACTGTAATACGAATCGTCGCCCGGATGGTCAAGCTGCTCTTTGCTGCCTAGGGGGTTAGGGTTGTTGCTGATGTATGCGTATTGTAGGGCAATGCTGTCATTGTCAAACTCAAGCATATACTCGGTGTCAGGCGCATTGCCGTTTTGGTTGTTATATTCGGTGGCAAAATCGTTGTTGTAGTATGCAGCAAGCTGTTTACGCGCCTGCTTTAGCTTTGCCGCTGTAAACCCATTTTCAGCCGCGAAATCTCCAAAAATGGCGCTAAAGTCACGCATACCATCAATGGTCATTTGATTTTCTGCGGTGGTGATGACTTGGTCACGCACTGTGTCAAAATACAATTGAATGGCATTTTTCTTGTTGTCTCGTACGGCAACAAGTTTGTTCATCGCTTCTTGCCTAATGGTGCCAGACGTTTCCCTTAGTACATCCATGTCATCCCGAGTGGACTGGAAGTAGTCTTCAATCTGTGCTTTTTTAATGCCGCGAACGGCTTCAAGCTGATTAAAAGACTGTTGCTCCAGCGCCTTAGTCGCACTGTCCAGCGCAGTGACCCCCAATACAGCAAAGGGAATGATACCCACCAATAAAAAAGCAGTGATTAGTTTTTTGCTGATACTGAGGTTAGTAAAC
>DPHD01000025.1:31500-32207 GCA_003523085.1 Oceanospirillaceae bacterium | reverse complement strand
GTCGTCGCGGCGGGCTAACAGTTGTTTGAGGTAGCCTAATAAAAAGTCGATGTTGAGGCTACGTTCGTGGGCTTCGTCAACGATGATGGTGTCGTAGCGTAATAAATCGGGGTCTTGGCGGGTTTCGGCCAATAAGATGCCATCGGTCATCAACTTAATGTGGCTGATTTCGCTGACCTGTTCGGTGAAGCGCACTTGAAAACCCACTTGTTGGCCTAAGGGCACGTTGAGCTCGTCGGCAATACGTTGGGCTACCGTTCTTGCGGCAAGGCGCCTAGGCTGGGTGTGGCCAATCATGCCTCCCACACCGCGGCCTGCTTCTAAACACAGCTTGGGCAACTGTGTGGTTTTGCCAGAGCCGGTTTCACCTGCTAATACCACCACTTGATGATTACGGATAAGCTCAATTAATTGCTCACGTTCACCACTGACAGGCAGTTGTGGTGGGTATTCTATTTTGGGCAATGCGTCTAGACGCCGCTGATACGTGGCAGTACTACGCTGGGCTTTGGCTAACAGTTGGGCTTTGAGTTTGTCGCAAGGTTGATTGCGTTTATCGCGCTGGGCGATGCGCTTAGCCAACAGTTTGAGTTCGGCTTGGTCTTTGACCATACAATCGGGTAACGCGTTAGACATGTTGAGGCGGGGTTGGTGTTAAAGCGCGCAGTTTAGCACAGTTAAAGGCTTTGCTGGCATTCCTGAGATCC
>DPHD01000025.1:24711-31284 GCA_003523085.1 Oceanospirillaceae bacterium | reverse complement strand
CCTGACCTGCGTCAGGATGACATTAATTGGTCAGGAAGACATTGGGATGTCAGGATGACCGCATCGGCCTATTCCCTTAACGCGCGGCGCAGGATTTTACCGACGTTGGTTTTAGGAAGTTCATCCCTAAATTCAATTTCTTTAGGCACTTTGTAGGGCGTGAGGTTTTCGCGACAATGGGCAATCACCTCAGCCTCTGTGAGCGCTGGGTCGGCTTTGACCACAAACAGTTTCACGGTTTCTCCGGTGACCTCGTTGGGGATGCCTACGGCCGCACATTCCACAATACCAGGGTGTTGGCTGCCAATATCATCAATCTCATTAGGGTACACATTAAACCCAGACACGATAATCATGTCTTTAATACGGTCGACTAAACGAATAAATCCGTCTTCTGCCAAAATAGCCACGTCGCCCGTCTTAAACCAACCTTCGTCGTCTAACACGTCGGCGGTTGCTTCTGGACGCTGCCAGTAGCCCGCCATGACTTGAGGTCCCTTAACACACAATTCACCTTCTTGATCAAAACCAAGGTCGGTGCCGTCTTCGCCAATCACCTTAACTTCCGTACCTTGCACTACTTTACCAATGGTACCAATACGGATGTCTTCATAGGGGTTAATGGACACCACCGGTGCCGTTTCTGTGAGGCCATAACCTTCCATGACTTCACAACCAGTAACGTTACGCCACATATCCGCCGCAGACTGGGTTAGCGCCATACCGCCAGACATGGTGTGTTTGAGGTATGAGAAATCGAGCTCAGCAAATTCTTTGTTATTACACAAAGCCACAAATAGGGTATTGAGGCCGGCAAAGGATGAGAACTTATGTTTACTCATCTCTTTAACAAAGCCTGGAATATCCCGTGGGTTGGGGATTAATACCACTTCGTGCCCAAGGTCACACATCACCAAGGTAAGGGTGAATGCATAGATGTGGTACAAGGGTAAAGGCGAGATCACCACTTCACTATCACCGTCCAACACAGACTCAGTAGCAAGGCGTACTTGCATCATGTTGGCCACTAAGTTTTGGTGTAACAATTGCGCACCTTTAGAAACACCTGTGGTACCGCCGGTGTATTGCAATACTGCGGTGTCGTCTAGGTTGGTGGCCACTGGCGTAGGGGTTAGATTCTGCCCTTTAGCCAAGGCATCTCTAAAGCTCACGGCCTGTGGTAACGAGTAGGCAGGGACTAATTTTTTGACCCGTTTTACCACGGTATTGATCAACAAACGTTTAGCAAACGGGTGCATGTCTGCCAGTTCGGTCACCAATACATGTTTGATGCCGGTTTTAGGTACCACTTCTTCAGCCAGGTTGGCCATGTTGGCGAGGATCAATAACGCTTTGGCACCAGAATCATTAAATTGGTGTTCCATTTCACGGGCAGTGTACAAGGGGTTAGTGTTAACCACCACCATACCCGCACGCATTGCGCCAAATGCAGCAATTGGAAACTGCAATACGTTTGGCAATTGAATGGCGATACGATCACCCACTTCCAAATCGGTATGATTTTGTAGATATGCGGCAAAGTTAGCCGTTAGCCGGTCCATGTCTGCAAAAGACAGGCTTTGGCCCATGCAGGAGTAAGCCGGTTTTTGGCCATACTTACCACACGCTTCAAGAAATACATCGGTAACAGATTGGTATTGGCCAAGTTCTACGCCAGCGATTTGAATCATAATGAGCCCTTAATTTATTGTTATTTACTATTCATACCCATGCTAATCAAACGAACGTTTGAAAACCAGCAGAACTCGTAAGTCAGCATCACTTTATTGCTTGAAAAACCTAATTCAGTGCAATGCCTTTTCTTAACACCAGCATGTCTCCAGGACTTAATGTATGCCAAGTTTCGTTATCCGTCAAAGGTTGTGTGGCCACAACCGACACAATATCGTTGGGTGTGGTCTCTTGGCCAAAGTCTACATTCACATCGGCATCACTCAAATTGGCTTGCCCAAACGGTGCCCTGCGGGTGATCCAGCTCAGTTTGGTAGCGCAAAAACAATACAAATGTTCACCGTCAGACATGAGCATATTAAACACTCCCAAGGTCTTTAAATACTGGCACCGTTCCTGCAAAAAATAGCGCACTACAGAATGGTCTGTAGGCCGCTTTGGAAAGGCCGTGCGCAACTCGCCTAATAACCAACAAAACACGTGTTCGCTGTCGGTATCACCTACGGGTAAGTAATGGCTTAGGGGGATGCTAGAGGTGTCGGTGAGTTGGCCGTTATGGGCAAACGTCCAATGCTGACCCCACAACTCACGCTGAAAAGGGTGGGTATTTTCTAAACAAATATTGCCCACGTTGGCTTGCCGTATATGGCTGATGACAATATGTGATTTCATGGAATGACGTTGCACTAAACGCGCCACTTCAGAATCGGAACTGGGTTGAGGGTCGTGAAACGAACGGCAGCCTTTGCCGACATAAAAGGTAATACCCCAACCATCACGGTGGGGGCCACAGCCTCCGCCACGCTGCATGAGTCCGGTAAAACTAAAACAAATATCCGTAGGCACATTAGCACTCATGCCTAAAAGTTCACACATAGGATTGGCTCCAAGCCATGTTGGTTCGATAACCATTATCTTGGAAGCGCCCCCCGTTGTTCAAGCGTTTATTCCAATAAGGGCTCAATTGTCGCTAATAAAGCGCTGCTTTGCTGTGCATCGGCATCGCTATCGTCAGATTCGGGTGACCACTGATCACGCTGGCCGATAAAACTGCCGCCGTTCTCCACCACCATTTGCCGACAATGCACTTGACCTGAGACTTCTCCGGTAGGAAATATAACCAAGTCATCGCACCATATTTCTCCCTCGAAGTGCCCCGCCACTTGCACTAAATGGCCACGAATACGCCCGTTAATTGACCCTTGCGAACCAATCGTCATGGCATCCTCTGCGCGGATACTGCCTTCCATTAAGCCGTCCACCTGCAACTGACCGGTGACTTCAATGTCACCCACAAAACGATTACCGTTGGCGATAATTGTCACGGCAGTGACGCCGGTGACGCTGGGCGTTGTGGTTATTTTATTAAAGATTGCCATTTGACCTCCTGAACTTGTTTAAATAGATCGTCATAATTAGCCAGGCCCCAAGCCATAAATGGCTTAGGGTCGCTTTGCTTTGCTAAAAATTTGACTTCGTAATGTAGATGCGGCGCATTAGATAGGCCAGTGCTGCCGCAGAGGCCAATTGCTTGACCTTGCTGCACAAATTCACCTTGTTTTACCAAGCGTTTATGCAGGTGTGCATAACGGCTGGAAAAGCCATAACTATGGGTTAAGGATATGATGTTGCCAAAACCTTTAGTTTTTATACTGCTGGCTACCACACCATTGGCGGTGGCCAATATGGGCGTGCCCTTAAGGCATCGTAAATCTACGCCTTTGTGCATTTTGTTAGCTCCGGTAATAGGGTGTTTTCGTGGCCCATACTTAGAGGTGATTAGGGTTTTTTCGGCCATCGGCCAAGCACTAGGAATGTGGGCCAGCAAGGTCAACCTATGCCGGGCAGTAAGGAGCATTTTTGGCACCTTGCCCATGTCAAACTCGGCACCCTCCTGAGTACCCAACAAGCCTTCTAGCTGTCTTAGGCTGAGTTCCATGACGGTAGACCTTTGTGTGTACCGCAGCAACTGCTGGCTGATCTCGTAGCGAGAGTGGGTCAGTTCTGACAAACGTCGTTCGAGTGCTTGAATGGTAAAATGGTCTTGCTGGGCCTGGCTGTGTAATTGGTCCAGGGATGCTGCAGCGGCAGGCGCCACATCCAACAACTTTTGAAAGTCAGCGGGCGCGTTGGCCAAATCTTGAGTGGGCGGCAGGAGTTGGGTTAGGCTACGCTGTAGCTTTTGTACCTGTGCGGAGGACTTAAGATTAGATAAACGCCACACTTCTGCCTGCTGTAGGGTTTGAATTTGCGAACGCCCCAACCACACCAACACGCCATTACCAACCACTAAGCTAAGCAATGCAAGTATGAGAACGACCAGTAACAGGCGTTGGTGAGTAATCGACAAATAAAACTGCGTAGAACCCACATAGTTGGTTACAGTGACCAGTAAACTACGTCGCAAACAGCGTCTCCATATAAGTTGATTCAGCTAATAGAATCTATTTTCAACTTATATAGTCTAGGCACTAATTTGGAATTATGTGGCGGAACGGCCCGAACGGCGTAAAAAAAGTAATAACACCAGCAATAACAAGCCTGCACCGATGACGACGAGCCAGCGAGAGTAGGACAAATCGTCTGAGTCAACAGCTGTTTTAGCGGTGACTACAAGCTCTTCTTGCGGCGTTTCCACTGTGGCTGATGGTGATGGTGTAGGTGCCTCAACTGAGGACGACTGACCCTTTACTTTATCCACTAATTTTGCGATCCGTTCGGTGGCTGTTAACGGCTGAGCTTCAACCTCGGTAATGGTTTCAACTTCAGGGCTAACTTGAGCCTCTGGGCTGGCTTCAACTTTAGGTTCGAATACAACTTCAGCACTAGGTTGTGGCTCGTTGGTAATTGCCACTGTTGCCACGCTTGCTGTAGGCGTTGCTACTGAGCCTTGAGCTTGCATCAATGCTTGTAATGCCGGCGATGCCTGCTCTTTACTAATCATCATAGATTCTTGAGATATGGCAGTTGGCTGTTGCTCGGTGACTGCAATGTCTTGCGCTGGCGCAGTGTTGCTGGGGTTTAACTCTACACTCAAGGCCACTGCAACCAGCGGGTGCACTCTTAAATTACGGGAAATCTCCCTCACCAACTGGCCTTTAACGACCGATATATTAACGTCGTACATACCTGCCTGGTCAATCACCGGCAAATGCACTCTAGTTTTTTTGTGCGCCAAAAACACTTGTGCCTGGCTGGATATTTGCTGGCCATCCAACATCACTTCTACGCCTAGCTCAAAACCTTGTAATTGGTTTTCGCTGAGCAATACACCTTTCTCGTTAGCAAGCTGTACATCAAGGTAAGCACGCTGACCTACTTTAATATTCTGATGGCTCTGCTGCAGCAAAATCTGTAACTGGCCCACAACATTCACTCGCTTTAACTTTGCTGTGGGGCTGACTAACGCCCAAGTACCCGCTACGGGCTGCTGAACACTAATAACGTCATGGGTACTGGATGACTGCCATTGCTGGCTGGCAAGGGTTTGGTGTTTACCAAATAAACGCTGATTGCCGTCGCGTAATTTAATGTGGTGATCACCATTTTTTTCCACCACAATGGTCATAGACTCAAGATTGGCATGCACTTCAAAGGTTTGTTCGTCTATTTGCACCGGCACTTGCTGGGTAATAACCGTGTTATCAAGTGCGCGCAAGAATATATCTAATAACTGATCGGCATCTTCCGCCACTTCAAACAAGCCGTCGGTTAAATGAGCCATCGCTTTCAAGGTACGTTCATCGGCCTGATGTGACAAGCCGATGGTGTGCACTTGGGCACCCATGTCGATGTATTGCTGTAAAATAGGTTCTAATAGCGTTCGGCGAGCACGTTGATTCTCTGCCGCATCTTTGCTCACATCCACCATGCCGTCGGTTAACAAAATTAGGTGTAACTGACGGCCACTGGCTTGATCTTGCTGGCTAAACGCAGCCGCTTTAAGCGCCGCGCCGATGTCGGTGAACTGGCCTTTAGAAGATATGCTCTGAGCTGCAGCAGTGGCTTGCTTTTGCCACTGTGGATCAACTAAACCCAACGGCACAATGGCTTCGGGGTGGTTAGCAAACTGCCATACACCAGCCTTTGAACCATGGGGTAACAATTGCGTTAATACTTGCAACGCCGGTATGCGTAAGGTTTTTGGGTCGGTTTTCTTCATACTGCCGGATACGTCGATAAGTACACGTATATCCATTTGATTGGGCAGGCTTTGAGCCACGGCAAGCGACCCAAAGGTCGTGCTAATGGCGAACACCACGGTACTAATAAGTACCAACAACCTATATTGCACCTGACGAAGAAGAAATGTGTACATCAACCCATAGCCTACTTTGTTTTTATTATATAACTCACTGTAACACAATCCACCCAAACTGCACTAAGCATTGTACTCTAATACTAGGCCTCGTCGTGGTCGCCAACTTGTTGAATTTCTATGATATGTTCACCCCATTGGCTTTCTGGCACTTTAGCTTCAGACACCGCCCATTTGCGTACCGTCATGCCTGCTTTTATGGTGGACTTGGGGTCGCCGGTCACCAATGGATGCCAGTCAGGCAAGTCCCTACCTGCGGCCACTCGGCGATAACCACAGGTGTCGGGTAACCAATGGTAATCGGCCACTGTATCGGCCGTGACTAAGGTGCAGTCTGACACTTTATCTTGCCGGTTTTCATACACCGTGCATTGGCAGGACTTAATATCCAAGTAACGACAGGCCACACTGGTGTGGTACATCAAGGGCACATCGTCATCAATTAGTTTTTGTAAACAACAACGGCCACAACCATCACAAAGGGATTCCCATTGTTCGCTGCTCATGTCTTTGGGGGCCGTGGTTTTCCAGAAACCCTGTTGCTTAGAATCACTCATAATACG
>DPHD01000025.1:11640-24478 GCA_003523085.1 Oceanospirillaceae bacterium | reverse complement strand
CGCACTGGCGGCATTTGCAAGTAATAGCCCTTTTCGTCGATGTCGGCCAAAATAGCCGCTGCGTCGGCTCTGGCTAAGTGCTTGTCCGCCGTTAACAACATGTCCATACGGTGTTCTGCCTGACCAAACATCGACATTAACGCTTCTGGCACCAAGCTTAAAGCTTTGGTTTTATCCACGTATAAGTACATTTCGTCTTTCTTTTTGCTTCTGTAAATTGAACAGATAATGCGTGGTTGGCTCATTAGCGTAACTCTTGTATGTGTTGATATTCTTCTGCAATCGGTTGCGCTAAAAATTCTTCGCGCCAGCCTTGCCAGTTGTTAGGCAAGCTAAACGGTTGCTTGTTGCGGATGCCTTCAAACACTTCTAACAACTCTTTTTTACGACCCATTAACTGCACCTGAATGGCGGCCTTGGACGCCTGATCAGTGACTATTTTATGCAATTGTTTGTAGTGTTTGTTTTCCGTTTTCGACAAGGGTTGTGATACCGATGGCAGCACTTCAGAACCACTTGCCAATAGTGACAACCACTGTTTGCCGTAACGTCGCACACTGCTGGGCCGCACATCTTGACACAGACCGATGGCATTCAAGTCGCTAGGGTTGGTACGCGCCATTTCGATCAAGCTGGTGTCTTTTACCACAAAGTTTTTAGGCCGATTCTCACTGCGTGCCGTTTGTTCACGCCATGCGGCTAGCCCTCTCAGGCGGCCTACCGCTTTACCCTGTAGACGCCAAGCATTCTTCATTTGTGTGTAAGCTAAAGCGGGATCGATGGCCGGTTTAGGCTGCGCCAAGCGTTGCATATCTTCTAGATACCATTGCCACACCCCTTTATCTTGTAAGCGTTGTGCCAGTATGTCGTAACACTGCATTAAGTGGACCACATCCATGGCTGCATAATGGCACTGAGAGTCACGTAGGGGCCGTTGTAACCAATCAGAACGGGTCTCTCCTTTATCCACTTCTTCACCCAGCAAGTCCCGTACCAGACTTTGATAGCCTGGAGACAAACCCATATCGACAAAGGCCGCTGCAATTTGTGTATCGGCCATAGGGCTTGGGCGTAGCCCCAACCAATGTTGGAACAACTCTAAGTCTTCACTGCAGGCGTGCATCACTTTGAGTGTGTTGGGGTCGGTTAATAAGGTTTGTAAGGGTTGCCAAACATCAATCGCTAACGGGTCGATTAAAAAGGTTTCTCCAGCGGCGGCCAACTGCACCAACCCAGGGATAGGATAAAAGGTATCGACACGCATAAATTCGGTGTCCAATGCAACGGCCGGCGCCTGGGCCAGGCGCTGGCAGGCCGTCTCTAGCCCTTGGTTAGTGTCAATATACTGGTAAGCCAATGTCATATTTATGTGTAACTCTTACGGCCTGCAAAGGCGTGGGCTAAGGTGCCACTGTCAACGTATTCCAATTCGCCACCAATGGGAACTCCATGGGCGATACGGGTCACACTAAGTGGCAATGCTTGTAGTTGTTGATGAATATAGTGCGCCGTAGCGTCACCTTCGATGGTGGGGTTAGTGGCGATAATCACTTCTTCAATGGTCTGCTCTTGTAGGCGCTGTAGCAGCACTTCGATGCCCAATTCTGCAGGGCCAATGCCATCCATTGGAGACAAGTGCCCCATAAGCACGAAATACGTGCCTTTAAAGCCCGCCCCCTGCTCTATGGCTAACACGTCGGCTGGTGTTTCTACCACACACAGCTGCCTGGAATTACGGCTCGGGTTACTGCACATAAGGCACACAGGTGTTTCACTGTGAGTACGGCACTGATTACAACGCCCCACTTTATCTAGCGCCAAGGTCAGGCTCTGGGCCAATACAGCACCACCTTCGCGGTTGCGCTCGAGTAGATGTAACGCCATGCGCTGGGCAGATTTACGACCCACTCCGGGTAAACATCGAAGCGACTCGATAAGGTCGTCTATAAGCGGACTAAAGGCCATTAAAACGGCATCTTAAAACCGGCGGGCATACCCATGCCTGCGGTCATATCGGACATATTGTTTTGATTGGCCTGTTCCACTTTACGCACAGCGTCGTTGACTGCTGCGGCTAACAAATCTTCAAGCATTTCTTTGTCTTCTGACAACAATGAATCATCCAGTTGCACACGTTTTACGTCGTGCCGTCCGGTCATGACCACCTGTACTAAACCTGCGCCTGCCGCGCCAGTAAATTCAGCGTTAGCGAGTTCACTTTGCGCTTGTTGCATTTGCTCTTGCATTTTTTGGGCTTGCTTCATTAGATTGCCCATGCCACCTTTCAACATAATTTTCTCTCTGTGTTCGTTAAATCTAATCTTCTATGGGGTGCACTGGCCTTACGCTGCTGACATCTAACTGACCGTTAAATGCCGCACTTAAACTGGCCACATTAGGGTCGCTCTGCAACGAAGATATAGCCTCATCTAAGTGTTCACTTTCGCGCCTTTGGCGGTTAGCAAACGGTGTTTCCGTATGGGTTTGCCCAACATCAATGGCCAGTTGTAGGTCACAACCAAACAGCGCCTCTAAAGCTTGGCGAATACGCCCCTGGTGGGTAGCGTTAAGCATGCTACTTTGACCTTGATCGATGGTAAAGCTGAGTTGTGTACCCTGACGCTTGGCGAATACCATGTTGGCGGCAATACTGTGGGTCATGCCGGCTAAATTTAAATCGGCAAATATTTGCATCCAGTTAGCGCCATCTAAGTCGGCAAGGGTCCAGTCCCTACGGGGAGCTGGCGCTGGCGCTGGAGTTTGAGCTGGCGCTGCAACGGGCTCAACTGCTGGTTCAGCAATGGCTTCCATTGGGGCATGATCTGCTAGCCCCTGCGGCGCCTCTTCCCACGGCGGCACTTGCTCTATTTGGGGCTTTGGTGGCGATGCAGATTGAACTAATGGCTCAGGCACTAATGCTGGCGCTGGTACTGGTACTGATTCGGACTCTGGCACAGGTACTGCCGCGGACACGGGCATTAACTCCGGTGTCGGTGCTGCTTCAATCGCCGCTGGGGTCGGCACTATGCCCGCTAAGGGTTGCATTTGGCCTGCGCTTTGTTGCGGTCTAAACGCCAACATGCGTAACAATGCCATCTCAAAACCAGCTTTCAAGTCTGGTGCTGCGGCTAAATCTTTACGGGCCATCACACCCATTTGGTAGAATAGCTGAACATCTGCAGGGCTGGTATTTTGAGCCAAATCTAACACCTTGGCTTTATCAAATTGCACTGACACGGGGGCTTCTGGCAACACCTGACAAATGGCAACTTGATGTAACAAACTCAACAAATCTTCTAGCGCCACTTCAAAGTTTTGACCTTGCTCACCTAACTCAGCCACCAGTTTCAGCAATGCACCGGCCTGGCCTTGTTGCAGCTGATTGACGATATCCACAACTTTACCTTGATCAATGCTACCCAGCATTTGATTAACCGCAGACTCGGTTAAATCGCCGCCACAAAAGGCGATGGCCTGGTCGGTGAGACTTAAGGCATCACGCATACTGCCTTTAGCTGCACGGCCTAACTGCCACAAGGATGCTTCTGCAAACGGCACGGCCTCACTGGTAAGAACGTGTTTTAAATGCTCAGACACCTGTTCGGCCGGCATGTTCTTTAAATTAAACTGTAAACACCGCGAAAGTACCGTAATCGGCAACTTTTGTGGGTCGGTGGTGGCTAATAGAAATTTGACATGTGGTGGTGGTTCTTCGAGGGTTTTCAACAGCGCGTTGAAACTACTGGTAGACAGCATGTGTACTTCGTCTATTAAGTAGACCTTAAAACGCCCTCGGGTGGGCGCATATTGTACGTTATCCAACAGCTCACGGGTGTCTTCTACTTTGGTGCGCGAAGCCGCATCCACTTCGATAAGGTCAACAAAACGGCCTTCGGTAATCTCTACACAACTAGAGCACACACCACAGGGAGTCGAGCTCACACCCTCCTCGCAATTTAAGCAACGGGCTAAAATACGGGCAATGGTGGTTTTACCCACCCCGCGGGTACCGGCAAACAAATAGGCATGGTGTAAACGCTGTTCATCCAACGCGTGAATAAGCGCCCGCAAAACGTGCTCTTGACCCACCATGGAGTGAAAATTTTGGGGCCGCCATTTACGGGCTAAAACCTGATATGCCATGCAGCGTGCGCTCACTTATTTAGTAGACGATATTAACTGTACCATTATAGGAGCCACGCAACATTAAAGCTACCAACTCACCTACTAAGCTTGGCAACATTTGGTGCCTAGTTAGACAAAAGGATAAGGAAATAGCCTTTAAACCGGGTAGATCTATGCATCGTATATGGCTAATATAAATAGTCTACTAGGAGTCTATTTATGCACTTAATAAAAACCATTTTCCGCGCCCGAATATTGAGCGCTTGCACAGCGCTAGCGATCTTAACTGCCGCCACTCAAGCACACGCTAATAGCGACTTAGAACAGGGCTTGCATGCACAAAATAATGGCAAATTTTCTAGCGCTGCCAGCTACTTTGCAGCGGCGTCTGAATCTGGCAATAGTGAAGCGCAATACTTGCTTGGCTTGCTCTATACAGAAGGTCGTGGGGTCGATCAAAATCACGCTCAAGCCATGCTTTTGATACAACAAGCGGCCGACGCTGCACACCCTCTTGCCATGGAGTGGATCGCTCAACACAGCGTTGTCACAGCACCGGCCGAACAGGACGAAGAAGAAGCTGACCCAGAAGATGACTGCTAGCTGCAACAAACATAAAACAATAAAAAAGGGCCATGAGGCCCTTTTTTATTGTTTTAGTTTAACCGGTTAAGGCTTAACTGTACTAAACCCAAGAATCTCCCAGGTCTGCATACCACCACGGAACCACTTAATCTTGTCTGCGGGGTAACCATATTTCAACAGTGTTGCCATAGATGCTGGCGACTGGCCACACCACATGCCATTGCAGAATAAGGCCAAGGTTTTCGCATCGGAGTAATCGAATACTTCACTTACAGTACCCGCTACAATCGCTTCGTCTACGGTAAAATCGTCGGCATCGCCAACTAACTTAACGCCAAACTGGTCGATCATGACCTGCATAATAATTTCGGTAGTTGCACCTTTAGAAGCGGTGAGCTTGGTGAATGGTACATTGACCGCACCAGGGATAGTGCCGCGCTCAACCCAATCCGGTGTACGAGAATCCACTACCAAAATATTTTCACCATTTTGCATGCGCACGATATGGTCGATGATTTCTAGCTCACCTAGGGTTTCAACACCTGGTGCAAAGACCATTGGTTGAATACAAAAAACCGGACAGGGCCGAGAGGTTTTGGCAAACGCGTCAATAACCGTATTACTGTTATCTTGATTACGTATGATTTGAACTGTCTGGCCATTGTGGTTCACATCAACTGACATCATCTTGCTAGTAATGCCAACGGCCCCGCCGGCTGCTACAGCACCAAAACTAGCAGTTCCCAGCAGCACGCTGGCACTAAGAAACGACAACGCTTTTGTTATTCTTTTCATTTTCCACCTCAAGTTAATAATATACATTTGTATACTTATTATCCTACCGATAGAAAAATAGTTATCAAGCCCGCCTCAATACTCTTTAGTCTAATAGTCTTTATCGATCTAAAAAGCGTATTTGATATTATTCTTAATATCAAAATTCTGTTAATTTTTGAGGATTTTATTTGAGATTTCAGTAATGGAGGCAACCCTATCAGCCGCACCGCGGCACACGAATCCACCGCTGTGGCTGCTCCCTTCCAGGCCTGACCAGGTTCACGGTTTATCGTTGCGTGGGGACCAATAGGGCTACCATAACGACCGTAATCGAGCGATTACGAGGTGCGCATTATAGGCAATCGCTTAACTATACTCAAGGAGTTTTTATTAGCTTAATCAAACCACTAGACGCCATAACTAAGGTATGGCAAAAATTCCACTTGCTGGGCATCTACACCATAGGTATTGGCTTTAACCACGGCTAGGCCGTCGCCTTTCATAGCCGTAGAAAGCACACCCGAGTTTTGGTTGGTCATGGCTTCGAGTTTGAGACCACCCTGCTCTTCACTCAACACCCGCACACGCAGGTATTCCTGCCTAATGCTAGGTCGCTTTGGCGGGTTGGTTAAGGTGGCCTTAATACTGTGGCCAGCAGTTTGGCTGCAGCCTTGGCTGGCTAATAAAAATGGCCGTGCCATCACCATAAAGGTAACTAACACACTGGCTGGGTTACCCGGCAAGCCAAAAAACGGGGTAGTGTTAACCTGCCCAAAAGCGAGCGGCTTGCCTGGCTTAATAGCAAGCTTCCATACGTCTAATCGGCCTAAGGCTTGTACCGCGGCTTTAACATGGTCTTCTTCGCCTTCGGAAACGCCGCCGCTAGTGATGATGATATCGGCCTGCTCAGCGGCCTCCGCTAGCGCCGCTTGGGTTAAACTAAGCTGGTCTTCGATAATACCCAGATCCACCAATTCCATGCCTAACTGATCAACTAGGCCTGCTAACAAGAACCGATTTGAATTATAGATTTGCCCGGGCTGTAACGCTTGCCCCGGGTTGACAAGTTCACTGCCGGTGGAGGCAATAGCCACTTTTAAGCGCCGATAAACCGCCACGTTTTCTACGCCCATAGAGGCCAGCACGCCTAAGTGGCGGCTTTCTAACTTGGTACCAGCATCACACACCACTTGGCCTTGGATCACGTCTTGGCCTGCCCTGCGAATAAACTGGCCGGCTGGTTGGCCTTGCTGCAAAGCACCTGGCAACAGTCGAATGCCGCCGTCCACTATTTCAACATCTTCTTGAATCACCACCAACTCTGCATTGGGCGGCACTTCAGCGCCGGTAAATACACGGGCGCAAGTATGGGCCGTTAATACATGGGGCACTTGGCCTGCTGCTATGCGCTGAGTCACTGGTATGACACGCATGGCCAAATCGGCCACACACAGGGCATACCCGTCCATAGCGCTGTTGTCGGCCGGCGGTACATTAGTCGTAGAACTCACTGGTGCGCCTAGCACCCTGCCCCGTGCATTAAACAGCGGCACAGTTTCGATAGGCAACTGGCAATGGGCGTGCGCCATGATTTGTTGTTGCGCCTGAGCTACTGGCATTAACGTGGTTTTAGTTGTCATACAAGACCGCACTAGTTAGACAGATGGTTGAGCAGTAGGGTGAAAGGTGACCATTTCTACAAAATTGCAGGGTTTGTGGCGGCTGTCTAGCTGCTGTTCAATGATGCCATCCCAGGCGGTGATACACGCGCCGGTGGAACCAGGCATACTAAAGATAACGGTGCGGTTGGCCACCCCAGCTACGGTGCGCGACTGAATGGTTGAGGTACCGATTTCGGCATAGGACAAGTGGCGAAACAATTCGCCAAAACCTTCGATCACTTGATCAAACAAAGGCAACAGTGCGTCAGGTGTCGTATCTCTGGCGGTAAAGCCCGTACCACCCGTCACCAACACCGCATGTACATTTGGGTCTGCAATCCATTGGCTAACGGCAGCTCTAATTTGATAGACGTCATCTTTAACAATACTGTGTTGTGCCAAACTATGTCCCGCGGTTTGCAAACGCTGTATTAAAGTCAAACCTGATTTGTCGGTGGTTTTGTTACGCGTATCAGAAACAGTTAACACTGCAATGTTAATAGGTTTTTGAGAATTGTTGGCACTGGTCATAGGAGAAATCTCATCAATATTGTCGGCGCGTTTTACAAGAACAGCTGCAGTATACAGAAGGTTTGATTTAGATTGTATTGGCGCGGCAAAGGCAATTTTAATACTTAAGCATCTTGCACTTTAGTCGCACAGACTTTGGTCTCATTCACTAAGGTCTAATTTTCAATAACTGCCAAATCTCTAGACTAGACCTAACCCAGAAGCACCTCTGCTTTGATCTGCTGATAGTGTTCATCTCGGTTCAACAACAATAAATTGGAGTTTGTTATGACAGATGTAAAATCTGAAAAATCAAGTCACACTGCATCGGGCTGGTCTCGCCGCTCTGTGTTGAAAGCCACATCCGCTGGCGCCGTAGGCGCAGCTGCTACACCACTATTTTATACCCAGAACGCTTGGGCAGAAGATGCTATCGGTAACTACCCTGTAAAAGGTAGTGAAGTAGTTCTTGGTTTTAACGTGCCACAAACTGGCGCATACGCCGACGAAGGCGCCGACGAACTGCGCGCTTACAAACTTGCCGTTAAGCACTTGAACAACGGTGGCGGCATGCTCGACACCCTTAAGCCAAGCAAACTAACTGGTAACGGTATTTTGGGCAAAAAAGTAACTTACGTTACTGGTGACACTCAAACTAACGCTGACGCCTCACGTACTTCTGCACGTCGTATGATCGAACGTGACAAAGTAATCATGGTTACTGGTGGTTCTTCTTCTGGTATCGCCATTGCTCAACAGTACTTATGTAATGAGCTAGGCATCATCTTCATGTGTGGTTTGACTCACTCAAACGACACTACTGGTAAGGACAAGCAACGTTACGGTTTCCGTCATTTCTTTAACGCTCACATGACAGGTAAGGCATTGTCTCCTGTATTGAGTAAAGAGTACGGTAAAGATCGTCGTGCCTTCCACTTAACTGCGGACTACTCTTGGGGCCACACCCAGCAACAGTCTATGCAAGAGTTTACTGAGAAGGAAGGTTGGAGCACTGAAGGCAACATCATGACGCCTTTGAAGACGACTGACTTCTCTCAGTACTTGTCTCAGGTATTGAACTCAGACGCAGACGTATTGGTATTGAACCACTACGGCGCTAACATGGTTAACTCGCTAACCAACGCTGTTAACTTCGGTATGCGTGACATGCAGAAGAACGGTAAGAACCTAGAAATCGTAGTACCACTATACAGCCGCTTGATGGCTAAAGGTGCTGGCTCTACCAACATCGATGGTGTACTAGGTACATCTGGTTGGAACTGGGCCCTAGAAGACGAAGGTTCTAAGGTATTTGTTAAGACCTTTACCGACGAATATGGCTTCCCACCTTCACAGGCAGCTCACACTTGTTACGTACAAACACTGTTGTATGCTAACGCCTGTGAAATGGCCGGTACTTTCTACCCACCAGAAGTAATTAAAGCCCTTGAAGACTTTAAATTCACTGGCGCTGGTAACGGCGAGACCTTATACCGTGGTGCCGATCACCAGTGTATTAAGGACATCTTGGTTATGCAGGGTAATTCACCTTCTGCACGTACCAGCGACTTTGATTACCTTAAGATTGTTGATCAAGTTGATGCTGCAACCGTGGATTACGATCCAGCCATCTTTGGCGGTGAGTTAGGTCCTTACGTACCTGCATAAGCAGACTCGTAGGTTCTCGCGGGTCGGCCATTTAAGCTGACCCGCTTTTATTTATTCAAATCAGAAAAAACCATGAATTTGCCACAGCAACCAATGGGAGTAGCTCCAAAATGGACATGACGCTCAACGCTTTTACCCTTTATATTCTTACCGGGTTACAACTCGGTTCCATTTTCGTGCTCATTGCTCTGGGCCTTACCCTTATTTTCGGCACCCTAGGCGTAGTTAACTTTGCCCACGGAGCCCTTTATCTTATCGCCATCTATTTGGCCGTAAGCATCAACAATGCCTTAGGTTTCGGCCTGGCTTTAATCCTAGTACCACCAATTTTGTTTGTCTTTGGTGTGCTTATGGAGCGCGGCTTGATACAGCGCTTCTATGACCGACCCCATACCGATCAAATCCTTGTAACTTTTGGCCTTGCCATCGTTATACAAGAATTACTAAAGTGGGTATTCGGCGCCAACAACATCCCGTTTGCCATCCCAAGCTGGGGTAATGGCATCCTTATGCTGCATGACTACCTGCCATTCTTAGAAGGCTTTGTAGTTTACCCAAAGTGGCGTTTAATTTTGGTCGTCGTCTCTATCATCACTGTTGCAGCCGTATTCGCTCTGCTCCACCTGACCCGTTTTGGATTAGTTATCCGTGCTGGTATGCGAGACGCTGAGATGATGCAGTTCCTCGGTGTGAATATTAACCGCCGCTTTATGATTGTATTTGGCCTTGGTTCCATGATTGCTGGCATCGCCGGTGTATTTGGTGGACCAGTGACCCAAGTATCACCAGAAGTAGGCATGCATTTACTCGTACCCTCCTTCTTGGTAGTGGTTATTGGTGGCATGGGTTCATTAGGCGGCGCTGTTCTTGCTGGCATTCTAATTGGTATGGCGCAAAGCTTCACTGCGCCTTACATCAACCTCAACACCGTTATCATTTACCTAATTACTGTAATTATTTTATTGGTCCGCCCACGTGGTTTATTGGGTGCCAAGGGAGTATTTGAATAATGCATAATCAACAAAGCTTTTGGCAACTCAACAAGGCGGTTATTTTATTTGCCATGATTGCCCTCACCATGCCTCTTTGGTTCCCACTTATTAACGGTTACTCTGGCCTTGATACTAAGATTATGATCTTTTGTATCTTCCTGGTAGGTTTTGATATTTTATTGGGCTTTACTGGCTACTTGTCTTTTGGACATGCTGCATTTTTTGGTATTGCCGCCTACAGCACGGGCTTAATGCTAAAGCACTTTTCGGACAACATTATCCCAGCCATCATCGTAGCCGTTATAGCGGCCACCTTGGTCGCTATTGTGATTGGTTTGCTGACCTTAAAACGTACCGGCATCTACTTCTCAATCCTTACTCTCGCCTTTGCAGAAATGTTTCACTCCATGGCTATGGCCATGCTACAAACATGGACCGGCGGTGAAAATGGTTTGACGGGCATGCCTACCCCGATGTTGTTTGACATCAAGATGCAAGGCAGCGCGGTGTTTTACTTTACTGCCATCATGGCTATCCTTATGTTCTACCTTGCTAAGCGTATTGAACGATCGCCTGTAGGACTAATGATGAAAGCCATTAAGTGTAACCAAACTCGTTTGGAATACACCGGCATCAACGCACGTAAGTACAAGTTGTTGGCCTTTGTTATTAGTGCCATGTATGCAGCACTTGCCGGTGCATTAATGGTGGTTTACGAGCCATTTGTAGGCCACGAATTCCTTGGCTGGCACCAGTCTGGTGAAGTGGTAATCATGTCTGTTATTGGCGGCGTAGGCACTCTTGTAGGCCCGATGATAGGCGCAGCATTCATGCTCTACTTCGAAAACGTATTGTCTGTAGATCTAGGCGAACAATGGTTATTGGTATTGGGTCTTATATTTATGTTTGTGGTTGTCTTTATGCCAGGCGGTTTCATGGAAGCCGTAGATCGCATAAAGAAACGTTTTATTACCACTGCTGACGGCGAATAGGAGACTCAACCATGGCCATATTAGACATTCATCAGGTGTCCTTGAGTTTTGGTGGTTTAAAAGCCTTACAGAACGTAAACCTCAAAATTGAGCAAGGCACTACACACGCACTTATTGGCCCTAACGGTGCTGGTAAATCAACACTACTGAACGTGCTTACCGGCATGCTCAAGCCGGATGACGGCTCCGTGATGTTCGACGGCAAGCCATTGTTAGATGTGGATTCATTTGACATTAACCAGCTAGGCATCGCTAAGGTGTTTCAGACCCCCGCTATTTTTCCGGAAATGACGGTATTGCAAAACGTGACTATCCCTGTGTTTGCGGCACGTGATGGATCATTTCGCATGAACATGCTTGAAGGTTTTAGCAAACAACGTCCTTTAATCGAATTTGCCGAAGAACAAATCTGCGAACTCGGTTTAGAGAACCACATGCACAGCATCGCCGGTAGCCTATCTCGTGGTGATAAACGTCGTTTGGAAATGGCTATCTGTTTAGCCAACAAGCCACGCTTATTGTTACTTGACGAGCCTACCGCCGGAATGGCCCGCCATGAAACTGAGAAAACCATCGAACTGCTGCAAGGCATGAAAGATGGCATCACCAAGGTGATTGTTGAACACGACATGAACGTTGTGTTCTCGTTGGCAGAAAAGATTTCTGTGTTAGCCCAAGGTCAAATAATTGCCGAAGGTTCGCCTGACGAAATTAAAGGCCACCCGAAAGTTATTGAAGCCTACCTTGGCGAAGCTCAGGTTTAAGGAGAAGATTATGTCATCAAAAAATGAAGCACCGCAGTCCTTCTTTTCTTGCCGCGAACTGAATGCTTTTTATGGCGAAAGCTATGTTGTACAAGGGGTGTCTTTTGACATCCCCGAAGGCGATATCGTTGCCCTGCTAGGCCGTAACGGTGCAGGTAAAACCTCTACCCTACGTACTATTGCAAGGGCTAACGAACCTGCACTCACTAGTGGTGAGATTTGGCTTAACGGCCAAGCCTTACACGAAATGAAGCCTTTTGAGGCCGCCCGATCAGGCATCCAACTGGTATGTGAAGATCGTCGTGTCATTCCCGGTGTTACGGTAGAAGAAAACTTAATACTTGCACAAATCGCTCAACCCTTAGGTTGGAGTTTAGAGAAGATCTACAGTCACTTCCCTAAGCTAGAAGAGCGACGCAAGCAAGAAGCTTCTTCCCTATCCGGTGGTGAACAGCAAATGCTGGCCTTGGCTCGTGCTTTAGCCCGTGATGTTAAGTTGTTATTGCTGGATGAGCCTTATGAAGGTTTAGCCCCTGTTATCGTGCAAGAAATTGAGCGCATGCTGCAGGAAGTAAAATCCATGGGTATCACCACCATTATCGTTGAACAAAATGCCGTAGCCGCGCTAAAACTAGCCGACCATGCCATTATCATCGATACCGGTGAGATTGTATTTACTGGTACGGCTCAAGAAGTTCTAGACAACCAGCAACTACGTGAAGAGTACTTAGCAGTTTAATTAGCTGTCATTCCGGCCACCCCCC
>DPHD01000025.1:9178-11418 GCA_003523085.1 Oceanospirillaceae bacterium | reverse complement strand
TCATTCCGGCGCAGGCCGGAATCCTCCGTGAGACCCTGGCCTTGGTCAGGATCTTACGGAAATTTCCTTTATGCGTCTGGCTCTACTGACAAGCCTGCATATGACGCAACTTGAGTTATAAATCCCCCGGCACACCATAGCTTGGCGCTGCACTGGGATTAATCGCACGGGCATTGTAATCCATCATCTGCGGTTCATACGCTTTCCACAGCTCCATCAGTTGTGCAATCGGGCCATCGTCTGCCCAATCTACCCTTAAGTCCACCAGTGGCCACGGGTGAATATGAGCCACCTTAAGGCCTGCAGAATGCACCGGACCTTCTTCACCACCGGCATCCACACCCGCTTGTAATGCCACTAATAACCGTTCGGCTAAGTGCATCGGCTCATTACTGGCAAAACTGTCTGCCATGGCTTGGGGTACATCGGTGGTAATGAGTAGGTTGCCAGCGGCTATACAACCATTACCCTGCACTACGGCGTTGGTGCCTAAGGTCTGGGCACCGGTAAAGCTGGCACTGCGACCTTGAGCATCAATTAAAGCCAACTGGCGATATTCAATAAACTCGCGCTTGCTCACCAAATCATTAATCACTTGATCAGGGGTTTTGCCTTGTTCTAGGCCGTCTAACATTAAGTTACCTAAACTAGGGTCGGTGACGTTTTGTGTTGCCGCAGCGCCTACTCCGGCCCTAATCCAAGGGCAACGGCTAGCAACGCTAATGCTGGAAGTAGTAATGGCCACACCCACCATGCCCGTTCGTTCACAAAAGCCTGATATGGAAAATGTCATAATGATGTCTCTTATTGTTGGTCTATTAAGTATGGCTAGTCTTGCTCTTCATCTTGGCCTTGAGCACCGAAAAACGAGTCCGATTCATACAAGTATGGCATTTCTACTTGGCCAGCCCGAAAGCGTGCAATACGGCTAGCCTTTCCCGCTACAACTTTACCAGTATAGTCAGAAGGCACTTGTGGTTCCATTAACGGGAAATTATCCGCGGCAGTGAGATCACAAATCAATAATCGACGGGGATTTTGTGACAGGTTGGAGGTGCCTCCATGTAAACACCAAGTGTTCATCAAACAGATGTCGCCGGCTCGGCCTTCCAGTTTAGTCGCGGAGGCTTCGCACATGGCTTGCGCTTCGGCATCAACTTTACCTACAAACTCATCGCCTTGGTAGTGGCTGTATTGCGGCCATAAATGAGAGCCCGACACAATTCTTAAACAACCATTGGCTTCGGTCATGTCATCAAGTAGTACGAGTAAGGTCACATGGTCATCATTGGTATGCACATCAAACGGGTGATCTTGATGGTAATCCACTCGGGTCACCATGCCAGGTAATTTGATATTGAGTTTACAGTGATGAAACTTTACATCGGGGCCCAGCACGTCAACGGCAGCCTCTATGGCAGGACCTTCGAATAAGACGTCCCTATAGGCTTGGGATATATCTACGGGGTTGCTGATGCGCCTTAACTTAGGGTATTCGGCACTATGACCGGGTTCCAGATCAAAACGAGCCTTGCCATTACGGCTAGAGCCGTAGTTTTTGTTATGGCTACGGCTTTCTTCGATCCATTTTTCCAGTTCTAAGCCCATGGCGGCAATTTTTTCTGCGCCGATGGCCTGAGGTATTAAGACAAATCCTTGGTCTTTATAAGTTTGTTTTTGTGCTTCTGTTAACATCGTCTGCAACTCCACGTGGGTCATTCAATCGTCAAGCGTCTGCTTCTGGGATAATAGCTTCTACATCAATTTCCATCACCATTTCTGGGCGCGCTAAGCCTTGTACAATCAACCCGGTCGAACAGGGATGTACGCCTTTTAGCCACTTGCCTATGACCGTGTACACTTCTTCACGATAGGCTCTGTCGGTGATATAAATTGTGGTTTTACAAATGTGTTCCATTTTTGCGCCGGATTCTTCTAGCAAGGTTTGAACACATTGCATGGCCATTTCTGTTTGCGCTGTAGGATCACCGATACCCACCATATTGCCGTCCAGATCAAATCCGGTTTGGCCCCGCAAGAACACGCGATTGCCCGCTCTTACTGCCATACACAGGTCGTTGTCCATGCCTTTGCCCGGATACATTTGGGCGGTGTTGAATTTTCTAAATCGTTGATGTGCCATAGTTCTTTGTTCCAATAAAAAATAATCGTATGTTCATGTCATTCCGGGCCAATGCCCCACTGTCATTCCGGCGTAGGCCGGAATCTCTTGCTACTGC
>DPHD01000025.1:0-8921 GCA_003523085.1 Oceanospirillaceae bacterium | reverse complement strand
GTCAGGATGACAGCGCTGCTTAAGCCGCGACGCTACTGCTGAGCACCGACGTGGTTACGTAGGCCCTTTGGCAGTAAATCAAGCTGTCTATGCTGTCGGTTTCTTGATGTACATCTGCAACTAAGCCAAACAACACCCAGTGGCTTGCGCCGTCTATAATTTTGCTCACCTTACAATCAAAGCTGGCTAAACTGTTTTCAATCACGGGTTGACCTAGGTCGCTTTCATACCAATCGACTAGGTTAAACTTATTGCCATCGGCGGCCTTAATGCGGCCCGCAAACACATCTGATTCGCGGCTTTGCTGCTGGGTAAGCAGATTAAGGCAAAAACGCCCGTTGGCCTCTATGGTCTGGGCCAAAGCGCTGTCTTTATGTACACAGGCGAGGAGTGTTGGAGGGTCTGCTGACACGGAGCAAAAAGAGCTCACCGTAGAACCTGCCATTCCTGCCTCACCCGCTGAAGTCACCACTGCGACCGAAGAAGCCGCATTGCTTAATGCACTGACAAATAAATCACGCATAATACTCTCCTACCTATTAGCTTAGCCCATCACTCGATCAGACAAACCTGCCGCCTGTTTAACAAAGCTTAATGGACCTTCAAAATCAAAATTATTGTACACCGTGTTTAAATGAGCAAACGGTGGCGACTGGGCAAACAACTGGAAGGTGACCTTGTGACCCGCATAATCAGAATTGAGCAAGTCACGGCCAAATGCCAACAACCGGCGGCGGTCATCTGCCGTCCAGCGCTCATTGACCGAGTAGAATTTTTCTAACCAAGGCGAGGTATCAGGGTTAGCGAAATCAGCCGCATTAGGGGTCACACAAATTTGCCCACCACACAGCTCACGGGCCAAATGCATCATGGCAGGCAACTGGCTACAAGCATGCACACGCCCCGTGTATAAGAACGACTGATTTGGCATTAATAACCCATTGGGGCTAGGTTCTGCCGTAGCAATGGCCGCTGTTAGGTGGGCATCAATGCCCTCGCGGTAACAAATAAGTTGGGCGATTTTTTCACGCACCGCTTGTTGAGAATCGAGGCCGGTTTGACGCACATTATGTAACGCCGTACCAATCATCAAATCGGCAATGTGTTGAATACGTTCCACAAATGCCAAGGCACTGTAACGGTGCAAGGTGCCGCGAATAAAGGTAGCGGCTTTGGTATGTTGATAAAACAAGACGTCTTCCCATGGAATCAATACATTATCAAAGATTAACAAGGTATCTATTTCATCGGCACGGTTACTTAACGGGTAATCCTCAGCACTGCCTCGCCCAGCAAACCCGCTACGGCAAATATGTTTTAAACCCGGCGCATTCATGGGGCAAATAAAACCTAGGGCATAATCAGACAACTCTTGGTCGCCCCAGTTCGCAATGGTGGGTTTAACAAACGCTTGGTTGGCGTAAGCCGCAGCAGTTTCGTACTTTGCACCACGGACAATAATGCCTTCGTCGGTTTCTTTCACTGCATGCAGTAGCATGTCTGGGTCTTGATCTTGAGGCCGTTTTGAGCGATCGCCCTTGGGGTCTGTATTGGCAGACACGTGAAAGGTATCGGTTTCTAATACCCGCTGAATATGGCGCTCTATATTGGCACCAAACCGTGGATCTACCTGATTGAGCATGTCTTGGCCGTCGTACAAGGACCACATTTCACCGGCGGTTTCATCGCCTACACGGGTCACTACGGCACCTACATCGTACATCACACGTTTAATGGCTTCGCGCTTAGCCTGCCAATCGGCTTGGGTATGGGGTAATTTAAAACCAATGCAGTTACGCTCACCGGTTTTTTCATCCACGTAGGACATGGCGTCTTGGTGAGCGGCCTCGTGGGCCATGTCATAAATACGTGCACGAATATCAACAATGGGTTTAAACGCTGGATGGCTAGGCACGTCGAGCACCTTCTCACCATCGATCCAAACGTCTCTGCCATCTCTTATTGACTCACGGTATTCATCACCAGTACGCAACATACAAACTCTCCAAATGAGGCCTTCAACAACCTCAATAAATAATATGATTCGAGTATGCAATGATGCTAGTATTAAATAAAATATTTTAAATCTAGTAATAAGATAAATTAAATTGATAGGTGGGTAACCCATGCTTAAAGTCACCCTTAAACAATTACGTTACTTTGTCACTGTAGCCGAGCACCAAAGTATTGCGGCGGCGGCCCGCAGCCTACATATTTCACAGCCTGCCATTACCCATGCCATGGGTTTGTTAGAAGATCACTTTAACTTGCAGTTATTTCTACGCCACCACGCCCAAGGCGTATCACTCACCACGTCGGGAGAAGACCTGTTGGTCCGCGCCCGTAGTTTATTGGCTCACGCTACAGAGCTAGAAACCAATGTGCGCGATTTGGGCCCAGGTTTGCAAGGAAAGTTAGAAATAGGCTGTTTTTTTACCCTTGCGCCCATGTATATGCCGCCGCTAATCACCGAGTTTTTACGTTTACATCCGCAGGTAGATCTACGTTTGTATGAGGCCAACCAAGACCAACTCAACCACGGGTTACATCAAGGCACCTTTGATTTGGCGTTTATGTACAGCTTGGCTTTAGACCAAGATTTTATTTCTGCAGCGCTGATCGAACCTATGCCACATATCTTACTCGACCCGTTGCATCCACTGGCACACAAAGACAGCATCAGCTTGGCAGAATTGGTGGAATTTCCCATGGTGTTGCTTGATGTAGCACCAAGCCGCGATTATTTTACCGGTCTATTTCGCAATCAAGGTTTGGAGCCATGGATCAAATACCGCTCGCCTTCGTTTGAAACTGTGCGTGGTTTTGTGGCCCATGGCATGGGCTATTCGGTGCTGGTAACAAAACCAGAGGCGGCGGTAGATTACAATGGCAATGCATTGATTACTAAACCCATCAGCGAAGAAGTTGAACCGGGGTATATTAGCATGACCTGGTTAGAGGCCAAGCGCCCCACTCGCCTAATGACCGCCTTCCAAGAGTTCGCCAAACAGCACTTTTAGTGCTCTGCGACGGCTGTAGGCCTGTGGCAACCCTTAGACGCATAGACGTGGGTGAGTTTACAAGGACTCGAGTAACACGCCTTCGCGCAAGGCACCGGTTGAAAAGTAGATACGGTCTAGATTTAGGCTCAGCATGATGCCTTTAAGTATGGCATAACCCGCCGGTAAGACCTCGCCCCTGTCTGGCCGCAAACCGTCCATTTGTACATCATCTAGCTCATCAAAAGCTAATATTTTTTGCTCTATCAACGCCATTGAGGTTAGATCTAAATAACAAACACCCTGTTCTTTAAGGTTACTAATGTGGGCCAGCGCTTTGACCGTACCCGACGAGCCTATACATACCTGCCAGCCTTGAGCTTGGAAGCTGGCTAGTTTGTTAGCCATGGTCGCTTGCGCAGCATTAACAGCTAGCTGTATGCCTGCTTGGGTGATTTTTCGTTGAGGGAAAAATTGTTGACTAAAGGCGACACAGCCCATGGGAAAGCTGTGCAAAACTTGCGGCTCATTACAGCCCTGAATTAATTCAGTGCTGCCACCACCAATGTCAATCACCAACTTGTCACTGTCTTTAAACCCTTTGCATGAGATTTCGCCCACCACCCCTGTAAAGATTAAAGCGGCCTCTTCATCTCCAGATAACACGCGGATAGGCACGCCTAAAATCGCTTCTGCTTTAAGCAAAAAGTCGGCGCTATTCATAGCCACACGTAGGGTATTGGTAGCCATGACGAGGCATTTTTTGGGGTCAACGTGAGCCAACGTGGCCGCTAATCGGCGCAAGCAGTTTAAACCACGATCAATGGCTGCCTCACTGAGGTGATTTTGGGTATCTAAACCCGCTGCCAACTGGACTTTTTCACCCGTCCTGCTCACCACAGTATAAGGCGCCCCATCTTTGTTGGGGCGCGTATCAACAAGCGTCACATGGAAACTATTGGAACCAAGATCAATGGCCGCCGTAAGGTATGGCAGAATCGCTTCAGGCATCTGTTGTTTGGGCAAATCCGCTGGTCCAAGAATGATTCGATTATTCAGTGTAGCAAACAATCTAATACAAGCCTATGCCCACTTTAGTGCAAGGTATTAGGCTATTTGGTACTAAAATGAGAGGGGCAATTTACTGGTTCGGGCACCATCCACCACTAACACTTGGCCACTGATAAAACTGGCTTGGTCACTGGCCAAAAACACCACCGCTTGACCAATATCTTGCGGTTCGCCCACCCGTCCTACCGGGTGCATATTTAACAATCCTTGCCACGCCTGGGCAACGTTCGCCTGGCCATTAATGTAATCATCGCTTAATTGCGAACGAATCCAGCCCGGTGCAATGGCATTACAACGCACTCCTTGGGGGCCTAAATCGATGGCCATGGCCTTGGTCATACTGTGAATGGCACCTTTACTGGCGCAATAGGCCACATGGTCAGGGTTGGCTGCTAATCCTTCTATGGAACCAATATGAATGACATTACCTTGGCTTGCCACCAACATCGGCAGCAAGGCTTGGGTTAAAAACACCGGTGTAGACACGTTGAGCGCCATCAGCAAGTCCCAGTCGGCGCGCACGATGTTACCCATACTTTGTTGCAACATTACGCCTGCATTGTTGACTAACAGGTCTAGACGCCCGTACCGTTCGGAAACGCACTTAACCACGTCTTCAAACTCGGCACCTACCCCAAGATCCGCCGCGATAAAATCGATGTGCTCATGATTTTGTAAATCATCAGGTAAACTCGATCTCTGTACAACCACCACTTGGTAGCCCGCTGCTACCAGCGCTAGACTAATGCCTTGGCCAATACCTCGACCCCCGCCCGTTACTAATGCCACCTGTTGCATGTATTTCTCCTCATCAACCGTACACTGGTTTTGCGCCGGTCACGGCAATGGTTTCGCCACAGATATAGCGCGCTTCATCGGATGCCAAAAAGGCAATCACATCGGCGATGTCTTCGGGTTCAGCAATACGCCCAATCGGCACACTTTGATTGAGCTGCGCAATGGCCGCATCTGGATCTAGCCCTCGGCGTTCAAAACCACTACGAATCATAGGGGTATTAACCTCGTTGGGGCACACCGCATTAACTCGAATTTGATCAGCCGCATGATCACGCCCTAAATTTTTCGTTAAACAGGCCAAGGCACCTTTACTGGTGCAATAGGCCACATGGGCAGGCCCAGGCTGGGTACCCCACACCGAACTGGTATTAACGATGGCACCTTTGCCGGCTTGTTGCATGTGTGGGATAGCCGCACGGCACAGGAAAAAAACGGCATTGAGGTTAATGTTCATGGCACTAAACCACATCTCATCCGTGGTCTCTAAAATGGTACCACGGGGAATAATACCGGCATTGTTGATGAGTATATCTAGCCCGTCCAGTTGTTGTACTGCATTGCTAACTAACGCTTCACAGTAGTCCTTGTGGGCAAGATCACCGGCATAGGGCGTGACGTCATACCCCTTACGCCGCCATTCTTGGGTTAATTGATGCAGTGCAATTTCTTCACGATCACTAGCCACCACACGCGCCCCTTCACGGCAAAACAGGTCGACCAACGCCTGGCCTATGCCCCCTGCGGCTCCCGTGATGATCACGCGTTGACTGTTAAAACGTGCCATTGTCAATCTCCGTTAGTAGTCTTTCAAAAGCCGCAGGGCATCATACAAAGCCGCATGTACACTACGGCCTGCCCAGGCGTCGCCAATACGATAGAGGTAAAACCTGCTGCCTTCATTGTGCTCCAATAACGTAGGCCTATTGTGACGTAAGCCAGCAAAATCAATTTCACCTAAATTACGACTCTGGGGTGCTAATTGGTGAAATACCTCATCGTTCACTTGGGTGCCATTTTCTACCACCACTTGATCGACCAAACGGGTTTGATAGGTATTACAGTATTCGTTCCATAGTGTTGCTTCTAACTGCGCGCCTAGACGTGCCACCTTAACCAGTTCCCAATCGGGCGTTAGACGCGCACCAAGGGCATATAAACCCCGTAGATAATGGGGAAAATTCACATCGCCCACTTCGCGGCCTATATGCCGGTGTGGCGATACTATTTCTAGGGTTTGTGAGCCCTTTTGCAACATAAATTCTGCGCAGCTCATACCCACGTGGGTACCGGTCTCATCATAAAACAGGACGTTATTAGCAGGTTTTACTTGGCCGGTAAGAATGTCCCATGTGCTGGTTAATAGCTCTTGTCCGGTGTTAATGGGCAATTCCAATGGAAAGCCACCGGTGGCCACAATGACCATGTGTGGATCATAGGCCAAGACCACATCCGCATCGGCCCAAGTATCAAATTCAAAATACACGCCTAAGGCTTGGCACTCGCCATAGAGCCAGCCACTTACGGCCTGCATTTCTTGGCGTCGTTGCGGCTGCGAAGCCAAGTTAAGTTGACCTCCCACCTTATTAGTGGCCTCAATAACAGTGACCTTATGCCCTCGACTAGCCGCGACACGGGCCGCTTCTAGGCCGGCCACCCCTGCGCCAGCAATAATTACACGTTTGTTGGGTTTAGCGCTGGTAGCAATTACGTGGGGCAACTGAGCTTCGCGGCCCGTGGCTACATTGTGCATGCACAAGGCTTCGCCCAAGGTATGTAAGCGATCCAAACAATAACCGGCGCCCACGCAGGGTCGAATGCGGTGTTCTTGCCCTGCCTTAATTTTATTGACAATATGAGGGTCGGCCATGTGACCTCGCGTCATGCCAATCACATCGACCAGGCCACTGGCGACAGCGTGGCGAGCGGTTGCAACATCAGTGACACGGGTGGCATGCAACACCGGCAGTTGCAGCTGTTGTTTTAATCGGCCTGCCAAATTGAGGTAAGGTGAACTGGCATTGCCCATGGGTGGGATACAATCGGCCAACCCCATATCGGTGGTGAGATGACCACCCACAAAGTTGAAGAAATCCAACTGATTAGTGGCCTGCAAGGCCTTGGCAATGGCTAGGCAGGCGTCTTCATTGAGCACTTGTTTGCCACCATTTTTTGCATCATGGTGCGACAAAAAGTCGTCCCCCGTCATGCGTATACCGACAATAAATTCATTGCCCACCGACTGCCGGATACTGTCAAATAGTCGGTAGGTAAACTCTAAGCGGCCATCTAGGTCTCCACCAAAACCGTCTTCTCGCTGATTAAATGCGGGGGTCCAAAATTGGTCGATCAAGTGGCCGTAGGCCATCAGCTCGACGCCATCTAATCCGGCTTCTGCACATCGGTAAACGGCGCTACTGTAGTCTTGCAAGATACGTTTGATATCTGCCTCTAACAACTGCGCAGGCACACTGCCGTGGGGTCTTTCGGCCAAGGCCGCAGGGGCCACAGGCGGCAACCAATGTTCCACATCAAAACGCGTACGACGGCCTAAGTGCGTGAGCTGGCACATAATGCCCGCGCCTTGATCGTGTACGCCTTGGGCGAGTTGCTTTAACCACGGCGTCACCACATCTTGACTCAAGTCGATTTGCGCAAATGCTGCGGGCGAATCGGCAGATACAGTACTCGAACCACCGAACATGGTGAGGCCTAACCCCCCTTTGGCCTTTTCTTGGTGGTAGAGGCGATACTGCTGTTTGGGCATGCGGTCTTCGATATAACCCGGCGCATGGGCACTGCTCATGAGCCGATTACGCAAGCTTAAGTGTTTGAGTTGAAAGCTTTGAAGCAAAGGATCTTGGTGCATGGGCCGACCTAATAATCTTCGTTTAAACCACCGTCATCAGGGATTTCTGACTCACGGCGGGCAATAAAGTCTAACAATTCATCATTAATGGCTTGGTCTAACTTGGGTTCTTCATATTCGTTGAGTTTAGCTTTAGCCAAGTTCAAGGCCCGTTCGGTAATGCTTTTACTACCACCAGCCACCCATTGCTCAATGTTGTTGTTATCTAATAGTTTAGGCATATAAAACGCCCGTTGAAAGTTATCTTGAGTATGGGGGTGAGCCAAATAGTGCCCCCCGGGTCCTACATCTCTTACCGCAGCTAACGCCTCATCAAAGTCGTCCCAGCGTGGCCCTTCGGCCATGCGATAAGCCATGGCACATTGTTCGGCATCCACCATAAACTTAGCGGTCGAACAATGCATACCGGCTTCGTTCCAGCCTGCCGAATGCCAAATGTAGTTAGCTCCCGACATCATTACCGCCATTAAATTAACACCACTTTCATAACCGGCTTGCGCATCTAGGGTTTTGGCACCGCCCAAGGTATTGGAGGTGCGCCATGGCACATCATAAAAACGTGCCATCTGGCCAATCATAAAGTTCATTAAACAAATTTCTGGGGTGCCCGCCATGGGCGCTCCCGACTGCATGGATACCGTAGCTAAGTAGTGACCATAAATGGCGGGGGCGCCTTTACGTACCACTTGGGTATAAGCCAAAGCCGATAATGCTTCCGCGTTAAGCTGAACCACAGCGGGAACGGTTGAGGCTGGCGTATTAGCACCGCCCAATACAAACGGCGAACACAACACGGGCTGGTTACGCTTCACAAACGCCCGCAAAGCCCCCAACATGGTGGCGTCCCACACCAAGGGGGAGTTGCCGTTGATATTGCCCGTAGTTACGGGGTGGGTATCTAGGTAGTCTTTACCAAATAGTATGTCACACATGGCCATCACGTCTTCGGCGTTTTTACCCGACGTAGTCATGCCCATAAAGGTTTTATCCGAGTACTTCATGGACGAATAAGTAATACGCAAATGACGCCAAGGTACGGCATGATCCATGGGTTCCACAATATGGTGGGCGGACGAATGTAGTGCTGGGCTCATGTGAGCTAATTTATGAAACATGGCCAAGTCGTCTAACGTGGGATTACGCCGCACGTCATCCAAATCTCGCAGAAAAGGTGCGCCTGTCATGGG
>DPHD01000068.1:30865-47979 GCA_003523085.1 Oceanospirillaceae bacterium | reverse complement strand
GGTTACTCCGTGATACGGCGCATGGTGGACAGCACCATCGTATTTGTCACACCAACCCGCATAGGTAAAGAGGCAAGAGATCGCCGCTGCAAACTCTGCTTGCGCCTGATCTAAGCTATAACCGCATAGGGCCTGCAACCGTTCCAGCCACTCGCCCTCTCTTAGGGATAAGTTTTCTGCCAAGAAATAAATCACCTGCGCTCGCCCATGGGCGGAACTATTAGTCCAAGATGATGCTTTGACCGCACCCGAAACTGCATTTCGAATATCTTTACGGTTACCCACGCCAACCATCCCAGCAACACTGGCATCATGGTTATAACAGGCTAGGCTATGGCCAGAATCTGGCCGTACCTGTTTACCACCCACATAAAACTTTAGCGTTCTATCAATAGAGTCAGTGCCCTTCAGCGCTAGAGCCACTTGAGTGGTGTCTGATGATGACTGTGGATAGGCTATGGGTGTAAGACCTGTCGGCTTGAGGTATTCGTACAAGCCTTCTTTACCACCTTCACGTCCAAAACCAGATTCTTTAACTCCACCAAAACCACATGCAGCGTCAAACTGGTTATGGCAGTTAATCCACACTACACCCGCTTCAATTTTGGGCGCAACGTCCATGGTACGATTAATACTTTCGCTCCAAACGCTCGCAGCCAAACCATATCTGCTGTTATTAGCCAAAGAGATCGCCTCTGCTTGAGTACGGAATGTCATAGATACTAGAACGGGGCCAAATATTTCCTCTTGTACTAAGGGATGACTGGTATCAACTCCGGTAATCAAGGTGGGTGGGTAATAGTTTTGTGGCGCATCTATAGACTGCGCCTGAAATAGCTCACCACCCGCTTGTAGGCCTTCACTCACCATGCTATTCACACGTTCAAATTGCTGTTGACTCACTAAACTGCCTACATCAATAGATTTATCCAGTGGCGAGCCAGTTCGCAGTTGCTGCATACGTAGCTTTAACTTGGCATGTAGCTGCTTGGCTATGGGTGCTTGAACCAGCAGCCTTGAACCTGCACAGCAGACCTCACCTTGGTTAAACCAAATTGAATCGACTAGGCCTTCAACGGCAGCATCTAAGTCGGCATCTTCAAACACTATGAAGGCTGATTTTCCACCCAACTCCAAGGTGAGCTTCTTACCTTGCCCAGCGGTAGCCAATCGGATGGCACGGCCTACCGCAGTGGAACCAGTGAAAGCGACCTTATCTACCCCGGTATGAGCGGCTAAGCAGGCGCCGGTTTCGCCCGCACCATTAATGATATTAACTACCCCCGCAGGCACGCCAGACTCGTGGCAAATTTGAGCAAATAACATGGCGGTTAATGGCGTCTGCTGTGCAGGCTTAATGACAATGGTATTACCCATAGCGATGGCCGGCGCCACCTTCCATGCCAGCATTAGCAGTGGGAAATTCCAAGGAATGATTTGCGCAGCCACGCCCACAGGGCCATGATTTGGAAGTTCTTGATATTGTAGCTTAGCCCAACCTGCATGATGATAAAAGTGACGAATGGCTAAAGGAATGTCGGCATCTCGGCTTTCCCTAATGGCTTTGCCGTTATCCAATGTTTCTAGCACGGCTGCCAATCGGGCATATTTTTGCAGGTTACGAGCCAATGCATAAAGTACTTTTGCACGCCCTAATCCACCGCTAGAAAACCAGCTGGATTGAGCTTCACGGGCGCTTGCAATGGCTAGGTCCACCTGGGCATTTGTGGCCATTTCAATCTGCCCTAACACCTCGGCGGTAGCAGGGTTAGTTATATCAATGAGCTGCGCGTCTGCAGCACTCACAAACGCGCCATTGATATAATGACCAAAACGACGGCCCTTGCTCTGCAGCCACGCCTGAGCCTCTGCATCACTCTCTAAAGCCTGACTGTAATTAAGCTGATCAAATTCTTGCACCAATGTCATGGTAAAAATCCCGTACTTTATGTTTATGCCATTGCGTGGCGGTAGGCTGCTGAGTAGTTGCCACTCTCATAGTGATCCAATTGGCGTTCAATATCGCCCAA
Organism: Oceanospirillaceae bacterium; assembly: GCA_003523085.1. Classification (GTDB taxonomy): domain Bacteria; phylum Pseudomonadota; class Gammaproteobacteria; order Pseudomonadales; family Balneatricaceae; genus Njordibacter. The sequence goes on along the minus strand of DPHD01000068.1, from coordinate 45,949 downwards.
TAAACTTGAGGCACCAAAACGAAATAAGTCTGGCTCTAACCAACGGCGACCTAATTCTTCTTGCATCATCGTCATATACAGTAAAGCAGTTTTGCTATCGCTCACGCCCCCTGCTGGTTTAAAACCAATATAAAAGCCTGTGAGGAGGAAGTACTCTCGAATCATACGCACCATCACCAGACTAACAGGCAAGGTAGCATTTTCTGTTTCTTTACCGGTGGATGTTTTTATAAAGTCTGCACCGGCCATCATACAAACCATTGACGCTTTAGCGACGTTAGTTAGATTGCCTAGCTCACCGGTAGCCAAAATAGTTTTTAGGTGGGCCGCACCACAGGCTTTGCGAAATGATTTAACCTCGTCGTACAGGGCTTGCCAATTACCCTCCAATACATGCCTACGACTGATAACGATGTCAATTTCATCAGCGCCTGCAGCAACCGAATACTCAATTTCAGCAATTCGCAAAGGCAGAGGCGATAGTCCCGCTGGGAAGCCCGTAGACACTGCTGCCAAGTGCAAGCCACTGCCTGCTAGTGCTGCACAGGCTGCACCCAGCATTTCGTGGTACACACATACCGCAGCAGTAGACAAGTTCATCGACTCGATGCCCAGACGTCGTTGCAAACCCATGCCAACAGGCTGCTTAGCCTTGCTACATAAACGTTTGACCCGGTCTTCTGTGTCATCTCCCGACAGCGTAGTTAAGTCGATTAAACTGATGGCTTTAAGCAACCAAGCCGCCTGTTGCTGTTTTTTAATGCTCCGCCGAACACCGTAGCCGGCGCAGCGTCGCACCACCGCACTTTTATTAACTCTAATTTTATCCAGCTGCTGCAAATCGAACGCCATACCTGGGTTGCGCACCAACTCAGCATCGCCTAAGGAGGTTGCTGAGTGCGTGGATTTAACCAAGCTAACGGGGGCTTTTATTGCCATCTAACTATAACTCCAACATCGAAACTATTTTTTCAGCGGTTAGTTCACCCATCACCAAGTCGGTAACTAACCCTGAACGTAATGCACCTAGTAGCGCCAAATCCTTACCGAAACCACCAGCAACAGCGACTACACGCTTGCCTGCCATTTCGGCGGCTTTGATGCCTAACCCGTGACCATTTAGGGAATGATCCACAAGTTGGCCGTTGATATCATAAAAACTACCAATCAAGTCGCACACGGCCCCGGCCGAACGTAGTTCTTCAAGATCATTGTCGGTCACTAAACCCACACTATGCAGGTAATGATTGGTTTTAAGCCCACCGATACCCACGGCATACAGATCAGCGTTACGGGCCAAATTCAAACTAAACTGCACACTCGCTTGAGCCATCAACATAGCGTGTTCTTTATCGTCACGAGCAAGGTATGGTACGGGCATAAAATACCCTTCGCCCCCGGTGCGCTCGACGAGCTGCTGCACTACATCGAGCCGGTTGGCAGAAAATTTACGGGTAAAACTGCCGGAAACCGACGCAAATGTTAGGTCTGTGCGATTAATCTTCGGCAGTTTTTCTGCCAGAGCCAACAACGAGCGACCCTTACCAATGCCCACACAAGAAGATGGAGGCAGTTGGTCGAGAATATTGTAGAACAGCCGCGCAGCGCCAGCGCCTACTTCATTGAAGCTGGTGTCATCGTCGTCTACATTGACATGATCAGAGGGGGTAATTAAGCAAGATCGAAGGTTAAACTTGTCTATGATTTGCTGTTCCATGGCGACACAACGGGCGGGCTGGCCTTCGATAAATATTTTCACCATGCCCTGTTGCTGAGCGACTTGAATTAAACGGTGGGCTTTGACGGGAGAAACACCTAGCCGCTTAGCCACTTCACCCTGAGTGTAGCCACCAATGAACGACAGCCACACGGCTCTCGTAGCAAGATCTAACTGCTCAGGGTCGGTGACTTGTTTTTGAATTTTTTCACTCATGGTGAAAAATATTACATCATGCGTAAAATCTTTACCAGTATTTTATTTTCGAGCAATTCCGTCAACACCTAGACGCGCCTCAACAAGCTTTACCCATAAGCTAGCGCCAATGGGGATTAATGCATCATTAAAGTCGTAACTGGGGTTATGTAACATACACGGGCCTATACCGTGGCCTTGGTGTCGATGACCACCTAAGCCATTGCCAATGGCAAAATAGCAACCGGGTTTTTGCAATAAATAGAAACTAAAGTCTTCTGAACCCATGGTTGGCGTAAATGGCACCACTTGGTCTGCACCTAACAAATCCACGGCTATCTCACGCACAAACTCGACTTGAGCCCCATGGTTAATAGTGGCTGGGTACGACCTTTCAAAATCGAGCACACCATCACATTCAAAGGCGGCACATAAGTCAATACAAATTTTACCCATGCGATCTTCAACGCATTGTAATGTCTGTTCAGAAAAACACCTCACAGTGCCTTCAATAATGCAGTCGTCAGCAATAATATTAGTGGCATCACCACAATGGATTTTGGTAACCGAAAGCACCACCGATTCTTGCGGGTCAACGCTGCGTGTAACAATGGACTGCAAGGCCTGAACTAACTGGCAAGATACCAACAACGGGTCAGCACCTAAATGAGGCATGGCGGCATGGGCACCCTTACCGACTACCTTAATTCTAAATTCGCTGGCGGACGCCATCATCGCGCCTGCCGCTAACCCTACCATACCTTGTTCGTAGCCTGGCCAATTGTGATAGCCATAAATTTCATCAATCGCAAAACGCTCAAACAGACCATCATCGATCATCGCCTGAGCCCCTGCGCCGCCTTCTTCGGCCGGTTGAAAAATCAGGTATACCGTGCCACAAAAATCCCTATGTTTTGCTAGGTAGCTGGCAGCTGCCAACAAGGTGGCCGTATGACCATCATGACCACAAGCATGCATTTTACCTGCGTAGGTACTGGCATGGGCAAAGTCGTTGTGTTCATCTAAAGGCAGCGCATCCATATCTGCTCGCAGGGCAATGCCACCACCTGGCTGCTGGCCCTTTATCACGCCGACCACCCCCGTTATACCTATACCCGAATGGACTTCAATACCCATCGAGGTCAATTGATCCAGTACAATCTGTGCCGTGCGGTGCTCTTGGTAACATAACTCAGGGTGGGCGTGTAAATCTCTGCGCAGCGTTTGAAATTGTTTCGCTTCAGCAACAATTGAGGGTAACAGTGTCATACATAATCCATTTAAATTTCTTGATCGAAATCAAGCTTGGGTTTATCAGCCAAGTTGCTGGGCTGCACTCATGGTATGTTTTAACAGCCACAAGTGATAACGGTGGAGGCAGCATAGCCGAATTAAATTAGGAGTCAATAACATCCTCTTGTCAGCTAGTGCCTTCCTATGGCTAAACGTTACACTTTATTACATTTGTTTAATTGCTAAACACTGACGAATAGCCCACACTTCTAAACCTATATTAATTAAGCCTTATTGAGCAATTCAATATGACTTGCGTCATCTAGACGAAAGATAACAGGCCACTGAATGAAAGATAAAAGTATTGTTCCAACCCACGTTGAACGCACTATGCGCGACGGTGATTTTATTGTTTCAAAAACCAACACCAAAGGCCAATTGACCTATTGCAACCGTATTTTTATTGAATTTTCTGGCTATAGCGAAGCGCAATTACTCGGCCAACAACACAACATTGTGCGCCACCCACACATGCCTCGAAGTATATTCCACCTGCTCTGGAGCCGCATACAAAGTGGTGAAGAAATTTTTGCCTACGTCAAAAACATGCACGCCGATGGCAGTTTTTATTGGGTTTACGCTAACGTCACCGCTAGCCTCGACCTCAATGGCAATATCGTTGGCTATTATTCGGTGCGCCGTAAACCTAGCACTAAGGCCATGGCGACCATTCCCGCCCTGTACGATGAAATATACGCCGAAGAACAACGCCATCCAAGCAAAGACCAGCTTAATGCCGGCGCAACCTTTCTAAATACCAAGCTTTCAGAATTAGGAATCAGCTATGACCACTTCGTCTACCAGCTCCAGGGCTAACACTTTACTCGGCGCCATTGGTGCGGCAACGGGTATTGCTGCGCTGCTGTACACCCAAGGCAGTGACGAGATGCTTATGCTCGCCCCCGTCGCCGTGATTCTACTAAGCCTAATATTTTTGGTGAAGATCAACCGTCGACAAGCCGACTTGATTGGTAAAATCAAACTGTTTACCCAAGACACCGCCAAAGGTAACTTAGAAAGCCGCATCACCGGTATCGGTGCCGAAGACGAACTAGGCCAAATTGCCTGGAACTTTAACGAATCCTTAGACCAAGTGGAAACCTGTCTGCGTGAGACCATGGCTTTTGCAGCTAAAGTCCAGCAAGGCGACTACAACCGTAAGGCCCTGCCAGCAGGACTCAATGGATTATTTCCTGTCACCCTAGAAGCCATCAACGGCAGCTTGTCGAGCATGACCGCAACCATGCACTCATTAGAAGACGTGATGGCTGGCGTAGGCCGAGGCGACTTTAGTGGGCGTATGGATGAAGCCAAAGACGGCGCCATTGCGGTTACAGTTAACAGCGCCATCATGCAAGTCAACGATATGTTTGACGATGTTGGCAAAGTGATGCAACACGTGTCCCGTGGCGAATTTGAGCACCGTGTTACGGCCCAAGGCGACGGTAGCTTAGCGTCACTCAAAAACAACATTAACACCAGTTTAGATGCCATTGACAGCGCCATCGAAGAAACCAACCAAGTGGCAATAGGCATGGCCGAAGGTGATTTAACGTCGCGTATTACCGGTACTCACCCGGGTCGTTTAGGTGAATTAAAGCAAGCCCTCAACCAGTCTATCGACAAGATGCAAGATGCCTTGTCCAATATTTTGATGAACGCCAACCTCGTTAACACCGGCGCCAAAGAAATCAGCCAAGGTAGTTTGCAGTTATCTGAACGCACCAATGAACAAGCTGCCAGCTTAGAAGAAACCGCCGCCAGCATGAACCAAATGGCCTCTACCGTAGAGACCAATGCCACCAATGCTAAAGAGGCCAATACCTTAGTCACTCAAAGCCGCTCTGAAGCCGAAGAAAGTGTGGGCGTCATGCGCACCGCCATTGAGGCGATGGAGCAAATTAGTCAGTCGAGCCAAAAGATTGCCGACATCATCACCTTGATTGATGGCATTGCCTTCCAAACCAACCTACTAGCCCTTAACGCTTCGGTCGAAGCGGCACGAGCAGGCGAACATGGTCGTGGCTTTGCTGTGGTCGCGGGCGAAGTGCGTACCTTGTCGCAAAAAGCGGCAGAATCTGCCAAAGAAATCCGTGTCTTGATTGAGTCAAGCAACACTCGAGTCATCGAGGGTAGCAACTTAGTTAACCAATCGGGCGATTCACTACAGCAAATTTTTAAGTCAATTCAATCTATCAGTGAATTGGTAGAAAACATCACTACAGCGTCACAAGAGCAAGCCAATAGTATTACCCAAGTTAACGAAGCTGTGAATCAGTTGGACGTAGTCAACCAGCAAAATGCAGCGCTAGTGGAAGAGTCCACGGCGGCCAGTGATGCCCTAAATAACCAAGCAGGAGACTTGCGCCAACAGATTTCCTTCTTTAAAGTAAGCGATAATAACAACTCGTACCAAGCGGCCGTTCAAAGTCAGCCTCATATTCCTCAAGCCCCTGCTCGTCATAAAGCAAGCCGCGCTAACGTCGCTGCGCCACTTGATGCAGACATGGGCACTTGGTCGGAGTTTTAATCGTTTAGTTTAGGAAACAATCATGGCCTGTGTATTTGTCCAAATTCGATGCAACCCGGGTAAAACCTACGCCGTTGCCGACGCCATCTATGAACGAGAAATTGCCTCTGAGCTGTTCTCCACCAGCGGCGATTACGATCTCTTGATGAAGTTGTATATTCCTGCAGAAGAAGACGTCGGCCGCTTCATTAACGACAACCTATTAGGTATTGAAGGTATTTCTCGGTCGTTGACTACCCTCACCTTTAAAGCTTTCTAAGCTTGTCTGCTAGCACAACCTCACTACCTATAGATGAGGTATTGCCTGCCCTGCAAGCGCAACTCACGAGCTGTGATCAGGTGGTATTAGTGGCGCCACCCGGGGCCGGTAAGACCACCCGCGTCCCATTGGCCTTACTAAACAGCCCGTGGTTACAACAGCAAAAGGTATTATTAGTCGAACCACGTCGTTTAGCGACCCTTTCTAGCGCTCATTTTTTGGCCCAAAGTTTAGGCGAAACCTGCGGTAATACCGTGGGTTACCGCATGCGCTTAGACACCAAAATTGGATCAAAAACCCGTTTAGAAGTAATTACCCATGGTGTGTTGTTGCGCATGTTGCAAAGTGACCCAAGCTTAGAGGGTGTCGGCGCGGTCATTTTTGACGAATTTCATGAACGTAGTTTAGACAGCGACTTAAGCCTTGCCATGTGCCTGCAAGGCCGAGAGTTGTTGCGGGACGAGCAGCCTCTCAAACTCATTGTTATGTCGGCCACCTTGGATGCCCAGTCCGTGAGCCAGTTGTTGAACAATGCCCCCGTTATTATTAGTCAAGGCAGGCAGTTTCCGGTGAGCACCCAGCATTTAGGGCCAGCACCCAGCCGTTACCAACTACAAGACCAGTTACATCACGCCGTGGCGCAAGCCTTGGCCAACCATAACGGTAGCATTTTAGTCTTCTTGCCAGGCCAAGGTGAAATTCGCCAAGCCCTCACTCGATTGACTGATTTAAGCAATACCCACGTAGCGCTGCTACCCCTGTATGGCGACTTGACTATAGACCAGCAACAACAAGCGATTGCGCCTTCAAAACCGGGACACCGTAAAATTGTATTAGCCACTAACATTGCCGAAACCAGCCTCACCATTGATGGCATAGAGTGCGTGATTGATGCCGGACTGTCGCGCCAAATGGTATACGACACGCGCACCGGCTTGAGCCGTTTAACGACGGTTAAAGTATCACGAGCCGCGGCCACTCAAAGAGCCGGGCGTGCGGGGCGCTTAAGTGCGGGCAGTTGTTACCGCTTATGGAGCGCAACGGAACATCAAAGTTTAGCGCCACAAACCACGGTGGAAATTAAACAGGCCGACTTAACAGCGCTGTGCCTACAGTTGTATGCCTTTGGGTGTGCCGACGCCACTGAGTTACAATGGTTAGACCCACCGCCACAAGGGCCGTGGAAACAAGCTCAACGCCTGCTCGTTAGCCTAGGCGCGTTAACTACCACGGCTAGGGACAGCACAGGCGCAACGCAACTCACGCTCACTCCCCATGGCCAGCGTCTGAGTCATATACCCCTGAGCCCTCGTTTAGGTCACCTGTTATTAGTTGCCCAGCAGCATCAACAACTCACACTGGGTTGTCAAATAGTGGCCTTATTAAGCGAAAAGGACCCCTTATTAAAAAGCCACAACCAGGACCACGATGTGATGTTGCGGCTGGCATGGCTCAAGGGTCAGCTGGACTGCCACCCCAGCCAACATGGGCTACGCCAGCGCATTCGTCAGCAAGTTAAACGCTTACAGCAACAAATGCCAGCTAGCGCCGAGTTGCCGCCTAGTCAGGTGCAACACATGCAATATACACCGGCAGAACTGGTGGCTATTTTTGTCGCTCTGGCTTGGCCCGAACGTATTGCACAACAAACCAACACCGACAAACTCTATAAGCTGGCTAACGGCAAGCGCGTGAGCAGCCAACAAAGTGTGAATCGTGAGTTGTGGTTAGCTGTGGCTAGCACCATCGGTTTTGACACTAAACAGGGCAATGACCAACAACGTATTTGTTTGGCTGTGGCATTGCCAGAAAAACTCTTTGCCGGCCCACTCAAGGGGCTGATTATGAGTGCTGCCAGCCTTACCTGGCAGCCTGAGCATGAACGTATATCTGCGTTGCAACAAACTACTATTGGAGAGCTTACCCTAAGCCAAAGTCGCACCACCAAGGTAGACCCGCAACAACGTATAAAGGTCATTTGTGACCGCTTAGCGCAAGACAATATGGCGTTACTCAACTGGACTCGAGAGTTAAGCCTTTGGCGCGCTAGGGTACAGCTGTTGCACAGCAGCTATAAAGGTTCTGCGACCAACCCTTGGCCTGATTTATCGGACACCGCGTTGACTTCAACGCTAACCACTTGGCTAGGCCCTTATCTGCAAGGCGTTAACAATAAACAGGATTTACAACGGCTAGATTTATCGTCTATCTTGTGCAATTTATTACCATGGCCACTTCCCAACCAGCTACAAGAGTTAGCGCCGAGCCGATTTAAGGTGCCCTCAGGCAACGCTCACACCATTGATTATAGCCACAACCCGCCTGTGCTAGCGGTCAAGCTACAGGAATTATTTGGCATGCAAAAGGCCCCCATGATCGGCTATTCAACGGCCTTGCAGGTACACCTACTATCACCACGGGGAAGCGTGTTACAGGTAACACAAGACTTAGCTCATTTCTGGCAAACCAGCTATACCGAGGTTAAAAAAGAAATGAAGGGACGCTACCCAAGACACCCTTGGCCCGACGATCCAACCCAAGCGCTAGCCACCGCCAAAACCAACCGTGCCTTGCGCAAGGGTTAAGCTAACCGTCTTGGCGGCCTTTGGCCATCAGTTCATAACCCACTTCTTCGGGTTCATCGTCAATCATGTCGGCCGGAAAACCCGACCCCAGAACCTTGACCCCCATAGGTTCCTCATAACGACGAATAATGTTGGGCGACCTTTCCCGTGGGCCCCACTCTGCTTGCGCCTGACTAAAAATATCCACCAACAGCGGGGCGAGGTCCAACTGCATGCCCTCACGCTGAGTCAGGGTATTAAACAACCCCACGTCCTTAAGCACTAAATCAACGGTGAAATTAATGTCCCGCGAGCCATTCAAGATCACTTGCGATTCGGTTTCATGCACAAACGAATTGCCCGAGGAGGCTTTAATAGCTTCATAACTCACGTTCATGTCCAAATCCATCACCTTGCAAGCGGTTAAGGCTTCGGATAAAGCCACCAAGTGCGCCGTGGCTAGGTAATTAGTCACCACCTTCAACTTAGATGCCGTCCCCAACTCGCCGGTGTGTAGTACGCGACGCCCAAGGGTGGTAAGAATCGGCAACGCCCGCTCAAAGGTGTCGCGGCTACAACCAGCAAAGATGGAAATATTGCCCGTATCGGCCCGGTGACAACCACCAGACACGGGGCAGTCCACGGGCTGCGCCCCTTGGGCTTTAACTAAATCGCCTATGCGTCTAATTTCGCTTTCGTCGGTGGTACTCATTTCTAACCAAATTTTGCCCTCCGACAAGCCTGCAACCACGCCTTCTTCACCTTCCATCACCGCTGAACAGGCCGCAGGCGAAGGTAAACAAGTAATCACTAAATCACAGCTCAGAGCCAATTGTTTAGGCGTGTCGGCTGCAGTGGCACCGCGAGCCACAAAATCTGCCACAAATACGTCGTTGAGATCGCGTACCATCACCGCATAACCATTACGCAATAAACTGCCAGCGAGTTTACTGCCCACATTACCTAACCCTACAAAACCAATTTTCATACTTTGATTCCAACCTGTGAGTTAATAATAGCCAGCGATGACTTTGGTTTCTTGGAATTCATGCAAACCAAAAGCCGCATATTCACGGCCATTGCCCGACTGCTTATAGCCACCAAATGGCATACAGTATTCCAGGTCCGCCATATTGATGTGCACCGTTCCAGCCCGCAGTTGGCGTGCCACCCGCCTGGCTTTGTCGATGTCTTGGGTGGACACATAGGCTGCTAGACCATAGGGACTATCGTTTGCAATACGCACCGCATCGGCCTCATCAGCAAACGGGATCAGCACTAACACCGGCCCAAATACTTCTTCTTGGGCAATGGTCATGCTGTTGTCTACATCCACAAATAACGTGGGTCGAACATAATAACCGGTCTCAAAACCACTGGGTTTACCGAGCCCACCCACAAGTAGCGTCGCGCCTTCATCAATACCAGCGCCTATGAGAGCCTGCACTTTGTGCCAATGGGGCTCTGAAACAACGGGACCTAAGTGATCGCCTGGCTGTTGTGGGTCGCCCAATTGGGTGGCATCTATGGCCGCTTTAGCCAAGGCCACCACTTGAGCGTAAACGCTCGCCTCCACCAACATGCGTGTGGGCGCGTCGCACGATTGCCCAGAATTCAACATACACGCCTGCACGCCCAACTCAACTTGAGCCCCTAAGTCGGCATCGGCAAAAATAATGTTAGCCGATTTACCGCCCAACTCTTGGCTCACACGTTTTACGGTGGGGGCAGCAGAAATAGCAATTTGGCTGCCGGCACGGGTCGAGCCTGTAAACGACACCATGTCCACCCGAGCATGGCTGGTGAGGTAGTCTCCAATAGCTTCACCCGTGCCATGAAGCATATTAAATACGCCGGCCGGAACTCCTGCTTCATGTACACACTCAGCAAATATTTGGGCCGACAGCGGCGTCAACTCGCTGGGTTTTAGCACCATCGTGCAACCCGCCAACAAAGCCGGAACCACCTTGCACACAATTTGGTTGATGGGCCAGTTCCAAGGCGTGATCAACACGCACACGCCTATGGGCTCTTTAAGCAACTGTCCTTGTGCACCCATGGTGTGCTCTATCACCGCCTGTTTGGCAGCCAGCAAGTGCGCTTGGGTGTGGCCTACACCGGTCTCTGCTTGCATGTCGTATGACATAGTCGCAGGCGCACCCATTTCCTCAGTGATGGCGCTAGCCATAACTTGGTAGCGGCGCTGATAGGCCTTTAAGAACGCCTCCACCATCACGATGCGCTGTTCTAACTTAGTCTTACTCCAATCTTCAAACATCTCAGCAGCGGCATTAATAGCAGCCTCTGCATCAGCTGTGTCGGCCAGCCACACCTGCGCACAGGATGTTTGAGTCGCCGGATTGATGACCGGCAAGCTCTGGCGGCTGGTTAACGGCTCGCACCATTGACCGTTAATATAGAAAGGTAAGTTAGTCATATAAAGGTTCTCAATTGCACAGGATGTGGGCAGTGTATCCGTAGCCTGTAACTGCTTTCTTATCAAAAACAGACAAGAATACTGCGGATATATACAAGCTGACTGGGCTATGCTCGGTCAATATCCGAATTACTTACCATTTCGGAGTGACTAGCATGCAGGGTATCGACAATAAAAACGTCTTGATTACGGCCGGAGCTACGGGCATTGGCAAAGCCACCGCGATTGCCCTAATGAATGCCGGAGCCAAAATACACGTTTGTGATATCGATGCCGCGGCATTAGACGCATTTAAGCAGCAGTACCCACTGCTAAGTACTTCTGTGACTGATGTCACCCAGCCTGATGAAGTGGCTCAAATGTTTGCTCAAATCGATCGAGTATTTGCAGGAAAACTAGATTTTTTGGTGAACAACGCCGGCATTTCTGGACCAGCTGGTCCCATAGAGAGCCTGGACATTGATGCATGGAAAGCCACTTTCGAGGTTAACTTACATGCTACGTTTTATGTTTCCAAACACGCCATCCCTCTTCTCAAGCAACAGGGCGGCGCCATTATGAACTTGTCATCCACCGCAGGCCTATTTGGTTACCCCATGCGCAGCCCCTATGCCTGTGCAAAATGGGCCATTGTCGGCTTAACTAAAACCATGGCCATGGAGTTGGGGCCTTTTAACATTCGAGTGAACTGCATTTGTCCTGGGGCGGTCAACGGTGACCGTATGGATCGGGTGGTCAGTAGTATTGCTGAAGCGACCGGTGAAAGTTTAGAAAAGGTACGTTTAGACAATGTCAAAAACACGTCTTTATCAACCTTTGTAGATGCCGAAGATATTGCCAATATGATTATCTTTAGCTTTTCAGATTTGGGCACCAAGATCTCTGGCCAAAGTTTAACCGTCGATGGTGACACCCATAGCTTAGCCACCACCTAAATCGCCAACATAAGGATTTTCTATCCCAACTGATCAGCTTTGTAAATTACAGGCATACAGTTTTGTCAAATTGAGCATATATTTTTGCCTATGCGGGTCCCTATAGACAAATTGGGGTTGTGCCACACCTTGGTTTGGCGTTACTTTAGCTGTTCCGCAACGCGAACCTAAATGGCCCATAAAGTATCTAGTGGGTTATTAAGTGTCCCGTTTGTCTATTCAATTACAAAAGAGCGCCTCCTATGACTGGTGAAGCACCACTAGTACGCTTTGAAAATATTCAAAAAAGCTACGACGGAGAAACCCTCGTCGTCAAAGATTTCAACCTCGATGTCGCCCCCGGCGAATTTGTCACTATGCTTGGGCCTTCAGGCTCTGGCAAGACAACCTGTCTAATGATGCTCGCTGGTTTTGAACCTGCGACCCAAGGTGAAATTTACCTTAAAGGCAAACCTATCAATAAAGTACCACCCTATAAGCGTGGTATCGGTATGGTGTTCCAAAACTATGCACTTTTCCCCCACATGACGGTGGCAGAGAACTTGGCGTTTCCTTTAGAGGTTCGTAAGATCCCTAAAGCTGAGCGAGAAGAGCGCGTTAATAGAGCGCTGGACATGGTTCAGCTAGGTGCCTTTGGCGGCCGTCGTCCCATGCAACTTTCGGGTGGCCAGCAACAGCGTGTTGCCGTAGCTCGTTCTCTGATTTTTGATCCCGACTTAGTCCTCATGGATGAACCCTTGGGTGCGTTGGACAAAAACCTACGAGAGCAGATGCAATACGAAATTAAGCATATGCATGAGCAACTGGGATTAACCGTGGTGTATGTAACCCACGACCAAACCGAAGCCTTAACCATGTCTAACCGTATCGCGGTGTTTGAAGACGGCATCGTGCAGCAGTGCGCCGCACCTGCCGCCTTATATGAACGACCCGAAAATGCCTTTGTAGCCAATTTTATTGGCGAAAACAACCGCCTTATGGGCAAAGTAACCGCCATTGACGGCGATACGGTTAATATACTGAGCGACAACGGTGATCAACTCGTAGCCAACAAAGTTAATGTTAACTCTGTGGGCGATCGTTCGACTGTATCCTTGCGGCCCGAGCGCGTATTTGTTAACCCGGATGCCAACAGCGTCGATAACTTATTTTCCGCCAAGGTAGAAGAATTAATTTACCATGGCGACCATATCCGTACTCGTTTTACCGTGTGCGGACACGACGATTTTATCGTCAAAGTTCCAAATTCAACCGCTAATAGCTTATTGCAAGAAGGCAATACAGTGACGATCGGTTGGAAGATGGAGGACTGCTTGGCTCTTGATGCATAGAAAGGAGTCATGCCGAATTGTTAGTTCAATTCACAATAACAAAAAACTTGGAGAATTATTCATGAACAAGATTATTAACAAAACACTGATTGCTGCAGCAGTTGCGACCACTATGGTTGCAGGTTCCGCACAAGCAGAAGACATCACCGTAGTATCTTGGGGCGGTGCTTACACTAAGTCTCAAGTAGAGGCTTACCACAAGCCTTGGAATGGTTACACTGGCAACACTGTCATCTCGGAAGACTACAATGGTGGTTTGGCCGAAATTAAGGCACAGGTAGAAGCCGGCAACGTCACTTGGAACTTAGTCGACGTAGAACTTTCTGACGCCGTACGTGGTTGTGACGAAGGTATTCTTGAAGTGATCGACCACTCTGCATTGCCAGACGGCGCTAACGGCGTTTCAGCTGCAGAAGACTTCCTTCCTGGCGCTCTACAGGAGTGTGCCGTAGGTAACATCGTATGGTCTACTGTATTCATCCATGATGAAAGCAAGATCCAAGGCGTTGATGGCCTTAAAGACTTCTTTGACACTAACAAATTCCCTGGTAAGCGTGGTTTACGCAAAGGTGCTAAGCCTAACCTAGAATTCGCTTTGATGGCTGACGGTGTTGATCCAGCAGACGTATACGAATTGTTAAGCACAGAAGCGGGTATTGACCGTGCTTTTGCTAAATTAGATACCATTAAAGATTCAACCGTATGGTGGGAATCTGGTGCCCAGCCACCACAGTTATTGGCTGATGGTGAAGTGGTTATGACTACGGCTTACAACGGCCGTGTATTTAACGCCATTGCCTCTGAAGGCAAGCCATTTGTCATCAACTGGGACGGCCAGGTTTGGGATTTGGATCTTTGGGTTATCCCTAAAGGTGCACCTAATCAAGAAGCCACTATGGACTTTGTTAAGTTCTCAACCAGCACCAAGGCTCTTGCAGATCAAGCCAGCTGGATCCCTTACGGTCCGTTACGTAAGTCTTCATTTGGCCTAGTGAGCTCTTTCCACTCAGATCCAAGTCTAGACATGGCACCACACATGCCTACTGCACCTGCTAACTTCACGCGTGCACTGCAGAACGACTTTGAGTTTTGGGCAGATAACTCAGACCAGCTAAACGAGCGTTTCAACGCTTGGTTAACTAAGTAAACTTAGGTTTACACCATAGGGCGGCGCTTACCTTCAACAGGTAGGCCCGCCCTCATTCATTCTTTCTAGATACCTCACTGTTTATGACTACTGCGAACCCCTCTATAGATCAAGCTAACACCCTGCCATTAAAAGAGAAGCTAGCCAAAACCACTGCCATACAGCGCCGTCGTGCATTTTTATTGACGCTGCCGTTGGTGTTGTTTTTATTGATTAGTTTTGTCTTCCCTATTGGTCAGATGCTGTTCAATAGTATCCATAACAACAAGGTGTCTGCTGTGGTACCTGACTTTGCTACTGCTATCCAACAATGGGATGGACAGGGTTTACCGTCAGAAGAAACCTTTGAAATATTTGTCAAAGACTTAGCTAAAGCTAAGAAAGTACGAGAAGTTGGGCGTACCGTAGGTAACATGGCTACTCGCATTAACTATGAAATGCCTGGCAGCCGAAGCTTATTTACCAAATCTGCTCGTAAAGTTAAGAATATAAAACAAGGGCCCTACAAAGAAGCCCTCATTAAAATTGATAAAAAATGGGCCAACCCTCAAGTGTGGCTCACTTTGCAGCGCGCATCACACGACATTTCACCGTCGTTTTATGTGGCCGCCATGGACCTAAAATACGACGAAACTGGCGAAATAGTACAAGCCGATGAACTGTATCAAATTTACCT
>DPHD01000068.1:2315-30616 GCA_003523085.1 Oceanospirillaceae bacterium | reverse complement strand
TGTCGGTGTTACCATTGCGTCAATCTAACCTACTGATGATTATGGTATTGCTACCGTTTTGGACCTCCCTATTGGTGCGTACAACGGCTTGGATTGCCATTCTACAAACGGAAGGTGTGATTAACGATTTGTTAGTTTACTTTGGTGTTATCGGTGACGATGGCCGCATTCAGATGATCTACAACCAAACCGGCACCATCATTGCCATGGTACATATTTTGTTGCCCTTTATGATCCTGCCCTTGTACTCGGTTATGAAAACCATACAACCTACATACATGCGTGCGGCCCTATCCATGGGCTCTAAGCCATTTTACGCGTATCGCCGGGTGTATTTACCACAAACCTTACCAGGCCTTGCTGCCGGTACCTTGTTGGTATTCATCCTAGCCATTGGTTATTACATCACCCCAGCACTGGTGGGCGGCCAAGACGGTTTATTAATCTCTAACCTGATCGCATACCATATTCAAAAGTCCCTTAACTGGAGTCTAGGCGCTGCTTTAGGCACCATGCTGCTAGTGGTTGTGTTGTTACTTTACTGGGTTTACAACAAATTAATCGGCATCGATAAACTCAAGTTTGGTTAAGGAACGGGACATTACAATGATTAATTTTTTACAAAATTCCATACACAACAAAGGCCGGGCTTACTTTTTTCTTGCCCTCGCTACCGTATTGGTTGTGCTTCTTACAGGCACCATTAAAGCCGCCATCGGGTTTTTATTGATATTCGGTATCCCTTTGTATTTTATGGAAAAAATGCACGATTACGCAACGACCGGCGAACGCTTTACACGCTATATTTTTCTTGTTATCAGCGCCAGCGTGCTGGTCTTTTTGATTGCACCCGTGCTGATCATCATGCCACTATCGTTTAACGCCGAGCCCTACTTCACCTTTACCGACGGCATGCTCAGTTTTGACTCCGAGGCCTATTCTTCGCGTTGGTATTTGGACATTTTGCATAATGGCATGAAGGCCCCTGAAGCCATCGAAGGCTGGTGGTCCGACATGTGGAACAACGCCCAGTGGATACGCGCGGCACGTAATTCCTTCTTTATTGCCACCGTGTCCGCCATCATCGCAACCACCCTTGGCACCTTGGCAGCCTTAGGTTTATCACGCCCAGAAATGCCTCACCGCGCCTTGATTACCAGCTTGTTGATTTCACCGATGATTGTACCTTTGGTGATTACAGCCACTGGCATGTTCTTCTTTTATTCTTCCATTGGTATCGCTAAGACCTACACCGGTGTGATTTTAGCCCACGTCACCTTAGGCGTACCGTTCGTTATCATTACCGTAACTGCCACCCTCAGTGGTTTTGACATGAGCCTAGTGAGGGCTTCGCAAAACATGGGTGCCAATGGCTGGACCACTTTCCGCCGTATTATTATGCCTTTGATCCTACCGGGTATGATTTCTGGTGCCTTGTTCGCCTTTATTACTTCGTTAGATGAAGTGGTTGCCGTATTGTTTATTGCCGATGTGGAGCAACGTACCATTCCACGCCAGATGTTCTCTGGTATCCGCGAGCAGATTTCACCCACAATCTTGGCCGTGGCCAGCATTTTGGTTGTTATGTCTGTATGCTTACTTACCGTACTTGAGCTACTTAGACGCCGTAGCGAAAGACTACGTGGCATGTCTCCGGGTTAAACCATACACTCTATTAAAGGCTCCTATATGGAGCCTTTTTTTTGGCCGCTGGTCTAGACACTATCACCAGACTTTAGCTCGGACTACGCCTGATTAAAAATAACCAGCGCCGTATAAACGAACAAGCCGCTCATCATTAACGCCACCACCAGGTCGGGCCATAGGTCCAATACAACACGGCGGCCACCGCAACTACAGCCTGCCATAACCTCATCTAGCCGAGCATTAACTTTGCCAAGGGCATTGAGTCGATACCACCCTTGGTATATACTTTGATATATCACAAAAGTGGGGAGTTATCGATGAGCCAAGTAGCCAAGCTTTTTATGAACGGGCGCAGCCAGGCAGTGCGCTTGCCAGTGAATTACCGATTTGACGGGGATGAGGTATATATTCGCCATGATCCTACTACTGGTGATGTAGTGTTGTCCAAAAAACCTAATACTTGGGATGGTTTTTTCGCTGCTTTAGACACCGTAAAAGTACCCAATGACTTCACTATAGAACGTGATAACGAAGCCCCTATCGACAGAGATTTATTTTGATGTCTAAACCAAAATATATGCTCGATACCAATACGGTGAGTTATCTTATCAAGGGGCAACCCGCTGCTATTAAACGGCGCTTGCAACAGCTGCCCATAAGTCAGGTGTGTATTTCGTCAATTACCCATGCCGAACTATTGTTGGGCGTGGCCAAAAAACCCGATGCCAAATGGCTACCCAAAGTGGTACACGAATTCCTCATACGGGTAGACACTTTGTCCTGGGGTGCCTGTGCAGCACAAACCTACGCTTTCTTAAGAGCGTCTTGTGAAGCCCGTGGTGTTTCACTATCCGCTATGGACATGTTGATTGCCGCCCATGCAAAGTCAGAAAACCTTGTTTTAGTCACTAACGACAAAGCCTTCTATCACCTGCAAGACCAGCTAGCTTTAGAAGACTGGTCTTAGCTTTTACCGTCAAACTCATAGACCAGGGCGCTCGTGTAAACGAAAGTCGTCGAATAGCGCCGAGGTGTTCATTACGCAGCTAAATGCTGTCCAAGTTGAACCAACAATACCAAGGTTGCAACGTTACCTACCATGTAAAAGTAGCTACGCGGGCTAGGGTTCTTTTCGGTGGCAATCACATAATACAAGGCCATGTGAAGTAAACGGGCAATCGCGTATACCCACACTAACAAGCCCAGCCAATACGCATCCATACCTACCAACATGGCTAATACCGCAGGGCCAAACATCATCAGAAGGTTTTCGTGGGAATTTAAAAAAGTGCGGTCGCTACGAAAGACAAACGACTCATGGCTCAAGTTAGCATCTACAATACCGGGCACATAATGCTTTTGTTTGCGGTGGGCTACTGAGGCCACGGCAGATTGAATAAACACAGTCAATAAAATGAGCCAAAGGCCCCAAATAGCGAAGGAATAGGTTGCTAACATGGTATTTCTCTATAATTAAAAACAGGTAGTTGAGGGCTTATTTTAGCCTAAACTTTAGCCACCGCACTATGCAGTAACTGTTGGGTCATGGATTGTTCATACTCAAAGCCATGGCTTCGGCAATTTTAATACCATCAATGGCTGCCGACATGATGCCCCCTGCATAGCCTGCACCTTCACCTGCGGGGTATAAGCCCTGGGTATTGATGCTTTGTAAATCTGTGCCACGCTTAATACAAATGGGGGCAGAAGTCCGAGTTTCTACGCCAGTCATCAAAGCGTCGGCCAAGGCAAAACCTTTTACTTTACGTTCAAATACCGGAATGGCTTCACGGATGGCATCAATACAATAATCTGGCAAGGCGTCGGATAAATCGGTGAGTTTAATACCCGGCTTAAACGACGACTCTACCTTGCCTAACGCTTGTGACGGTTTACCTTTGAGGAAATCACCCACAGTTTGCGCCGGCGCATCGTAGTTCTCACCACCCATCACATAGGCTTTACGCTCTAATTGACGCTGCAGTTCAATACCCGCCAACGCATCGCCTGGGTAATCCGATGGATCTATACCCACCACAATGGCACTATTGGCGTTACGCTCAGCGCGCGAGTACTGGCTCATGCCATTGGTGACCACTTGATGTTCTTCCGAGGTTGCTGCCACCACCGTGCCACCAGGACACATACAAAAACTATAAACCGAGCGGCCATTATCGCAATGGTGCACTAATTTATAGTCTGCTGCGCCTAAAATTTCGTTACCCGCATGAGCGCCAAATCGAGCCTTGTCTATTTGTGATTGCGGATGCTCTATACGAAAACCAATGGAAAATGGCTTTGCCTCGATATAGACTTTTTTATCAAACAACATTTTAAAGGTATCACGGGCACTGTGACCTACGGCCAGAGCAATGTGACGAGACTTTAGCTCTGTGCCATCTGCCAAACTAACGCCGGTAATTTGGCCGCTTTCGAGGTGTATATCATCAACCCGCGTGTCAAACCGAATTTCACCGCCTAGTGACTCAATGGTGGCGCGCATTTTCTCCACCATAGACACCAATCGAAAGGTGCCAATATGGGGTTTGCTGACAAACAAAATTTCTTCTGGGGCACCGGCTTCTACAAATTCGTTGAGCACTTTACGGCTGTAGTGCTTAGGGTCTTTCACTTGGCTGTATAGTTTGCCATCGGAAAAGGTACCCGCCCCACCCTCACCAAACTGTACATTTGATTCGGTATTCAACACCTTCTTACGCCAAAAACCAAAGGTGTCTTTAGTACGCTGCCGTACCGCTGCACCACGCTCTAAAATAATGGGTTTATAACCCATTTGCGCCAATACTAAGCCGATGAGCAAGCCACAAGGGCCAAAACCAATCACTATAGGGCGATCTTCAACCACAGCTGGCGCTTGAGCCACAAATTTGTAACTCATGTCGGGGCTGACTTTAATCAATTGATCATTGGCAAAGGTGGCTAATAGCTGCTCATTTTGCGTGGTGTTAACGTCTAAGGTGTAGATGAGAACAATCTTGCTCTTTTTGCGCGCGTCATAACCACGACGATGAATTACAAAGTCCAGTAATTCATCGGCCTGAATAGACAAACGCGTCAATATGGCTTGGCTTAAGGCCTGCTCGTCGTGATCAAGGGGCAGTTGTAGGTTGGTGATGCGTATCATTGAAGAATTCCAGAGGGTGCGATTACTTGGTTATAGTAAAATAGCTCAAGCCGATATTTTACCTGCTTATGACACCCCTGTCCCCGTCCCTATATGACCTAGTTTGATGTCTAGCTCGCTAATACCTACCACCTGACAAAACTCACCATGTAGGTCCGACAAACACACCTCATGAATCAGTTGTGCATCATAGGTCACGCCATTGGGTCCGATACGGTCAAAGGTAGCGCAAGCATCACCCACCAGTTGTACGTCATAACCCATATTGCCTGCCATACGTGTGGTGGTAGACACACAGTGGTTGGTGGTTAATCCTGCAAGCACAAGATTTTTAGCGTTGTTTCGACGTAAATACACCTCTAGTTCAGTGCCTATAAAAGCCGAATTTTCACGTTTAACCATCACAGGTTCGTCTGCTTTAGGGGTTAACTCTGGCCAAATGCCGCCGCTGCTTTTATCACGCCTCAGAATGCTGTTAGGGTCTTGGCTATGATGCACAATATGTACCACTGGCCATTGATTTGTACGCCACAATTCCAACAGCCCCTGCAGGTTTTGCTCTAAACTAGAGTTATTGCGGTTGCCACCCCAACAGCTCCAGTCGTTAAAGCCTTCTTGGCAATCAATGAGGATGAGCGTAGGTGATTGTTTAAGTTTCATGACATGCTCCGTACCTTGGTGAGGGTGAGGTTTGCCCCGTAGTGACGCGCACTATCAGAAATCCAACGCTGGTTGCTTTTTATTGGATAATAACCACAGCCATTTTTGTCGCTTTATCTGTGATTGCTTCGGGCGCCTTTTCTATAAACCTAATTGAGCGACTTTCAACGTCTAGCGAACGTAATTGGTGGATAAGAATAACGCCTTGAGTAGACGTTTCGCTTAGCGGTACTTCAAGGGCCATGCCGCGCTTAGTGCTAGTAATTGGGACGACAATTGCAAAACCAGTATGTTGGTTGAAATTTTTTCGAGAAATAACCAATGCTGGGCGATTCTTCATGATTTCGCTCCCCGAGCTAGGATCAAAGTTCAATGAAACGATATCCCCTTTGTCCGGAATATACGTCACACTTCCTCTCCTAGTGGGCTCATATCAAGCCATTCACGGTCTTCGTCAGTAATAGCAAAACATGCTTTTGGACTACCAGCTAAAAGCATGTCAAGCGTCAGTTCATTGTCTACCGGCGTTAACACAATGCGGTTGTCAACGATGGACAAATCCAGTTTTGATCCAACATGTAGCCCGAGAGTTTTGACGATAGCTTTGGGAATACTCACGATATTTGCACCCCCTGATTGACGTATCGCAATAGATGTCATGGTATTCACTCCTACCTAGAAAGTTATACCAATATATAACAAGCGGTAGGGTTATACAATAATATAACTATTAGCCCGGATACTAAAAGCCCAAGGCAAGAAAACTAGAGTAATAAAATCCCCAGACAAAGCTGAGGATTTTTATAAAGACTGAGTGACGAACGAATTAACTAACGCTCAAGACATACTCATCGCTGGCATCTTTAAGCCACAAGAAAAAGTAATCCGAGAAGCTACGGCGAATCACTAGATCGTAAGACCCGTCTTCTAACTTACACATGGTGGTGCCGGTTTTTGCGAAAGTAGTTTGCACCACTTTGCCTACTGGGAAGTTAGACTCATGACAATCGTACACCGTAGACTTTTGCATTAACTCAGCCATTCATTAGGGCATAACCAAAAAACCACCGTGTCGCCGTTACGGGCGCTGCTACTGGGTACCATTGGCAAAGCGATGCCGAGTACCTTTTCTACTGCAGAGGTAAAGGCTGAGTCTTGTGGGTTACCACGTAGATTTAACTGACCACGAAACTTGTCTTCCTTCATCACTACGCCAGCATTAGCGGCATTGGTGTGCGCTACACGGTGGTGTAATGAAGATTCCGCGATGTTGCTGGTATCAAAATTAGTCATTGTGATGATCTCCTTTTGGATCATAGAACACGGGGCTACAGATCTCTGCGGCTAACACACGGCCATCGGCCAGTGGACAGTATACGGTTTCGCCCATGCGCTCTGATCCACCTTTAACGGTGCCCATGGCAATACCATGACCTAAACACTCTCTCCAGTAACTTGAAGTGACGTGGCCCATCATGTCCATTGGAATCGGCTGATTCGGGTCCATTACGATTTGTGCGCCTTCTGGGATCACTACCGTAGGATCTTTTGGCTTCAAACCAACCAACTGCTTACGGTCGGTGCGTGCTGTGTCTGGACGTGAGAATGAACGTTCGCCCAAGAAGCTAAACTCTTTAGTCTTGCCAACCGCCCAACCCATCAAACAGTCGTATGGGGTCATAGAACCATCGGTGTCTTGGCCGGCAATAATAAAGCCCTTCTCTGCACGCAATACGTGCATAGATTCGGTGCCGTAAGGCGTAATGCCAAACTCTTCACCGGCTTCCGTTTAACAGTAATTCACTATTAAATTATCCGTGTCGGTAGTGGCTGAGAGGTTAGTCTTACCGTAAGCCAATTTCAACACACTGGCATCGTCTGTAAGTTGGTTGAATGGCGTTTGCTGCTGTAGGTGTTCGCTCCAATACCCATCGGAGCATAATATCAAACTAACTCCGGGAGCTAGTGTAGATTCAATAATGTCCGGTCGTAAGAAACGTTTCGCATTTAACGAGCGTGTTAGCAAATTTTGATTAGCTCGGTGGGGAGTTGTTAACCAATCTATTGGGCCGCTACCTTGGATACCCGCCTGGCAATCCCCAGTACTTAACAACTGAAAACAACCACTCTTTAAATCTAAGCGCAGCATGCAATAGCTGGCAATTTCGTGCAGATATTCATGCCTTAGCTGCTTTTGCTGTTGGTGCATGATGCCCATCAATCGTTCCGGACCACCGTAATCGCCTAAGCTAATGGCCTGGTGGATTATATTACTGGCCCAATGTTGAGCAAATCTTTGGCTTCGAGGGCTTTTCTCGGCAGCATCTACAAGCATGGCCAACAAATAGTTTGGCGTATATTCTATAGTAACAGCATCACAGTTAGCGCGACGCTGCCTCCCACGCCGGCTGTGCCAAGTAATGTCCATTAATGCTGCTCTACTGGTGTTTTGGCTAACAACTCTAGACGGTCAAAGATCATCTGTTCGCGCTCATTGCTAGGCCCACTTTGACTGGCAACTGCATACTCGAAATTATTGTCTTGCAGCAAAGAGCTAAACTCTCTGGCGATATATGCATGTACGTCCGTAGCGGCAGACTGTACCTCGTAAATGAGTTCTTCGCGACCATCCACCAGCAGCAAGATATCTTCAATGTCTCTGCTACTCAGAGCGTCGCCCATACCACGCCCTTTATATGCCTCTAATTTGGTGGCAATAAAATAGACCGGGCTCACTAAGTTAATAGTAATATCACCCGTTAGTTGATACGGCGTTGCCGTTTGCATAGCCGCTTTGTACCACCTATTGGTAAAGTTCAATACGCTTGCGTCGTCCGGCATAAAATCGACACGCAGGTCTCCTAGCTTCATCGCACATATGGGGAAATCCTCATCTGGGTCTGGCATGTTAATGCTGAAGCCGCGCTTCGTAAGCTGAGTCTGTAATTGATAGAACCCTACATGCCCCATTAGGTGTACGATAAGGTCTACGTCGTCAGTGTGACGCCCTTGCTCACTAGAAAAGGCGTCTGTTAATAACAAACCTGTGGTGCAGCCGCCCACAAAAGTCATTGTTAGCAAGAGCTCCTCACCTAGCGCGAGTGCAACTTGCTCTAGCATTTGTCGATGAAGAATTAGGGGATCCATGCTATGGCTCCAGTTCAAAATGGCTACGCAGTAGATTAATGGCCAAGTTTGCTTCTCGTGGTTGCCCTAACCGTATCGAGTCAATTAGTGCCAACAAGGCATACATTTCAGGGTCGTATCTCACTGCGTAGGTAGCCGCTTTAAATAGCGGCTCTACAGACATCCCTTTGGTACTGCCCTTCGCGTCTGGCCAAACTAGAGCAAAGTCACCCGTGCTCATAAGTTTTTTATTTAACACTGGCGCAGCAAAAGCAGTGGCTATTCCCCTTGTTAGTGCTCCAGGCGTTACCGGGAAAACATATTTTAGACCTGAGACTATAAAATCAAACAATGCCTTTTTATTTGGCTTTGGAACACCAGTCTTACGGTCTTTTTTAGCTAGGCCTACGGCTATGCAGCGATTAAGTGACGTATTAATTTGCGATTTACTAATGCCCGTTGCTTGCGCTAGTGCACGTACCGTGTAGAGTGACTCAGCATAACGGTTAAATGCTAACCCATTGACATAGGTACTTTGTTCGCCTTCTAGCTCTATGTCCCAATCACACCAGTCGTCAGGCCATGTAGCTCTAACATGGCTGTCTATATTAATGCGACCACTGGCCTTCTCTTGCTTTTGAAGCGACAGCAACTTAAGCAACAAACCAATATCTTGACTTTTCATACTCTCCACAACCCCACTGTCCCATGTCCACGGACCTAGGACAAATAATGCACGAACACACTCGCAAACACAAGCTCAGGTTGCCTTATTTGAATCTCAGCTAAAAACCTCGCCTTAGCATCGCTATAAACTGATCAACTATAACCGAATACATTTACTTCTACTCTAAATCCTAAAAGACCAGCTTATGCTGGTCTTTTAGGATTTAGAGTAGAAAGCGCAGCTTAACTAACGCTCAAGCCATACTCATCGCTGGCATCGCGCAACCATAAGAAGAAGTAGTCAGAGAAGCTACGACGAATCACTAGATCAAAAGAGCCGTCTGCTAACTTACACATAGTGGTGCCGGTTTTAGCGAAGGTAGTTTGCACCACTTTGCCTACGGGGAAGTTGGACTCGTGACAATCGTACACGGTAGACTTTTGCATTAACTCAGCCACTCCAGTGCCCGACAAGTTAACCAAGGTTTGGCCAGAGCTAATGTCTGTTACTGAGATGTGCTGGCCAGCCATTGCTTCACGCAAATCAGCTTCAACCTGCCCCTGTGTGCCGCTAGCAACAATCATCAACCACTCATTAGGGCACAACCAATAAACCACGGTATCGCCGTTACGAGCACTGCTGCTGGGCGCCATGGGCAAGGCGATGCCGAGCACCTTTTCTACCGCAGAGGTAAAGGCTGCGTCTTGTGGGTTGCCACGTAGGTTTAACTGACCACGAAACTTGTCTTCTTTCATCACTACACCTGCATTAGCGGCGTTGGTGTGCGCTACACGATGGTGTAATGAAGATTCCGCGATGTTGTTGGTATCAAAATTAGTCATTGTGATGATCTCCTTTTGGATCATAGAACACGGGGCTACAGATCTCCGCTGCTAACACACGGCCATCGGCCAATGGGCAATACACGGTTTCGCCCATACGGTCTGAGCCACCTTTCACGGTGCCCATGGCAATACCATGGCCTAAACATTCGCTCCAGTAACTTGAAGTCACATGGCCCATCATGTCCATCGGGATCGGCTGGTTAGGATCCATGACGATTTGTGCGCCTTCTGGGATCACCACCGTAGGATCTTTGGGTTTGAGGCCAACCAATTGCTTACGGTCGGTACGCGCTGTATCAGGACGTGAGAATGAACGCTCACCCAAGAAGCTAAACTCCTTAGTTTTGCCAACCGCCCAGCCCATCAAACAGTCGTATGGGGTCATGGAACCATCGGTGTCTTGGCCGGCAATAATAAAGCCCTTCTCGGCACGCAATACGTGCATAGACTCGGTGCCGTATGGCGTAATGCCAAACTCTTCACCGGCTTCCATGATCTTCTTCCACATATAGTGGCCTTGGTCGGCAGGCACGTTGACTTCGAAGGACAATTCACCAGTAAAGGAAATACGGAAGATACGTGCCTTAATACCGGCTACGGTGCCTTCGCGCCAATCCATAAACTTCATGGCATCTGCAGACAGGTCTACGTCGGTACAGAGCTTCTCTAACACTTTACGCGAGTTGGGACCGGCAAAAGAACAGGTGGCCCATTGGTCAGTCACAGAAGTAAAGTACACTTCCATGTCTGGCCATTCCGTTTGATGCCACAACTCTAACCAACCCAATACGGCTGCTGCGCCACCAGAAGTGGTGGTCATTAAGAAATGGTTGTCGCTCAAACAGGCGGTTACGCCGTCATCAAAGATCATGCCGTCTTCTTTCAGCATAAGGCCGTAACGGCACTTACCTGGGGCTAATTTAGACCAAGCGTTGGTGTACACACGGTTCAGAAATTCACGGGCGTCTTTACCCTGAATGTCGATTTTACCTAACGTGGACGCATCCAAAATACCGACGCTATTGCGTACTGCCAAACATTCGCGGTTTAGACTTTGCTGCATGGTTTCGCCAGCCTGTGGGAAATACCAAGGGCGCTTCCATTGGCCCACGTTCTCAAACTCTGCGCCGTTGGCCACGTGCCAAGGGTGCATGGCTGTATGACGGGCTGGGTCTAGCAACTCACCTACATCACGGCCGCCAATGGCACCAAAGGTAACCGGTGTGTAGGCAGGACGGAAGATGGTGGTGCCGGTTTCGGCAATCGACTTGTTCAGCGTCTTAGCCACAATGGCCATGCCGTTGATGTTACCGGTTTTGCCTTGGTCAGTACCAAAACCCATGGCAGTATAACGTTTCACATGCTCAATGGATTGGAAACCTTCCCGCGCTGCTAGCTCAATGCCAGCTGCGGTAACGTCGTTTTGGAAATCGACAAACTGCTTTGGCGCACGGCTAATGGGTTTAGTGTGCGGCACAAGGTACAAGGCTTGAGAAGCACCTGTAGATTCATCACCACAATCAAAGGTTTGTGTAGAACTTGTGTCAGAAGCAGTAGCACCGGCTTGAACACCGGCGTTTAGGGCTTCAGAAAGCAAGTATTCACCTGCCACTGCGCCTGCCAAGTGTTGATTTTGTATAGTAGCACCAGGTACAAAACCGGCTACGTCGTCTTTCCATACTGGGCGGCTACCGGTGTGGCAGCTAAGGTGTACTACTGGGCTCCAACCACCGGCTACGGCAATTAAATCACAGCTTAAGGTTTTGCTAGCACCAGTGACCTTATCGCCGGCTGCATCGAGTGGAGCAACAATAGCGCCTGTAACTTTTTTGCCACCTTGGGCTTCAATCACGCCGTGACCGGCCATGACTTGAATGCCAGCAGCTTTAGCGGCTGCAACCAAACGGCCATCTGGCGTGTGGCGAGAATCTACTACGGCCACCACAGTACGGCCTGCGGCTTGAATGTCTAGGGCGGTTTGGTAGCCAGAATCATTGGTGGTCATGACCACACAGCGCTGGCCCGGCACTACGGCATAGCGGTTAATGTAGGTCGAAACAGAGTTGGCCAGCATAATACCTGGCAAATCGTTGTTACCAAACACTAACGGACGTTCGATAGCACCGGTGGCCAAGATCACTTGATGGGCACGAATACGGTGCAAACGCTGGCGAGTACCTGTTTGTGCAACCGGACCAATGTGGTCTGTACGACGCTCTAAGGCCACAACAAAGTTGTGATCGTAATAACCAAACGCCGTGGTGCGTGGCATAACCAGTACGTTATCCATACCTTCTAGCTGGCTAGTGGCTTGCTCTGCCCATGTTGCAGCATCAACACCATCAACGGTTTGAGTGCTGGCAAGCAAGGTGCCACCAAATTCGTTTTGCTCGTCTACAATAATCACGCGCTTGCCGCTACGACCAGCTTCTAGTGCTGCGGCTAAACCCGCAGGGCCTGCACCCACCACCATGACATCACAGTGAGCATTAATTTTGTCGTAGGTGTCTGGATCTGGCTCATGTGACAACTTACCAAAACCTGCGGCTTTACGAATAAACTTTTCGTAGGTCATCCACATTTTTTGTGGTGCCATAAAAGTCTTATAGTAAAAACCTGGAGGCATCATCATGCCGCCGATTTTACCCATCAGTGACATTAGATCGAATTCTGCACTCGGCCAGCCGTTGGTGCTGGTAGCGGTTAAGCCATCAAACAATTCAACTTGAGTCGCGCGAGGGTTAGGAATAGTTTCATTGCCTTTGTGCAATTGCATTAGGGCGTTTGGCTCTTCTGCACCATGGCCTAAAATGCCACGGGCACGGCTGTACTTAAAGCTACGGCCTACGATGCCAACACCATTAGCCAACATGGCAGAGGCTAAGGTGTCGCCTTCAAAACCTTGGTAGGTTTTGCCGTTAAAGGTAAAGTTCATTGGCTTAGAGCGATCAATACGACCGCCGGAAGATAAACGGTTAACTTGGCTCATGAGGCGTCTCCGTTCTTTGTCTGGCTAGCTGCTAGTGTTGCGGCAGTCACTGATGGCATTTCGCCCATTTTATAAGTCTCGTGAACTTTGTAGCTTTGTGTGTCGCGGGTGGCGTTAAAATAACGACGACAACCGGCCGCGTGGTACCACATTTCATGGTGGATACCGCGGGGGTTAGAACGGAAGAAAATGTAATCAGCCCACGCTTCATCGCTGATAGCAGCTGGGTCTTTAGGACGTTCAATGTGAGCTTCACCCGTGTAAGAGTATTCCTCTTCTTCACGCATTTCCTCACAGTAAGGGCAGTAAATATGGTGCATGTGGTTGTCTCCTTAGTGTGGGTTTAGTGAGCAACGCCGGCAGCGCCGTGCTCGTCGATTAGGTGGCCAGTGCTGAAACGATCAATACTGAAAGGTGCCGCTAAAGGATGTGCTTCATCGTGGGCTAAGGTGTGAGCAAATACGTTGCCAGAACCCGGTGTGGCCTTAAAGCCGCCCGTGCCCCAACCGCAGTTGAAGAACAAACCTTTAATACTGGTTTTAGAGATGATAGGACACGCGTCTGGGCAGGTATCTACAATGCCACCCCATGCACGGTTCATGCGTACTCGGCTAAACATGGGGAACAACTCACAAATAGCCGACATGGTATGTTCTACCACGTTGAAACTACCGCGCTGGCCATAACCATTGTAAGAGTCTGCACCGGCGCCAATAACCAAGTCGCCTTTGTCAGATTGGCTCACATAAGCGTGAACCGCGTTAGACATTACCACCGTGTCGATAATGGGCTTAATCGGCTCAGACACCAGCGCTTGTAGTGGACGCGATTCAATAGGCAGACGTAGGCCCACCATCGCTGCCATCACACCGGAGTTACCGGCGGTAACACAAGCGACTTTCTTAGCACCAATAAAGCCTTGGTTGGTTTTTACACCCACAACTGC
Organism: Oceanospirillaceae bacterium; assembly: GCA_003523085.1. Classification (GTDB taxonomy): domain Bacteria; phylum Pseudomonadota; class Gammaproteobacteria; order Pseudomonadales; family Balneatricaceae; genus Njordibacter. Next base: position 16,591 of record DPHD01000068.1, on the reverse strand, counting down.
GCCTTCTTCGGTAACAATGTCTAACACTTCACACTGTTGAATCAAGTCAACACCACAGCTGTCGGCGCCACGGGCAAAGCCCCAAGCCACAGCGTCGTGACGAGCAACACCGCCAGTAGCCTGCCAAGACGCGCCCAATACGGGGTAACGGATGTCTTGAGAATCGTTGATAATAGGCACAATTTCTTTCACTTCAGCGGTATTCAATACCACCCCATCAATGCCGTTCAAACGGTTGGCGTTAACACGGCGCTCTATGTCGCGCATGTCTTGCAGGTTGTGGCCTAGGTTCAATACGCCTCGCTGGCTGAACATGACGTTGTAGTTTAAATCTTGGCTCAAGTCTTTCCACAAGTCCAAAGAATGATCGTACAACTTAGACGCTTCATCCCATAGGTAGTTAGAACGCACAATGGTGGTGTTACGTGCGGTGTTACCGCCACCAAGGTAGCCTTTTTCTAACACGGCGACGTTGGTAATACCGTGTACTTTAGCCAAGTAGTAAGCCGTGGCTAAACCGTGGCCACCACCGCCGACGATGATTACATCGTATTCTTTCTTGGGCTGCGGGCTGCGCCATGCCGCCTGCCAGTTTTCATGGTGGCTAAGGGAATGTTTAAAGAGGCTAAAGCCTGAGTACTTTTTCATTGGGTCACTCGCTTAAATTCGCTGTCATACTATGGTTGGCAGCGTGAGTCTGATATTCGCTGCAGTATTGTGCGTAATGCCAGCCCCCTGCTCTTATTCAATTGCGACCCAAACACAAGCATCTAGGTAAAGGCCCTATCTAAAGCAATCGAAATGACATAGCGCCAGTCCCAAGAGGCAAAAAATGCAGTACAATCAGCCCATATTGATGCCCTCATTAGGTAATAACAGCATGCAAGTTTTCGGCGTTGTCGGATGGAAAAATAACGGCAAAACCACCCTCGTGGAGCGGCTTATTAGCCAGCTTACAACAATGGGTTACAAGGTATCCTCCGTTAAACACGCCCACCACAATGTGGATATAGACGAGCCGGGGCGAGACAGCTACCGCCACCGTGCCGCCGGCGCAATAGAAACGTTAGTGGCAACGGATCAACGCTGGGCCTTGATGCACGAGTTACGTGGAGATCCTGAACCTTCCTTAGAACAACTATCGAGCCTTTTTTCACCGTGCGACATTGTTATTGTTGAAGGCTATAAGGGGTCACCTCACCCTAAATTAGAAGTGGTACGCAACCTCAATAAACGTGGCTTTTTGGCCCATCAAATGCCCAATATAGTTGCGATGGCCACGGACAAAGATGACTTAGACATCGAACTTCCAAAACTGGACATTAACAACATAGAGCAAGTGGCTAATTTTGTACTGCTACACACCGGCTTAATCGTTGATTCAGCCACGCCAGCCACCCACACCAACGATTGTTATAGCCCAAACCAACAACTGATACTAGCTTCTACAGCATGGCAACGGATGCAAGTGCAAGTTGAGTCCGCCATCACCTCACAACAAACCCGAGCCAACCTATGGTTGCCTCTAGACCAATGCATGAACTGCCGTTTAGCCGCAGACCTCATCACGACTTATGACAACCCACGCTTCGATAATGTGGCAGTCGACGGCTATGCCTTCAACTACGAGCACTTAAGCCGAACACAAGATTTCACCCTACCCCTTATGGCAGCAGAAGCCAACGCCGGTGGCAGTGCCAAACTCACCCTGCAGGCAGGGCACTGCATTCGTGTACTCACGGGTGCTCGCATGCCAGCAGGCGCTGACACCGTGGTAATGCAAGAAGACGTTACCATTGACAATAACTGCGTAAGCTTTGCAAAGGACTGCAAGGCCCATGGCAACTGGCGCCCTCAGGGTGAAGACGTAAAAGCCGGTGACATCATTATTCATCGCGGCCAACAAATTCGTCCACAAGACATAGGCCTCGCCGCAGCAGCTGGCCATGGGCAACTTAACGTCTATGAAAAGGTCAACGTAGCTCTATTTTCTACCGGCAACGAAGTATATGAACTAGGTGAAGAATTGCCAGAAGATGGCATTTATGATGTTAACCGCCATTTGCTTAAAGCCCTATTAACCAGCCTGCATTGCGAGGTGACCGACTTAGGTATTTTGGCCGATGATTATGACACCCTGCGCGCTGCCTTAGATGCGGCAAGCGCGAACCACCAGCTCATCATTACCTCTGGCGGCGCCTCCACCGGCAGCCATGACCACGTGGCTGCGGTATTAGGCGACATTGGTGAGGTGCACGGGTGGCGCTTGGCCATTAAACCGGGCCGGCCACTGGCCTTTGGCAAGGTGGGCAAGGCCTTCTTCCTGGGTCTACCTGGCAACCCCGTAGCGGCCAACGTCTGTACCCTCATGTTTGGCCAGCCTCTAATTCGAGCCCTCAGTGGCGGCGGTTGGCAACGGCCTAAGTTTTACCCGCAAAAGCTAGGCTTTGAGGTGAAGAAAAAAACCGGCCGAAGGGAGTGGTTACGCGTCTTTCAAGAGCGCCAAGACAATGGCGAAATCTTACTCAAGCGCAGTGCCTCACATGGTTCTGGTATTCTCACCTCGATGACCCGTGCAGATGGACTAGTGGAACTAGACGAAACCACCAGCAGCGTATCGAAAAACAGCCTTGTGGATTTTATTCCGTTTGCGAGTTTTGGTATGGGTGATGCCTAGGGCTTACCTAGCGCCAAATAAATAGCATCCATTGGCATTTCATCAACTTCTTCTACATCACATTGGGTGACAACGAAGCCGCGCTCTACAGCCCATTGGGTTAGCTCTTCGGCGGTATAGCGCAAAGCGACAATACTAGCCGCATCACCATAATCGATGGCGCCCACACCTTCCCAGGCTGCAACAACCAACTGGCCACCAGCGAGCAAAACCCGGTGCCATTCTGCAAATGCCTTCTGAATGCCCACAGAATCTAAATGGTGTAGCGCGAAAAAACTAATCACAGCCGCTGCGGAACTGTGTTCCAACATGTGTAATTCACGCATATCAGAGACAATCACCTTGGCATAATCGCCAATGCGTTGAGCGGTAATAGCCACCATCTCAGGGGATAAATCAACACCGATAAGAGTGCGGTCTTGATCAAATTGCGCATGATACATGGCCAACATATGGCCACTGCCACAGGACGTATCCACAATCGAGCCCGGCAAACCTGTTATGGAATCATGTAATCGAGTCATTACCTTGTTATAAATAGGCAGCTTGATTTCCGTTGCCATCATCGAATTATAGCTAGACGCAGCTTCGTCATACATTTTGCTAACCTGCTCGTTAGTTGATGTTTGCATGTCTTCTATCTCTTTATAAATTTGATTTACTGCGCCAGCCTGACATCTCATCGTCATGCTAACTAGATTCCGGCCTGCGCCGGAATGACGCGATGCCTGCGTCTGCTTAACGCATTAACCTGATGAGTCGTCCGTCAATCACCGCTAAACCCATTGCTATAAGCCCCATACCTACAAAATGAACCCACTCTAGGGCTTCATGCAGAAAAAGCGACCCCAGCAATATCGCTGACACAGGCACCAACAATGTCACCAGCATAATGTTAGTGGCCCCAGCGGAAGCCAGTATTTTAAAATACAGTACATAGGCTAGAGCTGTAGAAAAAACGGCTAAGGTGAGTATAGATGCCCAAGTCCCGAGGCTTGTTGCGTCGGTGCCTAATAACCTAGGCAGCCCATCAATATATAACGCGACCGGCGCCAACACCAAGCTCGAACCTGTGACCTGGCCTGCCGCAATAACCACCGGACTCAGAGCCATGCCCTTAAAGCGCCGCCCATAAACACCGGCAAATGCATAGGACAATGCCGCAACCAATATGGCGACCTGAGCAAGCATAGTGCCTTGGCCTGACAAGCCTAAACTGGGCAGGCCAATCATCATCACTACACCTATAAACCCCACCAACACACCTACCAGCTTCATCGGTGTGGCACGTTCATCGGCTAACAACAACCCGGCCACCACTACGCCAAACAGCGGAGTAGTGGCATTTAGTACCGATGCCAAGCCCGAAGCAATATGTGCTTGCCCCCACACAATGAGACTAAAAGGGATGACATTATTAAGTAACCCCATAGCCATAAATGCCAGCCAGATTTTTATACTTTTAGGCGGCCGCAAGCCCATAACCAAGGCAATAACCCAAAGCGTCACAGCGGCTAACCCCACGCGTAGGGTGACGATGGTTAGGGTTGGTAATTCAGTAACGGCAACGCCCACAAAAAAGAACGATCCGCCCCATAATACTGATAAGGCAACCAACATAAGCCACTCGCGTGCACCCATGGAGGTATTAATAGATGTGGACGCCGATGATGACACTATAAAACCCGAATAAATTGGCTGAACAGATAGTCTAACGATAAGTGGTTCAGCAGGCCATCGAATAATTCATTACAAGCGCCCGCTGTCGCGCAGATATGGCAACCTTTCCTGCGCGGCTTTAACTTGTTCTAGTGCCACCTCGGCCACGATCAATTGTTCCGCACTGCCTGCCCTTGCCAGTACCGTCCCCATGGGCGAGCCGATAAAACTCTCACCCAAATAAGACAATCCATTGTCTAGGCCACTGTAATTTGCGTAGATAAAGTAGACCCCGTTTTCATAACCTCGTGTCGGCATCATTTGTTGGGCCACCCAGCCCCAACCACTAGCCAAAGCCGTCGGCACCAAAATCATATCAGCACCGGCCACAGCAAGCTGTCGCGCAAGTTCAGGAAACTCAGCGTCATAACAAATCAACATGCCGATGTTAAAACCGCGCCACGTAAACAGCCCTACTTCATCTCCCTGAGTAAAGTAGGTGGCCTCAAAACCGGGCGGTAAGAGCCGCTTCCTATAGTGGCCAAGAACCTGTCCTTCTGGACCGATACATTGGGCGGCGTTGTAGAGTTTATTACCCTCAACTTCGGAAAACCCGTAGTGAATCGCAATTTGGTACTTCTGCGCCAAGCTGGTAATTGCCTTTGCCGTTGGGCCGTTAGAGGGTTCTGCCATAGCTTTCACCTGCGACCCTACGTTATAACCCGTAACAAACAGCTCTGGCAAAACCAAAAGGTCCACACCTTGTGTTCGTGCGACGCACAATTGCTGTTCTAACCACTGTATACGTTCATTACCTGCTGCTCGGCCAGCGTCAATTTGAGCCACACCAACATTTAGTTTAGTAGCCATATCAGTTGTTAGTGACCAATAACTGACGAGGGTATTGAGTCAGGTAATCACACCCACTTTCTGTTACTACAATAGAATCTCCAATGCGGCCAGCGGTAACCCCATCAATCGAAATACCACCGTCCACGGCAAAGGTCATACCTGCTTGCAGGACGGTTGTGTCACCGTGTTTCAACTCGGGGACTTCTAGGTAGGCCACGCCAATAGAGCGACCCGTTCGATAGCCGGTTTCATAGCCTCGCTGTTGGTACACCGCATTAGCGGCGGCGGCCACTTGCTCGGCAGTGACTCCAGGCTTAATAGCCGCAATGGCCGCTTGCTGAGCTTCGATAGCCGCCATTTGCACCTGGGCCGCTTGGTCGGTCACTTCACCGATATGAAACATACGATCAAAACCCAATTTGTACTGTTTAAATTGGGCCATATTACAAAAACAAAAATACACAGGGTCAGCACGCTGGTAGGTGCGCACACTGGCCCGCCGGTGCACCATTGAGGTATCACGGCCACTTTGCAGTATTTGTAGGTTATGAATCATGGGCGATACAAAACGCTCCCAGCCGGTGTCGGTCAAAAAGCCCGCAGCCTTTTTAGTGCCGGCGTTGATCACCGCCAAGGCCGATTCGTACTCTGGCACACCTTCGGCCAAGGATTCATGGGCGGCGTGCATCATGGCCCCCGCAATACTGCCTGCTTGAGACATGACCTCAATTTCTAGCGCCGATTTAATCATCCGCTGCTGGCCTAACACGGGGGCAATATCACATAATGGTACGCCGCCAAACTCTTGGTCCAAATAATTGCGCACAATAGCTGGCACCGTGGGCAACTCCAGCCAAATCGACTCAGGCCTCTTACCTGAAGAGTTGCCCAACACTTTAGCCAAGGCAGCCTGCCAGCTATTGCTGCCAAAGTCTTCCCATACCCTAATGTCTTCTACCCAAGTCATGGCATCTACCATTTCAGATTCCATCAACGGCGTGATGACCGTAGGCGAACCTACAGCAGGCACCACCAACATAGTAGGACGCCCAAATTCGATGCCAAGGTAGCCCCAAAAGCCGGCCAGATAGGCGATGGAACTTTCGTCTGTAAACACGCCAAAAGGAATGTTCTGATTTTGCATTTGTGATTGCAGGACTGCGGTACGGGATTGGGCTTCGGCTAACATGGCACTATCTCAGATCGGAAAAATCTGAGTGTATCTGGAAAACTCAATGCTGTATACAGCTAAATTTCAGCCTTGTAACAGGCCGATGACTCGGGCGATGTAGTTGCGTTTTATATAGCCAAGGGCGACCAAATCATGCCGTTGCGCAGCGGCAATCAGCTCTACGAGCTCATCAACGATAGCCGCCACTTCACTCTCCAAAAACTCAGGCATTTGCTGGTACCAAACACGGCTGGTTTGGTAATAATAAAGGTCATAGAGCTGTCGCAACGCCACATTATCAATAATCTGGCAAATTAAGCCGTGTAACTGATGGTTTATACGCGCCACCTCAAGTGCCTGATCCGAGTGGGGTGTTAGCCGTTTGGCTCGGGTCAACAATGCTTGTAAACCACTAATAACCTCTTGCGGTACCTGCGTTACGCCCATGCCTCCGATCAATTCAGCAATTTTAAGGCGCACGGTGTAAACATCTTTTAATAACTCAAAATTAGCTTCCGTAACAATGGTACCCACACCATTTTTACTGGTCACCAGACCTTCAAATTCCAGCCGCTTTATGGCTTCGCGTACCGGTGTTCGACTACACCCAAACTCGTCAGCCAGTTGAGCTTCCCGCAGCACCGACAAGGGCACATACTGCAACAAACAGATCCGTTCTCGCAGTATGTGGTGAATAGAGTCGATACGCTGCCGAGCGGTTAGCTGCTCAGGCTTTATCTGTATGTTCGTCATACTGGGCGGTTAGCCAGCTGTTGCTCGCCGATGTCTAGATCTTCAGGTTTATTGACATTAAAAAACGGGTTATCAGCCAGTTCATCAAAGGCCACATCGGCCACCCCATAAGGTGCTGTAAAACGGTCGACTTTGCGTACATCGTCTTCTACCAAGGCTATATACAAATCATCAAACAAGTCTACCGGCCACAAACCAAACACGGGTTGAGTACGACCTTGATAACTAGCACAGGCCAGGCGCTGCTGCTTTAATGCCATCAACTCCAACATACGGGCGACGTAATCGTGAGGAAAAAATGGGGTATCTGCCGCCAACGTGATGATATGTGTGGCTTCTGAATTATTTTGCTTTACCCACGCCATAGCGGACACCACGCCAGCCAACGGCCCAGCAAAATCGGGCACGATGTCGGCTTGTACCGGTAGATTAAATTCGGCAAATCGTTTTGGGTCACCGTTGGCGTTAATAATGACCGTGTGCAATTGGTTTTGAGCGGATTCAATGACGTAATCTAATATGCGTCGGCCACCTAATTTGAGCATCGATTTATCACCCCCGCCCATTCGGCGCGCTAAACCCCCTGCCAATATAACGCCAACCACTTGTTCAGGTTTAATCTGCATTGTTACGTCCATATCGTTTGGGTTCGTCGGCAATTTTGGAAAGGTCCGCATCGTAAATTAAACGCTCGTAACCTGCCAAAGCAACAAACTTTTTACCTTTAGCGCGGCCAATCAACGTTAAACCGGCTTTGCGAGCTAAATCTACCCCCCACGCCGTAAAACCAGAGCGCGAAATGAGAATAGGAATACGCATTTGTACGGTTTTAATCACCATCTCAGAAGTTAGCCTTCCTGTGGTGTAAAAACACTTATCTTGTGGCGTTATGTGATGTATGTGCATATAGCCGGCAATTTTATCAATGGCGTTGTGGCGGCCTACATCTTCCATGTACACCAACGGCTGAGCGTCATGGCACAACACACAACCATGGATGGCACCGGCCTTTTGATAAATACTGGGGGTGGTGTTTATTTGCCGTGCTAATTGGTACAAGTCACTGGTTTTTAGGCGCGCATCGGCGGCCAAAGTAATAGTGTCGAACTTCTCCATAATGTCGCCAAACACCGTGCCTTGTGCACAACCCGAGGTACGCACCTTCTTTTTCATCTTGTCTTCGTAATTGGTTTCGCGTTCGGTACGAACAATTACCACTTCCAACTCTTCATCAAAGTCGATCCCGGTAACCACATCATCGGCGTGCAACATGTTTTGGTTGAGCAAAAACCCCACCGCTAAATATTCCGGGTGGTCTCCCAAGGTCATAAGCGTCACGATTTCTTGTTTGTTCAGGTAAACCGTAAGCCCTTGTTCCGTGACCACGTCCACAGCCACATCGACGCCCGTGTGGTCGCGACCTGTTACCTGGCTGGTAAGGGTGGGGTTTTCTGGGTTGGGGTAAATAAGATAACCCGATAAGTCGGCAGGTTTCATCAAGTCACCTTCTGTTTTGCGATCCAACGATCTAATTTATTGGCAAAGCTTTGACGGTCTGTATGATTCATAGCCGCTGGCCCACCGGTTTGTACACCACTATTACGCAAGGTTTCCATAAAGTCACGCATATTCAATCGTTGCCTAATAGTCTCTTTAGTGTAGGCCTCACCCCGAGGACTTAGGGCTTGAGCACCCTTCTCTACCACTTCGGCAGCCAAAGGAATGTCTGAGGTAATGACTAAATCACCTGCCACCACACGTTTCACAATTTCATTGTCGGCCACATCAAAACCCGAACCTACCTGCACCATGCTAATGACCTTAGAGGGAGGCGTAGCAATGTATTGATTGGCCACTAAGGTAGTGGGTATTTGTGTGCGCTCGGCAGCACGGAATAAGATGTCTTTAATGACGACAGGACAGGCGTCTGCATCAACCCATATAGGCATAATGTACAATTCGAAAACGGATAATGGCGTTATTGTGCATGATTCGTAAGGTAAGAACCAGAACTAGTTATGTCTGGGTAAGGTCAGCCATACAGTGGCTAAAATTTGTTCAAGAACAGCAAGGTCAATGTCGTCTAACTTGTTAATGTACAAACAACATTTACCTAATTTGAACTTACCTAAACGGCCGAGATAGTCGTCTATGGCATCAAAGCCAGACATGATATATAGCGTTAAGGCTTGTTTGCGTGGTGATACGCCTAATACAAACCACTCACCTGCTTTGCCATTGGCATAGGTGTAGCTAAGGTTGCCAAACCCGACCAAAGAATCACCCCACATATTAGGTTCGACACCGGTTATTTTACGCATTAGAGCCGTTATTTGTTGAGCATTCTCGCGCCTAACATGGTGTTCAACCTTAGATAAAAAGGTATCGACACAAGCGTCGTTAAGTTGGGTTTTGTTAGCCGCCATTGATAACCTCTGCCTTTTCTAAGATTCAACCTGGCGATGTTTCATTTTGTCCCAGCCATACACCAAAAGCTCTTCTAGAACGGCCATATCCACATCGGCTAACTTGTTGATATATAAACAACACTTACCAATCTTGTGTTTTCCTAGGCGATTCAGGTAGGAACTAAGATCTTGATAACCGGGCATAATATACAGAGTTAGGTTGGCTTTTCTGGGTGAAAAGCCAATAATGTAACAGTCACCTTCGCGGCCACTGTCGTATTTATAGTGATATTGACCAAACCCCACCATGCTGGTGCCCCACATACGAGGTTCTACACCACTCACCTTACGCATGAGCGCAAGCACTACTAATGCATTTTCACGGCGCACGGGGTGCTCTACAGTATTGAGAAACGTTTCTATATCTTCACCGGTGGCTTGAGTTTTATTTTCTGCCATAGGTATGCGTGCCTTCACTGACTCTAGTTTAGACTTACACATTAAATCGAAAGTAAAAAAAAGACCAGCAATTTGCTAGTCTTTTTGGATCCTGACCTTCGTCAGGATGACGGCGGAGCGTCGCGCTCGCTCTAGCCTACCCGCTCAATACGCGAGGCACAGAACTTAAACTCCGGGATTTTACCCACCGGATCAAGGGCTGCGTTGGTGAGCATGTTAGCCGATGCTTCTACGTAGCAGAAGGGGATGAAGATCACGCCAGCGGGCACATCGGCGTCTTCACGGGCCAAGAGCTCAATGCTACCACGGCGTGTTGATACACGAATCATGTCTCCGGCCTTAGCGCCGACTTTAGCCAGCTCTTCACGGCTTAAGGTGGCTACTGCTTCTGGCTCTAGGGCATCCAACACTGGCGCACGACGGGTCATGGAACCGGTATGCCAATGCTCTAACTGACGACCCGTCGTTAAAATAACGGGGTATTCGTCATCTGGGCGTTCATCTGGCTCCACAATGTCTGCAGCCACAAACTTACCGCGGCCACCTTCAATAGGGAAGCTGTCGATAAACACGATGTCATTGCCCGGATGATCTTCGGCTGGACAAGGGTAAGTCACCGAGTGTTCATTTTCCAAACGTTCCCAAGACAAGTTATTCAAGCTTGGCATGGCTTGCTTCATTTCGGCAAATACGTCTTTAGGGTGAGTGTAAGTCCAGTTACAGCCCATGCGATTGGCAATTTCTTGGATAATCCACCAATCTTGGCGGGCATCACCCGGCGGTTTAACCGCTTGGCGACCCATCTGCACGGTACGGTTGGTGTTAGAGGCTGTGCCGTCTTTCTCTGGCCATGCCGAAGCAGGCAGAACCACGTCGGCATACATCGCTGTTTCTGTAACGTATAGGTCTTGCACTACCAAGTGCTCAAGCATCGCTAGAGCACCACGGGCGTGGTGCAAATCTGGGTCGGACATGGCTGGGTTTTCACCTTCCACGTACATACCCGTAACCTTACCTTCATGAATGGCGTTCATGGTTTCTACCACAGTGAGACCCGGCTCATCAGACAATTCTGTGTCCCAAAGTTGCTCAAACATAGCCTTAACGTCGCCATTAACAACCTTTTTGTAGTCTGGGTACATCATGGGGATTAAGCCCGCATCCGATGCGCCCTGTACGTTATTTTGGCCACGTAGTGGGTGCAAGCCTGCACCTTCACGACCAATCTGGCCGGTCATCAATGCTACGGAAATCATGGCGCGACAGTTGTCGGTGCCGTGTACGTGCTGAGACACGCCCATACCCCAGAAAATCATGGCATTGTTGGCCGTGGCGTACAAACGGGCCACTTCGCGGATCAGCTCTGGAGCTACACCACAAATGGACGACATGGCTTCTGGGCTGTAGCGTTTAACATGCTCTTTAACCGCATCAAAACCAGTGGTCATAGAGTCGATGTAGCTTTGATTGTATAGTTCTTCGGTAACAATCACGTTCATGATAGCATTCCAGAAGCTCACATCACTGCCTGGCTTGAACTGAATCATATGGCTGGCGTACTTCTTCATGGCATGGCCACGAGGGTCCAAGACGATAATCTTGGTGCCATTCTTGGCCGCCTGCTTAAAGAAGGTGGCGGCTACAGGGTGGTTAGCCGTTGGGTTTGAACCCGTGATCACTACCACGTCTGCGTTCTTGGCCTGCATAAACGAGGCCGACACCGCACCTGAACCCAAACCTTCCAACAAGGCCATTACCGAAGAAGCGTGACATAGGCGCGTACAATGGTCTACGTTGTTGCTACCAAAACCTGTACGTACCAGCTTTTGGAACAAGTAGGCTTCTTCGTTAGAACCTTTGGCACTACCAAAACCTGCAAGGGCTTTTTTGCCTTGATTATCACGGATGTTAATGAAGCCATTGGCAGCCAAGTCGAGAGCCTCTTCCCAGCTCGCTTCGCGGAAATGAGTCAGTGGTTTGGCGGGATCAAAGTCACCATGAATACCCTTTTTCGCACCTTCAAGTCGAATTAACGGCTGGGTAATACGGTCGCCATGATGGATATAGTCGGATCCAAAACGGCCCTTAACACACAAACGGTTTTGGTTGGCTGGGCCATCTCGGCCTTCAACATAAACAATGCGCTCGTCTTTCACGTGGTAAGTTAACTGACAACCTACGCCACAATACTGACATACACTGTCGATCTTGCTGTCGATGTCGGCGCTGTCGCCTATGCCGTCTTCGCTAGTTACAGCAGAAGGCATTAAGGCACCAGTAGGACATGCCTGTACACATTCGCCACAAGTTACGCAGGTGGAATCGCCCATTGGGTCGTCAAAGTCGAATACGACTTTAGAATCTGCACCACGATTAGCCATACCAATAACGTCGTTCACTTGTACTTCACGACATGCACGTACGCACAAATTACAGTTAATGCACGATTGTAAATTAACGCGCATGGCCTTACTGCTGTTGTCTGCACAAGGCTTTTCGGTTTCGTCAAAGCGCGCTTCGGTAGCATCCATTGCCAATAAATCGGCCATCGCCCAAAAGTGAGAGCTTTTGTCTGGAGATTCTTCACGGGCTGGTTGGTCGGTAGCTAGGAGCTCCATCACCATCTTGCGAGAAGACTGGGCACGATCAGAGCTAGCACTGGTGACAACCATGCCTTCGGATGGAGAACGCAAGCAAGACGCGGCTAATACGCGTTCGCCTTCAATTTCTACCATACACGCGCGGCAGTTACCGTCGGCGCGGTAACCTGGCTCTGGTTTGTAACACAAGTGAGGAATGGTTTCGCCCATACGCTTGGCAACTTCCCAGATGGTCTCGCCTGCTTTGGCAGTGGCTTTTTCACCGTCTAGGGTAAAACTAATAATATCTTGGCTCATAATATGTCTCCCGTTCCTGATTACGACTTAGCGCTGGCAGACAGATCGGTAGCGATCAAATCAGCGTCAAAATATTTAAATACGGTGGTGATGGGGTTAGAGGCCGCTTGGCCCAAACCACAAATAGACGCGTCGCACATGGCTTGGCCTAGTTCAGCCATTAAGGCTTGATCCCAATCTGGACGCTGTAGCAACTTCACCATTTTTTCTGTGCCTACGCGACATGGCGTACACTGGCCACAGCTCTCGTCTTCGAAGAACTTCAGCAAGTTAACCACTACATCACGCATATTGTCTTGATCTGACAAAACTACAACGGCAGCAGAACCAATAAAACAGCCGTATGGCTGTAGGGTGCCAAAATCGAGCGGAATGTCGGCCATGCCGGCGGGCAAAATGCCACCGGACGCGCCGCCTGGAAGGTAACCCTTAAAGGTTTGGCCATCTAACATGCCACCACAGTATTCATCCATCAGTTCCTGCATGGTAATACCCGCGGGTGCTAACTTAACACCCGGGTTTTTAACCCGGCCAGAAACAGAGAAACTACGCAAACCTTGTGAACCGTTACGGCCTTGGCTTGAGAACCAATCGGCGCCTTTATCCATTAAGGTACGAATCCAAAATACGGTTTCAATATTGTTGACCAAGGTAGGACGGTTGAACAAACCAACCTGAGCCACAAACGGCGGACGGTGACGAGGCATGCCCGGCTTACCTTCTAGTGACTCAATCATGGCTGATTCTTCACCACAAATATAAGCGCCAGCACCACGGCGAAGGTGGATACCACCGGCAGGCGCAAGGCCTGCGGCTTCTACTTTGGCAATTTCTGCCTTTAGGATTTCCCGCGCAGCTGGGTATTCGTCACGTAGGTATATGTAAGCTGCTTCAGCTTCTACTGCCCAAGCACTGATCAAGGCACCTTCAATAAAGCGATGGGGATCAGACTCTAAATAGATACGGTCTTTAAACGTGCCAGGCTCGCCTTCGTCACCATTGATGGCAAGGTAGCGCGGTTTAGGCTCTTGGCGAACAAACTTCCATTTCATGTGAGTTGGGAAACCTGCGCCGCCCAAGCCCTTTAGGTTAGCGTCGGCCAACACTTTTTGAATGTCTTCCCAGGTGTAATCACCGGCAAGGCACTGTTTCAACAACCCATAGCCGCCGTCTGCAACATAGGCATCGTAAGCCAGGTAGTCTGGAATGTCTGGGTGAAAGTGCTTGGCTTCAATGACGTCGACAATTTTTGCAGCATCGGCGTTATCTACGTGATGATGGCCTACCTCCGCAACTGGAGCGGTATCACACCGGCCCATACATGGGGCACTTAGAATACGCACTTGCGTCGGGTCAGTACCGGCTTCTAGGGCCGATTTAAGCTGCTGCGCACCCGCTAG
>DPHD01000068.1:0-2098 GCA_003523085.1 Oceanospirillaceae bacterium | reverse complement strand
CACTTCGCCTTCTTTAACAATGTCGAAGTGGGCATAGAAAGTAGCACATTCGTACACTTCAGCCATGGGGATATTCATTTCATGGGCTAGAGCAGCCAGGTGTGCAGCAGACAAGTAGCCGAAGTTATCTTGAATTAAGTGCAAGTATTCGATGAGCATGTCACGTTTAATCGGCTGATCACCGATCAACTCACGTAATTGCGCAAGCGTGTCTAGGTTAACTTGACGCCCACGAAGGTGGATACGAGATTTATTGCGACCAGCGCCTGGGTGCAAACGCACCACATTGTCTTGGTTAGAATCAGCAGACATGTTGTTCTCTGTGTTGACTTAAGTTCAAGGTATCCGACAAGGTCTGATGCGGTTGTTCACCTCACAGCTCCTGCAAATACGCAATTATTGCACGCGTTAGGATACCATTTTTTAACGGGGCTAGTATCCCAGCAACAGAATTTACCGCATACCTGTAAGCGACACCATGTCGCCCTCAATGCCGCTCTAAGGGTTTTGAGAGAAAATAGTACTGTTATATGCGCAACTATAGGAGCAAAAATCTAAATCTATTTTAGGCAAAATACGGTATCCTACGGCCTCGATTATTTATAGAGTTATGCCGCCGTGTCTTTTGTCGATTTACTGCTGGATCAAGAACTACTTCATGCCCTTGCCGAGCATGAATTTACCCAGCCTACAGCCATTCAACAACAAGCCATTCCACCGCTGCTGGAAGGCAATGACCTACTGGCCTCGGCACCTACCGGCACCGGCAAAACTTTAGCCTTCGTTCTACCTGCACTACAGCATATTTTAGACTCACCAAGGCGCGAACCGGGCACACCCAAGGTACTCATCCTTAGCCCTACCCGCGAGCTCGCCCGTCAAACATACGATCAAGTCGAACAACTAGTCGCCAATAACCATTTAAAGAGCTGCCTTATTGTAGGTGGCGTGCCGTTTGGCATGCAAAAAGCCATGGTAGCTGAGTCCATCGACGTACTGGTTGCCACTCCTGGTCGCTTGCTAGAAATTGAAGAACACATGGCGCTGGATTTGTCACAAGTGACTGTATTTGTGATTGACGAAGCCGACCGCATGTTGGACTTAGGTTTTATTCAAGCTATTCATCAAACATCAGATTTATTACCTCTAGATCGCCAAACGTCCATGTTCTCCGCCACCCTAGAAGGCGATAAAGTGCAAGCCTTTGCTCACGATTTACTGGCGGACAATGCCGTACAAGTGGCCGTAGAAGCGCCACGGCACGTGGCAAAAAAGATCACTCAAGCGGTGTATCAAGCCGATAACGAATTACACAAAGAACACCTGCTCAAAGCCCTCTTGCGCCAACATGAAGTTAAACAAGCCATTGTGTTTGTTAACAGCCGCAAGCAAGTGGACACCTGGCTTAAGGTGATCCGCACCTTAGGCATTCAGTGTACCGGGTTACACGGCGATCTACGCCAGAGTGACCGTAACCAACAAATCAAAGACATGCGTCGTGGCCGTACCAAAGTACTAGTCGCCACCGACGTTATGGCCCGTGGTGTAGACCTACCCACCCTAACCCACGTCATCAATGTACATATGCCAGAAAAAGCCGACAGCTACGTTCACCGTGCCGGCCGCACCGGCCGTGATGGCGCTACTGGCAGTGTTTGGTCTATTGTAGATGCCAAAGAATGGCCTGATTTAGGCCGTATTGAACGCTACATTGGTACCTCCATCGAGCGTCAAATATTCCCAGGCTTCTCGCCTAAAAAAGAAGAACCTAGCCTACTCAAGAAACCCAAGGCCAAAAAGCCCAAGGTGTCAAAAGCCGACAAGGCCAAAGCTGCTAAAGCTAAAGCAAAGAAACTTAAAAGCAAGACTAAATAGAAAGCCTAGACACTCCCCAGGCTGTCATTCCCAACGACGGTTACCTGCCATTCCGGCGCAGGCCTTCCTGTCATTCCGGCGCAGGCNNCAAGAAACCCAAGGCCAAAAAGCCTAAAGTATCCAAAGCCGACAAGGCCAAAGCCGTTAAAGCCAAGGCCAAGAAATTAAAGAACAAAGCTAAATAAACCCCTACGAGAGCTTCAAACTCCAGCCTTCGCCTCTG
>DPHD01000058.1:2256-2524 GCA_003523085.1 Oceanospirillaceae bacterium | reverse complement strand
AACCGTTGCCAGTACCAATGTCCAACACTTTGCGCCCTGCTAAAGGGCTAATGTGAGGTGCTATGCGCTGCCACTTCCAATCCGAGTGCCATTCAGTGTCAATGTCTACACCGAGTAAGTTCCAGGGTCCTTTGCGCCACGGCATAAATGCCTTTAGCTGCTCGGTGTAGGCTTGTGTGTCGATGGTTAGGCTGGTGGGCTTGTTGACCGTAACACTGTTACTGGTGAAGCTGTATTGAGGGTCACTCAGCTGTGGCATGGCATTGAG
>DPHD01000058.1:0-2092 GCA_003523085.1 Oceanospirillaceae bacterium | reverse complement strand
GGCATGGCATTGAGCGCGGCGTCCCACTCGGGAGTCCTGCCGTGTTTCTTTTGTTGGTAAAATTGCTCTAGAGCCGTGCGTAGTTGTGGGTGAAAATCGGCCAATTCGGTGTCTTTGGTGTGTTCAAAAAAGGCTTCTAAATCAATGCCCATAGTGATGGTTCTTCTAGGTGAGGTTATTTAAAGGCCAGTAAGGCGCAAAAATTAAAACATTGCATACATGTTTCTACCCGACTAAAGCCGGCATCCAGCAAACGTTGCCGATGTTGTTGCAAAGTATTAGGGATTAATACATTTTCTAGGGCTGCACGCTTTTGGGCAATTTCTAGATCGCTATAGCCCTGATAGCGTTTAAAATCGTGATACAGGTCTACTTGTAATTGTTGTTCTGCTGGGTCATCAAAACAGACTTTTTCGGCCAGCAGCAACACTCCACCCGGGCGCATGCCGGCAGCAATATTGGCTAAAATGCTGGGCCGTTCTTGGTCGGCAATAAACTGCAGGGTAAAATTAAGAATCACCATCGAGGCGTTTGTTATGGGGGTGTCCTGTAGGTCTTGCTGCAAAATTTCGTAACTGGCTTGGCTGTGGTCGCGGGCCATATTGTGTTGGCAGCGGCTTACCATGGCGGCCGAGTTATCCACCCCAATCACGTGAGCTCCTGCCGGTAGGTTTTGGCGTAAGCGCAGGGTCATGGTGCCAAGGGAACAGCCGAGGTCATAACAGTTGCTTTGACTTTGGCCATAACGGGCGGCGAGCAAACCGATCACATCCAATAAAAAATTGTACCCAGGCACCGAACGTTGGATCATGTTATCAAACACGTCGGCGACTTGAGCATTAAACTCAAACGGTGCGGGCGACTCTAGGGGCGCGGCAAAAATAGTGTCGCGTTGTTGCTTGAGGTCTTTTTGGGTCATGGTTTTAACGGTGCTTTGTCATAGGGAGGTGGCTGTTATTGTGCGCTTGGGCGCGTGCCCAAAGTGGCAGTGGTTTGTATTGCTGCAGGCGTGGGTATGGTGGCTGCAGCTGGAATATAGGTGATGCTCAGTTTGGATCCGGGCGCCAAATTAGTGACGTAATCCAAGGATTGATTCCAGTCCATGATTAAGCGGCCGTCAAAGTGGGTGATGCGGTCGCCGGGTTGCAAGCCCGCTTGATGAGCTGGACTGTTGGCGTAGATGCCGGTGAGCAAAATACCTTGTTTAGTTAGGTTGGGAGAAAACTCATGGGCGGCTTGGGAGGCCAAGTCGAACAGCGCCGCCGCTTCAAAGTCGATACCTAGCCAGCCCCTGACAACTTGGCCGTGGGCAACGATATGGTTTAATACGTTAGCCGCAATGCTAATGGGTATGGCAAGGCCTAAGCCTTGGCTACGCAAGCTGGTTTGGCTGTTGTAGAAATGGGCGCTATTGATAGCTACTAGCTCGCCTTTACTGTTGACTAAGGCGCCGCCAGAGTTGCCGGTGTTAATGGCTGCGTCGGTTTGGATGAAGCTTTCAAAGGTGTTTAGGCCCAAGCGATTGCGCCCAGTGCCGCTGATCAAACCCATAGATACAGACTGGCCCAAGCCATGGGGGTTGCCAATGGCAAAGACTAAGTCACCTATACGGGCCGTGGCGTCAATGGCCGCGGTGGCGGCGACCAGTTGATCAAGATCAATTTTGATTACGGCTAGGTCGGTGGCGGCATCGGTGCCGACCACGGTTGCTGCTGCGCTACGGCCATCACTGAGCTTGACTTGGATGCGGCTGGCTTGGGCAATAATATGGTGGTTGGTCAGGATGTAACCATCTGGGCTGACAATAACACCTGAACCAAGGCCTATTTTATCAACGTTATTGGCCAGTAGTTGGCCTTCGAGTAGGTTGGCGTAATGTGGGTCTTGAAATAATTCTAACGATGCTACCGGGGTATAGGTTTGGCTATAGATGCTAACCACCGATGGCATGGTGGCTGCAAGCATGTCGGCGTAGCTATGTGTTACTGATGTATTGTGGCTGGTGGTTGTTTGAGACCACAGTGGTATACCGGTTTTTTGGCTCAACCATTGGGGGGCCGCGAAAATTAGTACGATGGCGATCAGTCCGCCG
>DPHD01000095.1:2829-21078 GCA_003523085.1 Oceanospirillaceae bacterium | reverse complement strand
CTAAACATGGACCGCCCTTGTGGGTCCAATGCGGTCATCGCTGTTTCCAAACCCTCGTTTTCGATCAACAGCGCCAAGCTATCTGCTAAAGTTTCGATGCCATTTTGAGCATCTTCAAAGTGCTGTTGAATTTGATTGGCTTTAATGGTCCTTTGTGCCTGTAACTTTTCAAAGGCTTGAAACTCTAGTGCCGCGCGGCTGTTTTGCAAACCGACCAAGCCAATAATTAAGGCGGGTACAATGCCAACCATTAAGATCAAGGCAATGAGTTTTTGCTTTAAATTCATATGTGTCCTTACTGTGCCATAAATTATAGTGCGTTAACCCATACTAACATTGTATGCTTGGCCTGTATCAACGCTGCTCAGAACTGATAAGGGAATTCTGCTTGTTGTTCAACCGCTTGTAATAAATCGGCTTCGACTTCAACGCCCCACTGGTTAGTATAGACCAGATCCTCCAAAGGCAAACGTTGGCGCCAACCTTTATTGGCTAACTCTGGAGTGGCTAAAAAATGCTCTACATAACCCACACATAAATAAGCAATCGGTACGATTGCGGCAGGGATGCCCAGTACCTGCTTGAGTTCATTGGGATCCATAATACTCACCCAGCCCACCCCTAGGCCTTCGGCGCGGGCTGCCAGCCACAAATTTTGTACCGCACAAACACTACTAAATAAATCCATTTCTGGCATTTGTTGCCGCCCCAAAACGACGGGGCCTGCCCGTTCCCTGTCGCAGGTGATACAGATATTGAGCGGCGCATCGAGGATACCCGCCAATTTAAGTTGCCGATACTGCTGCTGCCGTTCATCTTCAAACTCATTGGCTGCCGCTTCATTGGCCTGTTGATAGAGCCCATGGACTTGTTGCTTGACGGCTTCATCTTTAACCAAGGTAAAGTTCCACGGCTGCATAAAACCCACGGAAGGCGCATGGTGCGCGGCGTACAAAACCCGCGCCAATACGTCATCAGGTACCGGATCTGGCTTAAACTGGCTACGCACATCGCGCCGGTTAAAGAGGGTTTTATAAAGCCCGTGTCGGTCTTGTTCGGCAAATGCCAAATCTTGTTGATGAGCATCAAAGGGAGTCGCAGACATGAGTCATTCCTAGGGTAAACGAAGTGTAGGGCCGAGGGTCTTTATAAAGGCCTGGGTGGCTGGGGTCAAGGCACATGGCGGCTGTACATATAAACACGACGATTATGGAAATGTGATGGAGATTGCAGTCCCTTACTGCCATACGTTAGCGCGCCCCAGCCGCCTGTGCTAACTTAGTGGGCTTATAGAGTGGGTGCCTACACCCTTGGAAATTTGTCATGACTGCTAACGCCTTAGTCGCTATTGTCGAAGACGACACCGATCAGCGTGTCAATTATTGTACCGCATTGGAAAAGCGCTTTATCAAAGTACAGTCCTTTGCCACCAAACAAGCCGCCCTGGACGGCTTAAGCCGCACTCGCCCAGACTTATTGGTATTGGATATCATTCTGGATCAAGAATACGATGCAGGTTTTGACCTGTACAGTCAGTTGTGCCGCCTATACCCAGACTTGCCGGTATTGTTTTTGACCGAGCGTGTAGGCGATATTGATACGGTATCCGGCCTGCGTATGGGCGCATGGGACTACCAGCCTAAACCCATCAGTATTGACTACTTTGTGGCTAAGGTTGAATCCTTGTTACGATTGACCAAACATAACCCTAAGTTCGCAGCCGAGAAGGTGGTGACACGGGGCCAATTATGTATCGACATCCATCGTCACACGGTACATTGGTGTGGCCAACAGGTGGCCGACATTACGGTGACCGAATTCAAACTGCTGGAAGCCCTAAGCCAATACCCCAACACCATCAATACCTACCAAGGCTTAGCTGCCGCCACCTTAGGCGGCGTGGTGGCCAACAATACCGTGAGCACCCATATTAGTAACATTAAACGCAAGTTCATGGGCGTAGACCCAAGCTTTGCCGCCATTAGGGCTGAGTATGGTCAAGGTTACCGCTGGCGTGAATAGGTTTTTTCGGGTGGGTTTACGGGCCCAAATAATTTTGTTTGTGGTGGTGCTACTGAGCATACCTTATATGGGTTACCGCTTTGTGGAGGAAACCCGCGGCTTCTTCAGGCACAGCCAAGTGGTCGCCCAAGAACAAATTGCTCAAAGTGTAAGCAACCTTTTTGCCGGCCAACATCAGTTGCTCAAGCAAATACCCGAATTGAGCCAACGCCAAGCCCTGCTGACTAAATATCAGCTTGAGCAAGCCCCTGTTATCGATGGCCACATCCAAGATTGGGGAGCCACCTTAAACTTTGCCTCCGATTATCACACCAAAAGTAAAGGTAGGGCATTGGCCGATCCGCCGTCCATGACGTTGGTATTGGCAGAATACGGTGCACACCTGTTTGGTGCCATACAGGTGAAAGACCTACATCGTATTGCCCGCAATAACACCAGCAACAAAACCGCTTACGATCATATTGAATTAAGTTACATCAACCCGTCGCAACAAACGGTGGCCCTACAATTGTTAGTGCAAGATGAAGGCCCCATGAGCGTTCAACTTGCGGCTGCGGCTTCTAACCTAAGCGACAATTTATTTACGCCTAACGTTAACGCCTACCTGGTCCATACGGCCACGGGTTATCAGATTGAATTCGCCTTACCCTCGGCGTTATTGGGACCCAAGCAGCAAATTTACATGGGTTTAACAGATGCCGACCAAAACCCACAGACCGGCAGCTTAGACCTGCAACGTATTGTTCTGGATGGCCCAGAACAAGGCGGTTTTAGCTCCCTTAATACCCAGTCTAACTTAGCCATGCAGTTGCTCTCTGGGCATGCCAACGCGGGCGTGGAGATTGCACTATACGACCGTCAGCTTAACCGATTAGCCAAGGTGGGCTCTAGTATAGCCATGTATCACCAGCCGTGGCGGTGGTCAATGGATGGTCTTTTTGAAGGTCTAGTGGACCTTGCTTTTACCCAACTATTACAGCTTGATCAGCCACCTACGACCGATTCTGGCCGTGCTCAAGCCACCTTGCTTAACCTTGCGGTGAGCGGTGTTACCGTTAATAACCAATGGGCCAGCCACAACAGTTTGCCCATTCAAGCCACCGCTAAACCCATCTTCGATGCCAAGGGTCGGGTGCTGGGTCTGGTATTAGTACAGCAATCTACCGCCCAATTACTGGCCTGGCAACGCCAAGCGATGCAAAAAATTGCCAGCCTAAGTTTAGGCAGCATGCTACTCATATTGTTATTGCTGTTTTTTGTATTTTGGCGTTTAGCCTATCGCATTCGTAGGTTGGGCCAAGAAGCCAAGCAGTTGGTTGACCCCCAAGGGCGCCTACAAACCGACACCATCGTGCACGAAACCAAGCAAACCGATGAACTTGGCGACCTGGCTCGCAGTCTCAACCAAGTGGTGGCGCAATTGCACCAAAACCAAGCCTTTCTTTCGCAAATGCCGCGCACCCTAAGCCATGAAATTAACAACCCGCTTAATGCCATAGCCACTTCCTTGGGGAACATGGCCCAAGTGCCTCTATCAGATGAAGTGAAGACTTACCTAGCCATGGCCCAGCGTGGCATTCATCGTATTGATGGCATCCTGTCCAAACTGGCCGATGCCGCTAACCTAGAGCAGGCCCTCACTCAAGATATCAAAGAAACCGTTGATGTCGCTCACCTAGTATCGAGCTACTGCGCCTATCAAGACCAGATAGATGGCGGCTTAGTGGACTATAACGGACCAACCCAAGGCGTCATAATAGATGCCGTGGATTACAGAATAGAACAGCTACTAGACAAGCTGCTGGACAATGCCCGAGACTTTCGACATGCGGGCACCCACACCTTAGTGGAACTGAGGGTTAGTCTGGGTTGGGTCGAGATAAACGTGTCTAACTTTGGCCCTGCCATTGATGCCAACTACCAACAACAACTGTTCAACTCCATGGTAAGCCATAGGGCCAAAGCCAGCCCTACCGACGACAGCCACTTTGGTTTGGGCCTGTATGTGGTGCGCTGCATTGTGCACCATCATCAGGGCCACATACGCCACCATAATTTGGCTAACGACGGTGGCGTGTGTTTTAGCATTAAGCTGCCGGCCCTCGGTTTAAGCTAACCTGAAATCTTTACCGATCTCATACCTTCTCGCCGAGCAATCCACCAAGCGATCAATACCGCAATCGAAGCAAGACCGATGATAATTGTTGCAAGGGCGTTGATCTGGGGGCTAAGTCCCATACGCACACTGGAGAATACTTGCATCGGCAATGTTGTAGCGCCCGGGCCAGAGACAAAGCTGGCGATAACCAAGTCATCAAGGGATAAGGTAAAAGCCAGCAACCAGCCCGACATCAATGCGGGAGCAATAATAGGCAAAGTCACCAAAAAGAACACCTTCCATGGTGGTGCGCCTAAGTCTTGTGCAGCTTCTTCTATGGACTGGTCGAGTTCTTGCAGACGTGAGCTAACCACCACCGCTACAAAGGCCGTACAAAAGGTAACGTGGGCAATCCAGATGGTCAACATGCCACGTTGGCCAGGCCAACCCAATGTTTGCCCCATGGCCACAAACAGGAGTAACAAAGACAAGCCGGTGATCACTTCGGGCATCACCAAAGGTGCGGTGATCATGCTGGTAAAGGCAGTTTTGCCTTTAAACGAACCCATACGCACCATCACTATAGAGGCCATGGTGCCTAATACCACAGCAGCGGATGCGGCTAGTACCGCTATCTTAAGGCTGATCCACGCTGCACCCAACATTTGCGGGTCGCGGAACAGCTCGCCATACCATTTGAATGAAAACCCAGCCCACACGGTCACCAGCTCTGATTTGTTGAAAGAGAAGATCACCAAAATAATGATGGGTGCATAAAGGAAAAAGAAGCCTAAACTCAAAAACCACTTAGACCAGTTGGACAGCCTACCTGTTTGCATGTCTAGGACTCCAATTCGCGGGCTTGATAGCGGTGGAAAAAGGTAATCGGCACCAGCAATAGCAACAACATCACAATGGCCACAGCGGACGCCACCGGCCAATCTCTATTATTAAAGAACTCTTGCCATAACACCTTGCCGATCATCAGGGTTTCTGCACCACCCAGCATTTCAGGGATGACAAACTCGCCTACCGAAGGAATAAAGACCAACATACAGCCGGCGATAATACCCGCTTTGGACAGCGGCAAGGTGACGGTCAGAAAGGTTTTCCATGGTGGGCAGCCGAGGTCTGCAGAGGCTTCGAGCAGAGAATTATCCAGCTTCACTAAGTTGGTATAGATGGGCAGCACCATAAACGGCAAATAGGCGTAAACAATGCCTAGATAAACCGCAAATTCTGTATTGAGCATGGCAATAGGCTCATCAATAATGCCTATGCCCATCAAGCCATTATTAATTAATCCATTGTTTTTTAGGATGCCTACCCAAGCGTAGATACGAATCAAAAACGACGTCCATGAAGGCAACATGACTAGCATTAGCAGGGCGTTACGGGTGGCTGTATCGGCCCGCGCAATGGCATAGGCAATAGGGTAGCCAATCATCAAAGCACACAGCGTGGCAAAAAAAGCGATACGTACAGAGCTCATGTAAGCCCGAATATACAGGTCATCATTAATTAGGTAGGCATAGTTGCCTAAATTAAGATGAATGGTCAGCACTTCGTCAGCCCAGGTCACCAAATCCGTGTAGGGTGGGATGGCGTACTGCATTTCAGAAAAACTAATTTTAAAAACAATAAGAAAGGGCACAAGAAAGAACATCAGTAACCACAGGTAGGGTACGGATATAACGCTTCTAACGCCTAATTTTTTCATTGGTACAACGCCACGGCACTAGACGCAGACCAATATAAATAGGCCTCGTCTTTCCAGGTCAGTCGTTGTTCATGGCGGTCCATATTGGTGGTGGTTGCCATCACTACTTTGCCGGAATCCAACTCTATGTGATACACAGAATGGCCACCTAAATAGGCAATATCCTGCACCTTGCCTTTGATCCAATTGTTAGCCTGTTGTGGCTGTTGTCGTGACATTTGTATCTTTTCTGGGCGCACGGCCACGCCTACTTGAGCACCCTCTACGGCGTTAACTCCGCCTTCTACGCTCAGTGTAGAATCCAAGTCTGGACAGCTGAACTGGCTCAATTCTGGGCTCACGTGCTGTACAGTGGCATCAAAGATATTCACCGAACCGATAAACTCGGCCGTGTGGCGGCTGTTGGGGAACTCATATATTTCACTAGGACTGCCAATTTGCATGATTTCGCCGTCATGCATGATACTGACGCGATCCGCCATGGTCATGGCTTCTTCTTGGTCGTGGGTGACCATCACACAGGTCACTCCCACAGATTCGATAATATCGACCACTTCGAGCTGCATCTGGCTACGAAGTTTCTTATCTAGAGCCCCCATGGGCTCATCTAACAATAATACTTTTGGCTTTTTGGCCAAGGATCGGGCTAGGGCAACGCGCTGGCGTTGACCGCCAGACAGTTGATTGGGTTTGCGCTGAGCAAATTCGTTCATGTGCACAAGTCCTAACATTTTATGGACTTGAGCTTCGATTTCGGTTTTGGGTAGTTTGTCTTGTTTTAAGCCAAAGGCTACATTCTGCTCCACCGTAAGGTGTGGGAACAAGGCGTAGGATTGAAACATCATGTTAACCGGGCGCTTGTAGGCCGGCACGTTTGAGACGTCTTGGCCATCAATGAGCACCGCACCTTCGGTTGGCGTTTCAAAACCAGCCATCATCCGTAACAGGGTGGTTTTACCACATCCAGAGCCACCTAACAAAGCAAAGATCTCGCCCTTATTGATGGCCAAATTAACATCTTTAACTGCACTAAGTTGGCCAAAGCGCTTAGTTACATGACGTATTTCCAGCATCGGGCTAGACGCAGCATCGGTCATAGCAAAACTCCGAGTTGATAATAAATTGAGGTTACAAACAACTAATAGCCAGCCAGCACCAAATTAAGGTACTGGCTGGCTGATGCTCACACTGGCTTAGTTGCCAGTACGAACGTCGGTCCATGCACGGTTGGCGGCACGGGTAACCTTAGGCGGCAAGATATCGAAGGTAAACAATCCAGCCTTAGCAGCAGCGGTAGGATAAATACCTGGGTGGTCCAAAATTTCTTGGTCAATATGAGCAGAAGCAGCCGCGTTAGCATTTGCATACCAAACATAGTTGGTAATGGCAGCCGTCACTTCAGGTCGCATTAAGTAATCAAGAAACTTGTGCGCATTTTCAACATTCTGAGCATCCGCAGGAATACCCATCATATCGATCCATAAAGGAGCACCTTCAGCAGGGATGACGTACTCTACAACCACGCCATTATCAGCTTCGGCAGCCGCATCACCCGCCATCAATACATCACCAGACCAACCTACGGCTACACAGATATCGCCATTGGCAAGGGCATCGATGTAGTTCGAAGAATGAAACTTAGTGACACTATCACGCACGCCTTTGACTACGTCAGCACCGGCCACCCAATCGGCTTTATTAGCGCTATTGGGATCAAGGCCAATGTAGTTCATTGCGATGGGCAATATTTCATCAGCCGAGTCCAGCATGTGCACGCCACAGCTGGCTAGCTTCGCCATGTTTTCTGGCTTAAGCACTAGGTCCCAACTCCCCACAGGCGCATCGGCACCAAGGGCTTTGGCAACCATGTCTGGGTTATAACCAATACCGGTGGTACCCCACATATAAGGCACACCATAGGTGTTACCTGGATCGATACCGGCGATGGTGGCCATCATTTCGGCGTCCATGTTGGCAAGGTTAGGTAACTTAGACTTGTCTAATGGCTGGAATACCCCGGCCATAATCTGGCGACCCATAAATGAAGAACTAGGCACCACCAAATCGTAACCTGAGTTACCCGTGAGTAACTTGGCTTCTAGCACGTCATTGCTGTCAAACATGTCATACACAACCTTGATACCGGTTTCGGCTTCAAAGTTAGCAATGGTGTCGTCGGCAATATAGTCCGACCAGTTAAAAATGTTAAGCTCTTCATCCGCTTGAGCGGTACTTGCCATAAGGCCCGTGGCTAAGGCGAGGGAAGTGAGCGTAGTGGTTAAGGTTAATTTACGTTTTTGCATTAAAAGGCTCCGTTATTTTTTTAGTGAGTCACTATTTAAGGTTAGCCCGAAACTTGGGCTAGGGTCTGATCGAGGGATCGTTTGATAATATCCATCAATTCATCGATTTCTGCTTTACTGATAACCAATGGCGGGCACAGAATCATGCTCTCGCCTACGGCACGCATGACCAAACCGTTGGCCAAGGCGTAATCGCGGCAAATACCGCCAATTCCCAAGTCTTTCGGGTAGTTAGTGTGGCTGGCTTTATCCTGCACTAATTCAAAGGCAGCCATTAAACCCACACCGCGCACTTGACCAACCAGTGGGTGGTCTAATAGCTCGGCTAGGCGTTGCTGTAGGTAAGGTCCTGTAACATCGCGAACCTGCTCTACCATACCTTCATTTTCGATAATGCTGACGTTGGCCGAGGCCACAGCTGCGGCAACGGGGTGGCCTGAATAGGTATAACCGTGGGCAAATTCACCACCGTCAATCACAACCTTGGCAACCCGCTCGCTGATTAGTACACCACCAATCGGCATATAACCAGACGACAAACCTTTGGCGATCGGCATTAAGTCGGCTTCAATACCGTAAGTTTCGCAGGCAAACCAATTACCCGTACGACCAAAACCGGTAATTACTTCGTCGGCAATCAACAATAAATCGTACTTTTTACAAATACGCTGAATTTCTGGCCAGTAGGTGGCTGGTGGCACAATTACTGCGCCCGCACCTTGCACCGGTTCACCAATAAAAGCACCTACGTTTTCTGCACCTAGCTCTAATATTTTAACTTCCAAAGCCTGGGCTGCACGTAAACCCAATTCATCTTCGGTTTCACCGGCCAATGCTTCGTGGTACCAATGGGGCTGCATAATGTGTTCTACACCATCGATGATGCCACCTTGTTCGTGCATACCTTTCATGCCGCCTAAGCTCATAGAAGCCATGGTGCTGCCATGATAAGCGTTGTGGCGTGAGATAATGGTGCGTTTAGTCGGTTGGCCTTTGACTTGCCAATAGTGGCGTACCATGCGGATGTTAGTATCGTTGGATTCAGAGCCGGAACCGGTAAAAAACACGTGACTAATATTGTCTGGCGCAAGTTTTTTCAGCTGCGCTGCCAATTTAATTACCGGCGGGTGGGCGGTGCCAAAAAAGCTGTTGTAATAAGGCAACTGGCGCATTTGTGCGGCGGCCACATCGGCTAATTCGTCACGGCCGTAGCCAATGTTTACACACCATAGGCCCGCCATACCATCTAGCACTTTACCGCCTTCAGAATCAAAAATGTAACAACCGTCGGCGCCAGTGACAATGCGCGTGCCTTTTTCGTGCATGGCTTTAGAATCGGTAAACGGGTGCATATAGTTTTGTTTATCTAGCTCTTGTAGGGCCTTAGTGTCGTGTTCTGTGTTGCTTTCGGTGTTATGAATTGGTGCGTTCATGTGATGTCTCCTGTTAGACACTTAATAATAGGTATTCACGTTCCCAAGAACTGATGACCTGCATAAAATTATCGTTTTCTTTGTCTTTAACGGCCAAATAGGCCCTCACGAAGCGGTCGCCAAAGATTTCCCTAAGGGGCTCGCAACGGTCCAATTGAATCAAGGCTTCGGTTAAGCTGCGCGGCAATTCGCGGGTGCCTTTGTCGTAAGCACTACCTTCCACCGGCGCACTGGGCTCCAGCTGTTCCTGCATGCCTAAATAGCCACACGCAAGAGTGGCCGCCATGGCCAGGTAGGGGTTAGCATCGGCACCACCGACGCGGTTTTCTACCCGAATATTGGGTCCCGACGTTTCCGGCACCCGCAAACCCACGGTACGGTTATCAAAGCCCCAGTGCATATTCACTGGCGCCGACTCGTCTTTGAGAAAGCGCCGATAGGAATTAACGTTGGGCGCAAACAAAGCAGTCACGGCTTTGGTGTATTTTTGTAAGCCACCAATGTAGTGCCTAAGTGAATCACTAATGCCGCCATCTTCGGCCACAAAAATATTCTTGCCCTGGGCATCCAGCATGCTTTGGTGAATATGCATGGAACTGCCAGGTTGGTTTTGTAGGGGTTTAGCCATAAACGTGGCTGACAAGTCGTGTTTAAAGGCCGCTTCTCGTAAGGTGCGTTTAAAGAGGAAGACTTGATCGGCTAACGACAGGGCTTCACCATGGCGGAAGTTAATTTCCATCTGCCCTAAACCTTCTTCGTGAATCAAGGTTTCAACGTCTAGGTTTTGCGCCTCGCAATAGTCGTATACATCTTCAAATAACGGATCAAATTCATTCACGGCGTCAATGCTATAAGACTGGCGACCCGTTTCAGCGCGCCCTTTGCGGCCAATTGGCGCTTCTAAGGGGGAATCGGGGTTGATGTTTGTTTGCGTTAAAAAGAACTCTACTTCGGGCGCTACAATAGGGGTTAAGCCCATATCTGCATAGAGTTTTAAGACTTTTCTTAATACCGTACGTGGTGCCAAATCCACCAGTTCGCCATGCTGGTCGTAACAATCGTGAATAATTTGCGCGGTGGGTTCGCTCGCCCACGGTAAAAGGTGAGCGGCGTCGGCATCTGGCTTTAAAAAGATGTCGATTTCGGCGGCGTCTATCATGCTGTAATCGTCTAGATAGTCACCGGTCACCGTGAGCACCAACACCCCCTCGGGCAATCGAATGCCGGCATCTTCACAAAACTTTGAGGCGGGCATTATTTTGCCCCGCGCCATGCCCGTTAAGTCGCTAATAATGCACTCAACTTCGGTAATCTTGTGCTCATGCAGCCAGTTTTGGAGGCTGTTAAAACTCGTCATAGGTCACCTAATGGGTCTGCTCTTGTAGGCGCTTGTTACAGGCGCTGGCAAAACCAGAAAAAATACATTGATAAAATACATCATCACACACCTGGTATTCTGGGTGCCATTGCACGGCCAGATTAAAGGCGGGCGCTTGCGGGTCGGTAAAGGCTTCAACCAATCCGTCTGGGGCCATCGCTTCAACCTGTAAATCCGCGCCTAAGCGATCAATGCCTTGGCCATGCAATGAATTGACTGGTGCCTGTAGTTGGCCAAACAACTGATGTAATACTCCATCAGGGGTTAGGGCAATATCATGGCTATGGCTATATTGCACGGCTAAAGACTCGGCTTTATTTTCTCGATGGTCATTAAATTGGCTGTGCTCATGCACATGCTGCAATAAAGACCCACCATAGGCCACATTCATTTCTTGAAAACCACGGCAAATGGCCAACAAAGGTACGCCTTGACGTATGGCGGCAGGAATTAGTGCTAGCGCCAAGCTGTCTCGAGCGGCATCATGCTGCGTACCTTCACGACTTTGTGCTCCATAGTGATGCGGTTCCACATTACTGTAGCCCCCCGGTAACAACACCCCATGTAAGTGCGGCAATAGCGCTTCGCTATCCAAGCTCAAGGCACCACTGGCATCCACCATAGATGGAATCAACACCGGTACGGCGCCCATTGCATCAATCACCGCGCGAGCGTACTTGTCGCTCACACGGTGGTAGGGATGTAGGCCGTCCTGATTAACTTCACAGACTAGGCCAATAAGAGGTTTTGACATACCGTAGCACTTTTTGTTGTTTCTTCAATCTAGCGCGAAGATAACACAAACTTCAATTAGGATTCAACAAAAATGTGCAATTATTCTGAACACCCTAACTGTGTCGTATCTTTTCTTCAATATGGCACATAACCGTTTGTTTTATAACGTTTATATAATATTATTTATTCAAAAAATGGCTTTTACTATAGCTATAAACAGCGAAAATATGTCAAATAAATCTAAACATATTGAACACCCGCCTTTGTCTCAGGCTAGCCTTCTGCTACCATCGCCATTAGATACCCTTGAGAGACTCAGCACCATGCCCCATACCATAGCCCTTAGTAGCGAAGCCCATGCATTTTTAGCCGCTCACCCAGACTTGGTGAGCGTGGACCTATTGTTGCCCGATCAACACGGCGTATTACGCGGCAAACGCGTGCCCGCTCAAGAGCTCATCAAGGTCTATAAAAACGGCATCTTCCTGCCCGGCTCAGTGTTTGCCTTAGACATCAATGGCAACACGGTGGAAAGCACCGGCATTGGTTTTGACACCGGTGACTGTGATCAGCCTTGCCGACCCATCGCTAACAGCCTGGCCATGGTTCCTTGGCAAAACAAACCCATGGCGCAATGCCTATTGACCATGGAACAAGAGCCTGGCACGCCTTATTTTGCCAACCCACGCCATATATTGGATCGCACTTGCGACCAATTTACAGCTTTAGGGTATACCCCTATGGTAGCGGTGGAATTAGAATTTTACCTCACCGATACTGAGCGTCTGGATTCGGGTCAGTTGCAGCCACCTATTTCGCCACTCACGGGACTGCGCGAAGCCGATACACAAGTCTATGCCGTGGATAACCTAGATGACTACAGCGCCCTATTAGACGACATTATTAGTGCAGCTCAGCTACAAAACATCCCCGCATCCACTGCCGTGGCCGAATATGCCCCAGGCCAATTTGAGGTCAATCTACAGCACGTGGCCGACCCAGTGCTGGCTTGTGATCAAGCTCTGTTGTTAAAACGCATCATCAAAAGCGTGAGCCGCCAGCACGGTTTTAGCGCCACCTTTATGGCCAAGCCTTACGCCGAACAAGCCGGTAGTGGCATGCACATCCACATGAGTTTATTAGACGCGCAGGGGCAAAATGTGTTTGCCAGCCAACAGCCGCAGCCCAACACCTTATTAACTCAAGCCTTGGCGGGCCTACAAAACACCATGGGCGACACCATGGCGCTGCTTTGCCCTAAGGTAAATTCTTACCGGCGTTTTCAGCCCGACTTTTTTGTCGCCATGGCGCCTACCTGGGGTATCGACAACCGCACTGTGGCGCTACGTATACCTAACGGGCCCGCCAACGCGAGACGTATTGAACACCGCGTCGCCGGCGCCGATGCTAACCCCTACCTAGCCATGACGGCGCTATTGGCTGGCACCTTACACGGCCTTACCCATGACTTACCGCTAAGTGATCAAACAACGGGCAATGGCAGCCTACAACAAGCCCCTAGTTTGCCGCTTAACTGGGTGGATGCCTATGCTAAATTCGCTCAAAGTGACTTTGCCAACGATTATTTTGGGGCCGATTTTATAAAGGTATACAGTGCCGTACAAACACAAGAATATATGGATTTTAATAGCCAGGTAAGCCGCTTAGAAATAGACTGGTACCAACGCACGCTTTAATAGCGGCCCGTACACCAAGGACCACCACCATGACCCAAGCCCACACCGATTCTTATTATGCGGCCAGTGCCAACGATACTGTTCAGTACCCTAGCTTACAGGGTGCAGAGCGAGCCGATGTGTGTGTTGTTGGCGCAGGCATCACCGGCCTTACTGCTGCACTTAATCTCGCCGAACGTGGTTTTAAAGTCACGGTATTAGAGGCAAACTTGGTGGGCTGGGGCGCCTCGGGACGCAGCGGTGGGCAAATGATTTTTGGTTTTGGTTGTGACATGCCCGTGATCGAAAAGTCGGCGGGCAAAGCGGCCGCCAAAACCATGTGGGACATGTCCATCGAAGGCATCGATTTATTGCGGGCTCGCGTGCAACAACACCAAATTGATTGTGACTTAAAACAAGGCCATTTACATGCCGCCATCAAACCTCGCCACCTCATTGAACTCGAAGAGTGGCAGGCCTCGTTAGAACAAGACTATGGCTACCCAAGCCTTAGCCTATGGGATCAAGGCCAAGTCCAACAACACATGAGCAGTGAACGCTATATAGGCGGCCTATATGACACTAACTCAGGACATATTCATCCGCTTAATTACACCCTAGGGCTGGCTCGCGCTGCGCTTGCAGCAGGAGTAACCATTTACACTTCTTCTGCCGTAACCAAGGTCACGCGAAGGTCTAAGGCCAATGTTTGTATCACCGCAAATGGCCAAGTCACCGCCCAGCAAGTGTTATTTTGCGGCAACGCCTATATGGGCAAGCTAGTGCCTGAAATTAGCAATAAGATCATGCCTGTAGGCACTTATATTGGCGCCTCAGCACCCTTAGGAAAAGCCCGCGCCGAAGCCTTGATCAACAACGACATGGCGGTGGCCGACATAAATTTTGTGCTCGATTATTTTCGTTTGTCGGCCGACTATCGCATGTTGTTTGGCGGCCGTGTAAGTTACTCGACCATAGCGCCGACCAACCTGAGACACACTATGCATCAACGCATGCTCAGTGTATTCCCACAACTAGCTGACGTGAAAATGGATTATGCTTGGGGTGGCAATGTGGCGATCACCATGAATCGAGGACCCCACTTTGGTCAAGTGGGTAACGACCTGTATTTTGCCCAAGGTTTTTCTGGCCACGGCATCGTTGCTACAGGCCTAGCAGGTCAACTCATGGCAGAAGCGGTGGCCGGGCAAGCTGAGCGGTTTGATGTATTTAGTGGCATTCGCCATTTGCCCTTCCCAGGCGGCTCCGTATTAAGAATGCCAGCATTAGTATTAGCCATGGCTTGGTATCGCTTACGTGATTTACTTTAGCCACCAATCAATGGGCTGTGGCACCGGTATTGGCGCTCACCACCTTAGCGGTAATTGCGCCGAGGTTGCGAAACCGGTGGGGTAAATGGGTACGGAAAAAATAGCCGTCGCCGGTGGCTAACTGGTAGGTCTGATGGTCGACGGTAAGCTCAATCTCTCCTTCCACTACAATGCCCGCTTCTTCGCCTTCGTATTTGATCATCTCCTCACCGGTATCTGAGCCAGGGGGATAGGTTTCACTGAGCATAGACACATTGCGCTCGGCTACACTATGGCCAATCAGCTTAATAGCCACACCCTGAGCGCTCATATCAGCCTGTTCATGGGCGCGAAATACCACTTGGTTACTCATCACCAGGTCGGTGGTAAAAAACTCTTCAACACCCATAGGGAAGCCCTTAAGCACCTTCAGCAAGGAGCTAAACGAGGGGCTTACGGTATTTTTTTCGATCATGGAAATGGTGCTGTTGGTGACACCGGCACGCTTGGCTAATTCACGTTGCGACAAGCCTTGGCGCTTGCGAATTGTCTTCAACCTTACTCCTAGGTCCACTGCAATTTCTCCATATACTGAATTGAGCCACAATGGGCATTAGCTCAATATATCAAACATGGTGGGAAGAAAATACCCAAGAATAGCGAATATTGTTCAATTTAATTTACAGGCTTGCCTTTTATTTCCTGTAGCGGGATTTGAATACATACATTGACGCCCTTGTTGATGTCCGTTTTTATATCGACATAACCGCCTAACGACCGCGCTCGCTCGTCGACACTCGATAAACCAAAGCCGACTTTGCTCTGTAAGGGGTCAAAGCCAATACCGTCATCTACAACGCAAATATTGAGACCATCATCGTTCACCACTAGCTCAACTTTAAGTTGGGTTTGTTGGGAATATTTAACGGCGTTATTCACCAGTTCCTGCACGATACGATAGCTGGCTATGGTATATATTTCCGCCATGTCATTGACCGCATCATCAATCTCCACCTGCAGCTCTATACCCTGTTCATCTAAGCGAAATGCCAAAAGACATTGCTCGATAGCGATTTTTAAGCCAAACATATCCAAAGCTTCCGGCCTCAGCCGTTGAATCATGTCACGCATGGTCTCATATAGCGCATCAGCTTGGGCCGTAATCTCTTGCGCGTAAGTGCTAACGCCGGCTACCGTTTCGGTGTTCTCGAGTATGTGGGCATTGATTTTGATGGCCGTTAACGTTTGACCAAATTCGTCGTGCAGCTCCCTGGCGATGTGATGATACTGGTCTTCTTGAACACGAATAAGTTGCTGCGATAGGCGTTTATTTTCATCACTTTTGCGTCGTAGTTCGTGGGTGCGTTTGTCCACCATCACTTCTAACTGCGCATGTTGCTTGCCTAGCTCAACGACGGCAGCGTCACGCTGCAACTGCAGGCGATACTTTGCCAACAAGCTACGGTAGTAAAGGCCGTAACCGAAACACATGAGAATGATCACCAAACCGATGATTTGTATGTGGTAAGCATACAAGCCGGCCTGTTGCTGCAACGACAAGGTAAACGGCTGACCTAGGTCATCTAAGTCTCGCTCTACGCTGAAGGTTTCAATATTAATTACCGGTATGGCACGGGATTGAGGGAATATTTCTTCGGCGGCAAGCTTGCGTTTGTCGCCATACATAAGCCGCACACTCGCGGACGGCACCACATCTGCAGCTAAAGCCAGCATAGTATCGGTTTTTATCATCAGCAAGGCAGCTAAACCACCTGCTTGATAGGCTACGCCCGATTCGGCGATGGTGTCGATGGCCTTAATCAGCACATAACCGCGGCCACCCTCCCGCAGTTTGTAGGGCTCTGATGCTGTGGGTTCTCCACTTGCAAGCGATGCGAGTAATGGTTCGCGCATTTTACGGGCCGATAACATGTCAAAGCCCATCAAACCTTTTACCGAATCCAAATAAGGGTCTATAAAAAAAATCGGGTAATGCATGGGCACATCGACAATGGTATTGAACAACTTAGTCGTTGGGGGTTTTTTGGACACATAACGGGTGAGTTTATAATCGGGGTAACCCGCGGCATGCATGCTTGCCTCATGGGCAGCCTTGTTCTTTGGGTCAACGCTCACCAAGGCCTCAAACATATATATGTGGGGGTAGGCGTCGCGCATACGTTTGGTAAAATCACGGGTTTGTTGCAGATGATTGGGGCCAATGGTATTAAGCAAACTCGCAAAACCCGCCAAGGCAGCATCGTTAATCAGCAGGTTTTCGTGAACTTGGCCGATGGCCTGAGCGGCACTGGTGTTGAAGTCGGTGCGCTGCTTACTGACGGCAAAGGAAGTAGCCAGCATGACCACCAGCACCACGCTTACTAAGAATGCAACGTTTCTTAGCAGGGTCGCCGGTAGCAAAAAATAATTTAAATGACTTTCCTTATCCACGGCTAATATCCCAAGCTTTAACTGAGTGGTTAACGGTAACGTGCTAATACACTTAATAGGCCTTCTTCGGTAAATGGCTTAGTCAAAAAGTCATCTAAACCTTGCGCTTTCCACTGTGCTTTAGCTTTTAAGTCACGCCGCGCAGACACGGCCACTACCGGCGTACTGGCCTTGGGTTCGTCCAGTGCACGAATCCGTGAGGTGGCTTCTAAGCCATCCATTACCGGCATCATAATGTCCATTAGCACAATGTTATAATCTTTAGCGGTGATGCGATCTAACGCTTGTTGTCCGTCGTCGGCCAAATCAAAATCGATGTCGCTAAAGTCCAATAGCTCACTAATCACCGCTTGGTTTTCGTGGTCGTCATCGACTATTAGTACTTTAAAATCATTACTCATATCACACCTGCACCTATGTATTGCTTGGCCCTAGTCTAGCACGCTGTTTAATATTCCAACAATTAGTAATGCGTTTGGAAAATGTAAAACAATGTTATGCCTATGTATACTTCATTGAACTAAGTCTTCTATTCCACGGTCACGGACTTAGCCAAGTTCCTCGGTTGGTCCACATCAGTACCTTTGATAATAGCCACGTGGTAGGACAGTAGCTGCATGGGAATGGCATAAACCACCGGTGCTAATAGCTCGTGTACTTCTGGCATCACAATCACATGGGTAGCTTCGTCGGCTGCCATTTTGGCATGAGCGTCAGCAAATACGAACAGCTCACCACCACGGGCGCGCACTTCCTGCATGTTGGCCTTGAGTTTATCGAGCATGTCGTCTTTAGGCGCTACCACCACAACCGGCATGTCTGCATCGACCAGCGCCAAAGGGCCATGCTTGAGCTCTCCGGCAGGATAGGCCTCGGCATGGATATAGGAAATTTCTTTGAGCTTTAGAGCGCCTTCTGAGGCGATGGGATACATGCTGCCACGCCCCAGAAACAAAGTGTGTTGTTTATCGGCAAAACGCTGAGCCACGGCTTCAATTTTGCTCTCCATTTGTAAACACTGCTGTAAAATTCCTGGCAGGGTTTGCAGGGCGTCGATAATGGGCTGGGTATCGATGGCGTTACGTTGTTTGGCCAATAACAGCGTCACGTGTAACAAAGTGAT
>DPHD01000095.1:0-2453 GCA_003523085.1 Oceanospirillaceae bacterium | reverse complement strand
CGGTAACGGTATTCGCTGGCCACTTCAATCTGACAAGCAATACCAGCCAAGCTTTCAATCCAATATTTTGCCACCATGCCTGCTAGGTAACTCGTGCCACAAGCGATGATCTGTACGTTGTTAGCCTTTGATAAGGCCTCCATGTCACTATCACTAAGGATGTTTTGCAGTTGGCCTGCAACCACTTGTTGCGAAATGAGGTTAGCCACCACTTTGGGTTGCTCATTAATTTCTTTGAGCATGTAGTGCTTGTAAGCACCTTTGTCGGTGCTTTCTTCGTTATGTTCGTAACGATGACTTGGGCGCTCTACGGAGTTGCCCTTGGCGTCGGTGACGGTAACCTGTGTGCGGCTTATTTCGGCAATATCACCGTCTTCCAAAAACATAAACCGATCGGTCACTTGTAACAGTGCAAGTTGGTCGGAGGCAATGTAGTTTTCGTCACTGCCTAAACCAATCACCAAGGGGCTGCCCTTACGGGCGGCGAGTAATAAATCAGGTTGCGTCTCATCCACTACCCCTAGGGCATAAGCTCCTTCACAACGGCTGGCCGCATTACGCACGGCTTCGGTTAACGTCATGCCCTGTTGACGGTTACGGTGAATCAAATGGGCAATGACTTCGGTGTCGGTGTCACTTTCAAAGCCGTAACCGGTGGCAACTAAATCAACCTTGATGGATTCAAAGTTGTCGATGATGCCATTGTGTACTACGGCTAAACTGCTATGGGACCAATGGGGGTGGGCGTTGGTTTCGTTAGGAATGCCATGGGTGGCCCAGCGGGTATGGGCAATGCCTAAGCCGCCTTGCAAGGGCTCGGCACCTAGCGCTGCGTCTAAACTCGCTACCTTGCCCACTCGGCGTGTGCGATGTAATCCTTGGTCGCTTAAAATGGCCACGCCGGACGAATCATAACCTCGGTATTCAAGGCGTTTTAAGCCTTCTACCAAGATCCCACTAATATTACGCTGAGCAATAGCGCCCACTATTCCGCACATAGGTGTCTTCCTTGTTTAGCTTTTTACGGGTTTAGCCCAGGTGGCTAAGTTGCGTTGTTTACCACGGGCGATGGCCAAATGGTTGGCTGCAACGTCTTTGGTAATGGTAGACCCTGCGCCTACCGTAGCACCTGCACCTATAGTAACCGGTGCGACGATGGAACTGTTGGAACCAATAAATGCGCTGTCTTCGATGATGGTTTGGAATTTATTCACACCATCGTAGTTACAGGTAATGGTGCCAGCGCCAATATTAACCTGTTCACCCACCACCGTGTCGCCTAGGTAAGTGAAGTGATTAGCTTTAGAGCCCTTGCCCAAGGTGGTTTTTTTAGTTTCCACAAAATTGCCCACTTTGGCGCCGTCTTCTAAAACAGTGCCGGGGCGTAGACGGGCAAATGGACCAATGTTGCATTGTTTAGCAACCCGAGCCTGATCGACCACGCTATTAGCCAATACCTTGGTGCCAGCGCCAATGTGCGCATCTTTAATGTGACAGTTGGGACCAATATGCACGCCGTCTTCTAGCTCTACTTGGCCTTCTATGATGGCATTGATGTCGATAAAAATGTCTTTACCAGTGGTTAGTTTACCGCGTAGGTCAAAGCGGCTTGGGTCAGCCAGCTGTACGCCATCACGTAACAGTTGATTGGCCTGCTGTAACTGATACCAGCGTTCTAGCTCAGCGAGCTGAACTCGGTCGTTTACGCCTTGAGTTTGTTGGGCAAATCGTGGCTGCAGATGGCTAATGGGCACACCGTCTGAGACGGCCATGGCAACGATGTCGGTGAGGTATATTTCGCCTTGGGCGTTATTGCTTTCGATACGGGGTAGCCAGCTATTTAACAGGCTCGCCTTGGCGGCCAATATACCGGTATTAATTTCTTTGATTTGCCGTTGTTCGGCGGTGGCGTCTTTATGTTCTACAATGGCCTCAATAGTGCCTTTTTCATTGCGTACAATACGACCGTAACCGGTGGCGTCATCCAATGTCACCGTTAGAATGGCTAAACCACCTTGCGCGGTTTGATCAACTAGCTGTTGCATCAATTCTGCCGGCACTAATGGCACGTCACCGTAGAGCACCAAGACTGTGGCGTCGTTATCCACCATCGGCATGGCTTGGGCCACGGCATGACCCGTGCCTAGCTGTTGCTCCTGCGTAACGCACTGTGCGCCTAGGGGTGTTACCTGTGCCTCAACCTGCTGTGCTCCGTGGCCCACAATAATGTGGGTCTGCGTAGGCACCAATTTTTGAGCTTGCTCAACGGCATGCACTAACATGGGTTTGCCCGCCAAGGGGTGTAGCACCTTGGGCATATCTGAGCGCATGCGCGTGCCCTTACCTGCGGCGAGTATGATGACTTCTAACGACATTAACGATCCTTGTGAAACAACGTGTAATTGTGTTGTTTAGTTTAGACGTTTTATGACATAAAAGTTCAGCTTTTTTCA
>DPHD01000081.1:9426-17868 GCA_003523085.1 Oceanospirillaceae bacterium | reverse complement strand
CGACAGGCGGGTCAAAATTCAGTGAAAATTCTGGGTCAGTTTTGGGTGCAATCTAACCACGTGCATCTGCTTTATAGTATTCACAAGGACGCTGGTCACCTAATATATTAATCAACACCTGAAATGACAGACGAATGCCTTGGCAGAATTTTGCATCGTCAGATCTGCCACGCTCTTCTATGTACTCTTCACAATAGTCAGAGGCCAATAGGTTGATTCGGCCACTCACCCGACCATATGCAATCTTGAGGCTTGCAGGCAATACAGATTCAACTGCCTGGTGAAGTTGATCACCTCCAAGCCCATTATCGACTACTTCGTGCTTGAGTGTATTGGGTAACTGGTCAAAGATACTCTCTATGAATAGCTCCTTCCCAATTTCTGAGCCACGCCCTAGTGAATTGAGTCCAAATGGTGCTAAAACCTGTCCCACTGAAGCATTCATTTCTTCTGAAACAGACATAGGTAATCCCTGACGCAAACGATCCCAGTCTCTTTCTGCTTGAGTATTAATTCTTATTAGAATCGCAGCAGCTAACTTGGCGTCAGTCGTGCCTGTAGATTTAACAAAGAAGGTTTTGCCATCGTAATAAGACTCTAAACCCTTGGGTATGCGTCTACGATAGTAAATTGTCTTGCCCGATGATGGGCGATGAGCGTATTTCATAACGATTGAATACAGACCTAAATCAATTTTGACCATTAGAGTATACTCCAATCGACAAGACGTCTAGATGTGATAATCATTGTGATAACGATTGCTGAGGGATTAACGACATAAGCCGTTGATTTGCATGCAATTTCTAAGAAAGAAATGGCGCGCCCGAGAGGATTCGAACCTCTGACCGCTCGGTTCGTAGCCGAGTACTCTATCCAGCTGAGCTACGGGCGCATAAAAAATGGCGGAGAGGGAGGGATTCGAACCCTCGGTACCAGTATTAGGTACGGTTCCTTAGCAGGGAACTGGTTTCAGCCACTCACCCACCTCTCCGCAGAGAGCGCGTATATTACCCTAACCTTTTAGGAAATAAAAGCCTTTATTTTCAAATAATTTGAATGATTTAGTCGGTAGAGTTATTTCTTGCCAAACGGAAAACCGCCGCCTAATCCTGGCATACCACCTGGCATTCCTGGAGGCATGCCACCGCCCATACCGCCCCCCATACCCGGAGGCATTTGGCCCTGCATGCCGCGCATCATTTTCTGCATGCCGCCCTTGCCAGACATCTTTTTCATCATCTTAGACATTTGCTTGTGCTGCTTAATTAAACGGTTAATGTCTTGGATTTGAGTACCCGAACCCGCCGCAATACGGCGCTTACGTGAGCCATTAAGGGTATCGGGCACGGCCCGCTCTTTAGCGGTCATGGAGTTGATAATGCACTCCATTTGACTAAAATTCTTCTCTGCGCCAGCACTTTGTGCCGCTTGGGCCATACCACCCATGCCTGGCATTTTGTCGAGTAAACCGGCCATGCCACCCATGTTTTTCATTTGCTGCAGTTGATCACGGAAGTCTTCTAGGTCGAAGCCTTTGCCCTTCTTGATTTTTTTGGCGAGTTTCTCTGCCTTGGCCTTATCGACTTTTTGTTCAACTTCTTCGATCAAAGAAAGCATGTCGCCCATGCCCAATATACGCGAAGCAACACGCTCTGGATGGAAAGGTTCTAATGCATCTACCTTTTCGCCAACACCCAAAAACTTAATGGGCT
Organism: Oceanospirillaceae bacterium; assembly: GCA_003523085.1. Taxonomy (GTDB): domain Bacteria; phylum Pseudomonadota; class Gammaproteobacteria; order Pseudomonadales; family Balneatricaceae; genus Njordibacter. Next base: position 16,156 of record DPHD01000081.1, on the reverse strand, counting down.
TGCCGGTAATGTGACGTACGGAAAGAGCGGCACCACCACGGGCATCACCGTCTGTTTTACTGAGCACTACGCCGGTGAGCGGTAAGGCTTCGTTAAAGGCTTTAGCCGTATTAGCCGCATCTTGACCGGTCATGGCATCAACGACAAACAAGGTCTCCACCGGCTGTACCATGGCGTGCAAGGCTTTAACTTCGTCCATCATGTCCGTATCGACATGCAGGCGGCCTGCGGTATCCACAATCACCACATCGTGGTGCTGCTGGCGTGCATGATTAATGGCTTTTTCTGCAATAGCTACGGGCTTTTCCATTACCGTACTAGGGAAAAAGTGAGCGCCCACTTCTTCAGAAAGTGTTTGTAACTGCTTGATTGCTGCAGGTCGATAGATGTCGACACTGACCAGCATGACCGATTTTTTCTTCTTTTCGATTAAAAACTTAGCTAACTTGGCTGCCGAAGTGGTTTTACCTGCACCTTGTAATCCCGCCATCAAAATAACAGCAGGGGGCTGTACAGCGAGATTAAGGTCTTCGTTAGAATTGCCCATAATCACTTCCAGCTCTTGCTGGACGATCTTTACAAACACTTGGCCTGGGCTTAGGCTTTTGCTAACTTCAGTACCTACCGCACGTACTTTAACTTGCTCTATAAAAGCTTTAACCACCGGCAAGGCAACATCAGCTTCTAATAAAGCCATACGCACTTCGCGGAGTGTGCCTTTAATATTGTCTTCAGTGAGGCGTGCTTGGCCACGAATGTGTTGTAGCGTTTTGCCTAAGCGGTCGGTTAAGTTATCAAACATGGGAATCTCTATGCGGCACAAATAATAGGCCACTAGTATAACCGATGCAGCACCAATCAACATCACATCAACCAAACCCATTTAGGCTTGATATGGCCTTTTTTTGGAGCCAGCTATAGGCATTAGCAGTCAGCTTGACTATGATGGCTGTAATTACTTTATAGAACACATTGCAATGATTTCATTATTCACTGGCATTGGTGCCCTCTTGTTGTATTTGTTCAGTGCCTGGAGCCAGAACAAAGCCAGCGCAAGCCAAGTCTCCAAACGCGGTTACTTACTCAGCATGCTGGGCTGGGGATTGCATGGTGCCAACCTGTATTTCCATTTATTCACGCAAGCTGGGCTGTTATTAGATCTAGGCGCCGCCCTATCGCTGACCGCATGGGCCGTGATTGGGGTTATTTTAATCAGCAGTTTACGCAAACCGGTGGCCAACTTACTTATTTTTGCAGCGCCCATTGCGGCCCTAGCGATTGCAGTCGATACCGTTAGCGTACCGAGCATCATAGGCCGCCAATACAGCCACGGCATCTTAGTGCACATTATTGCTTCTATATTGGGATATGCCTTATTTGCCGTGGCGGCCTGCCAAGCGGTATTACTCATATACCAAAACCGTCACCTTAAACATCACCAAAAATCCCGTTTCATCACCACCTTGCCGCCCTTACAGACTATGGAAAGTTTGTTGTTTGAAGTGCTCGCTGCAGGTCAAATATTCCTCACCTTAGCGCTGGTGACAGGTTTTGTGTATGTAGACGACCTATTTGCGCAACAGCTCGCCCACAAAACCATTTTGAGCCTTGTCGCTTGGGTTATATTTAGCATTCTGTTATGGGGCCATTACCGTTTAGGTTGGCGTGGCCGCACGGCTATCCGTTGGACTTTATGGGGCTTTGCTAACCTAGCCTTGGCGTTTTTTGGCACTAAGCTGGTGATGGAATTCGTTTTATAAGGTTTGATCACTTGACAGTGAGGCTCTCAAGCATAAGAATTGAGAGCCATAACTGATACGAGGTTACAACCGCCTTGAGCGAAATTCCCATAAGCTATTTATTTGCTAGCTTAGCCTTCCTGATTTTATTGTCGGCATTCTTCTCCAGCTCCGAAACTGGCATGATGTCTCTTAACCGCTATCGCCTGCGCCACCTGGTTAAACAAAAACATCGCGGCGCGATGCGTGCCAGTAAATTGCTCGACAGACCTGATCGTCTGATTGGCGTAATTCTGATTGGTAACAATTTTGTTAACATTCTAGCCTCTGCCATTGCCACCATGATTGCGTTGCGGCTAATGGGCGACGCAGGCGTAGCTGTGGCGACTGCCATGTTGACCTTGGTGATCTTAATCTTTGCCGAAGTCACACCCAAAACTGTGGCGGCCATTAAACCAGAACAAGTAGCGTTTCCTGCTTCCCTGATTTTGTCACCGCTGCTCAAACTGCTATACCCTTTTGTATGGATAGTTAACACCATCTGTAATGGCTTGTTACGCCTATTAGGCTTTAATGCCGCCGCCAAGGCTAACGACCACTTAAGTGCCGAAGAACTGCGCACTATTGTGCATGAAGCGGGCGCGCTCATTCCTCGACGCAACCAATCCATGTTATTAAGTATTTTGGACTTAGACACGGTGACAGTGGAAGACATCATGATTCCGCGCAACGAGATTGTCGGCATCGATATCGAAGACGACATCGCCACCATACTCAGGACCATCAGCCAAAGCCCCCATACACGCCTACCTTTGTACGAAGAAGAACTCAACAATGTGGTGGGCATTGTGCATGTACGCCAAATATTACCGCTGTTACATGCTAATAATCCCAGCAAAGAGGAGTTTTTAGCCTTAGCTAGGGAGCCATACTTTGTGCCGGAAAGCACGCCACTTAACACCCAACTACTCAACTTTCAGAAGCGCAAACAGTGGGTAGGTTTGGTAGTCGATGAATACGGCGACATCCAAGGTTTAACCACCCTAGAAGACATATTAGAAGAAATCGTAGGTGACATGGCCGAAGAACAGGACCATGAAAACGAAGACATCCACCCGCAAGAAGATGGCTCCTTCTTTATCGATGGCACCACCACTGTACGGGACATCAATAAAGCCCTCAAATGGACTTTGCCGATTGACGGACCCAAGACCTTGAACGGTTTGATTACTGAACGTTTGGAAGAAATTCCACAGTTTAATGTGTGTTTACGCTTAGGTGAGTACCATTTGGAAACCGTACAAATCCGCGATAACTTCATAAAAACCGTACGCTTGCAGAAACTCGAAGTTCCCAAAGATGAAGTGCACTAAGTCTTAACGATAGTCACAAAGGGGCTAGCCAATTCGCGTTCGCGCACTTTGGCTAGCACTTGCTTACGGCCATCGTTGTCTAACCGCATCCACGCGGTTATCTCTTCACCAGAGCGGTAACAGCCTTGGCAAATATCCTGATCATCTAAGTAACATACGTTAACACATGGTGATGCTACGGGACGTTCATGCATCATCAAAACCCTCCAGCACGTTGACTACGTTAACTCCAATTTCTTCCACCGCGTAACCGCCTTCCATAACAAAAAGAGTGGGTATTTTTAGCGCCGCAATTTTAGCACCATAATGAGTAAAGTCATCACTTTTCAGCTTAAAAAAGGAGATGGGGTCATGCTCAAACGTATCAACACCCAGAGACACAATGAGTGCATCTGCGCCAAACTCAGTAATATTTTTAAGGGCATCATCTAACGCACTCGACCACACATTATAGGTGGTGCCAGGCGGCAGTGAATAATTACGATTATAACCATGGCCCTGACCTTGGCCTAATTCATCGTCGCCACCCAAATAGTAGGGAAACGCGTCCATAGGGTCGCCGTGAAGCGAACAAAACAAGACGTCGCTGCGATCATAAAAAATGGACTGAGTACCATTGCCATGATGAAAGTCCACATCCAAAATAGCCACTCTGGTGGCGCCATCATCTAGCATTGCCTGCGCCGCAACGGCTGCGTTATTAATAAAACAGTAGCCGCCAAACATGTCGACTGCTGCATGGTGTCCCGGTGGGCGACACAGCGAAAAGGCGGACTTATTGCCAGCGCTGATTAAATCGGCTCCGGTTAAAGCCACATCGGCGGCCAAGTATGCAGCCTCCCAGGTGCCTCCGTTGATTGAGGTTTCTGCAGCAAGGCAATAGTAGCCAATGCGCCCATCTATTTCTCTAGGCGGTACGTCCCGTGTCATACGTCGTGATGGCGCACACGTGGCGATGGCTTCACCTTTATACCCAGCGGCCTGCCAATCAATCCAGCAGGTTTCCAAAAACTGTAAATAATTTGCATCATGAACCCGCAATAGACGCGATTTATCAAACCGCTGTGGCAGGATAATACCCCCTACTTGTCGGCGCTTGAGTTCGTCGACCACATATTCAGCCCGTACAGGACATTCGAACGGGGGCACCAACTGACCGCCAGAAAGCTCGGTTTTGGAGTCTCGTAGTTTATGCTCTTCGCTGTAAATCGTTTTCATTTCAATATCTTAGCCTCCCGAACGGTCGATTCAAACCGGGCCACTGTCTTTATATAGATCAATACGCCCGTCAAACGCCAAGTTGACTAGCTCAGCCAAAATAAACGCTGTCATACCCCAGATTCGATACTCGTCATAATAAAAACTTGGCACCTGCTTAACCCCAGCAGCGAGTGGTAGCAGGTCCATGACTGGCTTACTATCGGTTAAAAAATGTATGGGCACGGTAAATATTCTATCCAGTTCGCCTAAATTGGGCTTTAGTTGGCTGACGACTGAAGCTGGCACTACCCCAACAATAGGCGTCACCACAAACCCTTGCCTTGATAACACTTGCCCCATTGACCCCACAACTTTCACCAGCTCTGGCTTAAGCGCAACTTCTTCAAAGGCTTCCCTCAGTGCTGTAGCCACTAGATCTACATCTTCTGGTTCCGCTTTACCGCCAGGGAAGGCAATCTGGCCCTTATGGGTTGGCAGGTGTTCTGCCCGCCGCGTTAATATCACTTCGGGATTAGCCATATCGTCAGTGATTGCCACTAACACGGCCGCTGGTGTCTGCAACTCAGCATTGACGCTTCTAGGTTGGTATTGAACAAATTTTTGGGCAATAAAATCATGCATTAGGTTGGATCTACAACTCCTTGTTTATAGTGACGTGAGTTTATCTTACAATAAACTAATCATTTAAGTGAGGCATCCAACAAATATCATGAAATTTTGTGGCCATTGTAGTGCGACCGTGAGCTTAGTTATTCCTCAAGGTGATAACCGCCACCGCTATGTCTGTGACAAATGCGAGTTCATTTTTTATGAAAACCCTCGTATTATCGCAGGCACAATTCCAGTTTTTGAAGACAAGGTACTCTTATGTAAACGAGCCATTGAACCACGGCTTGGGTATTGGACCCTGCCTGCAGGCTTTATGGAGAACGGAGAAACCACCCAACAAGCAGCCCTTAGGGAAACCTTTGAAGAAGCCTATGCTAGCCCAGAATTAGGCCCGTTATTTAGCGTCTGTAATTTGCCTAAAGGCAACCAAGTACATGTGTTTTATCTCGCTCACATGACCGTCGCAGAATATGGTTCTGGCCCCGAAAGCCTAGCAGTAGAACTCTATGACGAAGCCGATATACCTTGGCATGACATTGCCTTTGGCACCGTAACCCAAACCCTCAAGCGCTTCTTCGAGGACCGAAAGCAAGGCATAGAGCAACTACACCATATTGACTTTTAGGTACAACAGTTTAGTCTTAAAGGATACTAAGTCGGTAAAAGAGCATCAGATGCAAGAACAGCTCAAACACAGCATCGAACAACTAAGCCAAGATGAAAAACTAACTCTTGTGGAAGATGTGTGGGATTCAATTAGTCTAGCAGAACAGCAACGGTCGTTAGAAGAATGGCAAAAAAACGAACTGGACAGCCGCGCCGCTAGTGAGCTAGAAAACCCTCAAGCGCTCCATGACTAGGATCAGGTCCATAAAGGGCTCATCGGCGAAAACTAGTGAAAGTTTATTATACTGATCGAGCTACGGACGATTCTTAGACTCGATGCAAGATGCCATAAACACTTTTCAGCAGCACCCAAAAATCAATGCTATTTGTTATTCTAACTATAGACGCGCGTTAATTAAGCGCTTCCCCTATGGTATATTTTATACAATCGAGCCCAATCAGATTGTCATTCATGCAGTATTCCCTAACCGCCAAAAACCAAACAAAAGGCCTTAGCTCCGTTCACCTTTAGTTTTGCAAAAAAGGGTTGCTGCGGCGCTCTGCACCGATGGTCGACATAGGGCCGTGGCCGGGAACAAACTCAACGGGGTCGTCCAATACCAAGAGCTTGGTTTTAATGGCATCAATTAAGGTTGCGTGATCACCTTGCGGGAAATCCGTACGGCCTATTGAGCCTTGAAACAACACGTCTCCCACAAACAACAGTCCTTGGGCTTGATGGTGAAACACGACGTGACCGGGTGTATGGCCAGGGCAATGAAGTACGTCCATGGTTTGATGACCTACAGCAACTTGGTCACCTTGATGCAACCAACGTGTGGGCACAAATGGCTTAGCTTCTGGAAACTGGAACATCCGACTTTGATCAGCCAAGCCATCTATCCAAAACTGATCCCCTTCGTGGGGTCCAATAATGGGTAAGTCTTTGTCTTCTGACAACTGCCCCGCTGCACCGGCATGATCTATGTGGGCGTGGGTGAGCAGAATTTGAGTGAGGTTCAAACCATGAGCCGCTACACGTTCTAACAAGCGCGGTAATTCACCACCTGGGTCAACTAACGCGGCTTCTTGAGTTTCGTCACACCACACCAAACTGCAGTTTTGCTGAAACGGTGTGACCGGAATGATTTCAAATTGTAGTGCCATAGCTTTTTCTCAATA
>DPHD01000081.1:0-9210 GCA_003523085.1 Oceanospirillaceae bacterium | reverse complement strand
CAGGATGACAAAAACGGCCTCGTCTGGATGACCTTTATCCCACCCATACTCGGGCGTTGCGGAACATACGCATCCAAGGCCCATCTTCACCCCAAGCGCCATCGACCCATGAGTTAGTACAGCTACGGTACACCCGTTCTGGATGAGGCATCATAATGGTGACGCGACCGTTGGCGGCGGTTAAACCGGTTATACCATTAACAGAGCCATTAGGGTTGGCCGGGTAGTCTTGGGTAACTTCTCCGTAGCCATCCACAAACCTTAAGGCCACCTGTGCTTCACACGCTTGACGCTGGGCGTCGCTGGCAAATTCTGCATGACCTTCGCCATGAGCAATAGCAATAGGCATGTGTGAGCCAGCCATCCCTTGTAAGAACACCGAGTCGTTTTCTTGTACTTGCACTAATGCCGTACGGCCTTCGAATTGCTCCGATTGGTTACGTACAAAGTGAGGCCAATGATCACTACCTGGAATCAGTTCATGCAAGTTAGACAACATTTGGCAACCGTTACATACACCGAGAGCAAAGCTGTCTTCACGGGCAAAAAAGTCGCTAAACTGCTGACGTGCAACGGGGTTAAACAAAATAGACTTAGCCCAGCCTTCGCCGGCGCCCAATACGTCACCATAGGAGAAACCACCGCAGGCAACCAGCCCTTTAAACTCACTGAGTTGACGACGGCCCTCTAAAATATCACTCATGTGTACGTCAACACAGTCGAACCCAGCTTTCATAAAGGCTGCAGCCATTTCTAGCTGACCGTTAACACCTTGCTCACGTAGTATGGCCACCCGCGGCCGGTCGCCACTGGCAATAAGGTCTGCCGCTATGTCGTCTTCACTATTAAAGGTTAAAGAACAATTAAGCCCGGGATTGCTGGCATCCAAAAGCAAGTCGTATTCTTGTTGTGCGCAAGTGGCATTGTCGCGCATGGCCTGTAAGCGATAGCTGGTTTGCGCCCACATACGATGGATTTGCGTGCGTGAATCGACTAACAATTCTTCGCCTTCTAGGGTGATACGAATTTGGTCGTCGTCGTTAAGGCTACCAATAACGCGGCTTTGCTCTGCCAAACCACAGGAACTTAGCTGACGTAATACTTCGGCGCTGTTTTTGCTGGCTACTTGCAACACCACACCGAGCTCTTCGTTAAACAGCCAGGCTAATAAATCATCTGCATCGCTGATCATTTGCGCGCATTCAATATCAATACCCACATGCCCTGCCAAGGCCATTTCTACTAAGGTGGTGTACAAGCCACCATCTGAACGATCATGGTAGGCCAATAACAAACCATCGTCGTTGAGCCCTTGTACGGCGCTGAACAAACCTAATAGGTCTTCAGCATCGTCTAAATCTGGCGCTGTATCACCCAACTGGCCAAATACCTGTGCTAAGCAAGAACCACCTAAACGGTTTGCGCCGTTGCCTAGATCGACCAATATAAGCGAGCTATCACCTTGGTCTGTAACCAGTTGTGGGGTTAGGGTTTTACGTACATCGGCCACTGGTGCAAAACCAGAAATCACCAATGAAACTGGCGAGGTTACACTTTTATCTTCATCGCCGTTCTCACCCTTTTCTTGCCAAACCGTACGCATGGACATGGAATCCTTACCTACGGGAATAGAAATGCCTAAGGCTGGGCATAACTCCATACCCACGGCCTTTACCGTGTCATAGAGTTTGGCGTCTTCACCAGCGTAACCGGCGGGTGACATCCAGTTAGCCGACAAACGAATGTCACTGATTTTATCTATCTGGGCACAGGCCATGTTGGTGATGGTTTCACCAATCGCCATGCGACCGGAGGCTGGTGCATCAATTAGGGCTAACGGCGTACGCTCGCCCATGGCCATCACTTCACCGGTGGTACTGTCTAATGAGGTGGTGGTAATCGCGCAGTTGGCTACGGGCACTTGCCATGGGCCTACCATTTGTTCACGCGCCACCATGCCGGTGATAGAACGATCACCAATGGTGATTAAAAAGCCCTTGCTAGCTACGGTAGGCAGGCTTAGTACCCGTTGAGCTGCCTCGGCCAGTTCCACCTTGGTTAAGTCGAGTGCCGGTAAGGCAACCTCTTGGCGTGCTACATCGCGGTGCATTTTAGGCGGCTTGCCAAACAATACAGACATCGGCAAGTCGACGGGCTGATTGTCAAAATGGGTATCACCTAAGGTTAAATGATGTTCTTGCGTGGCCTCACCTACAACGGCATATGGGCAGCGTTCGCGGGCACACAAAGCCTCAAAAGTAGCCATGTTTTCTGGCGGTACTGCTAATACATAACGTTCTTGGGCTTCGTTACACCAAATGGCCAACGGCGACATGCCCGGCTCGTCATTATTGATGCCACGAATTTGGAAAGCGCCACCGCGGCCACCGTCTTTAACTAATTCTGGAAAGGCGTTAGACAGGCCGCCAGCGCCTACATCGTGGATAAAGCTAATGGGATTGTGATCTCCCATTTGCCAACAACGGTCGATCACTTCTTGGCAACGGCGCTCTAGTTCTGGGTTGTCGCGCTGCACCGATGCAAAGTCTAAGTTTTCTGCACTGGCGCCGGAGTCCATAGAGGACGCTGCACCGCCACCCAAACCTATTTGCATGGCTGGGCCGCCTAAACAAATGAGTTTGTCGCCGACCCCTACTTCGCCTTTGTCGACATGGTCAGCGCGGATATTACCAAGGCCGCCAGCGATCATAATCGGTTTATGATAACCACGCACTTCTGGGCCATTGACGCCAGCGACTGTGGCCTCAAAGGTTCTAAAATAACCGTTAAGTGCTGGACGACCAAATTCATTGTTAAACGAAGCGCCACCAATGGGGCCTTCAAGCATAATATCTAAGGCAGACACAATACGGCTAGGTTTGCCGTAGTCCACTTCCCACGCTTGCTCAAAACCTGGTATACGTAGGTTTGAAACACTGTAGCCCGTAAGACCTGCTTTTGGCTTAGAGCCCTTACCCGTAGCGCCTTCGTCTCTAATCTCACCACCAGAACCGGTCGCAGCACCTGCAAAAGGGGCAATCGCTGTAGGGTGGTTATGGGTCTCTACCTTCATTAAAATATGAATATCTTCTTGGTGGTATGCGTACTGCTGGTCTGAAGGCTGAGGGAAGAAACGACCGGCTTTGTGGCCAGCAATCACCGAGGCGTTATCGACATAAGCCGACAACACCCCTTCGCCATTCAATGCATTGGTGTTTTTAATCATTTTGAACAAAGACAAATTTTGGTCTTCGCCGTCGATGGACCAACTGGCATTAAATATTTTGTGGCGACAGTGCTCTGAGTTGGCTTGAGCAAACATCATCAACTCGACGTCGGTAGGGTTACGGCCTAGCTCTTCGAACGAGGTAACCAGGTAATCAACTTCATCTTCGGCTAATGCCAAACCCAAATTAGTATTAGCTGCAGCAAGAGCGGCATGGCCACCTTGTAGGATATCAACCCGCTCCAACGGTGCCGGCTCAGTTTGCACAAACAGACCTTCAGCTTGCTCAAGGGTGGTTAGAGTTTGTTCTACCATGCGGTCATGCAACACAGCTGCTGCGAGGGTGTAATCTTGGGCTGACAGTGCAGCAGAGGCACTGAGGTAATACGCCGTACCACGTTCTATGCGTTTTACCTGTTGTAAACCACAGTTATGGGCGATATCTGTAGCCTTACTGGACCAAGGTGAGATAGTACCCAAGCGCGGCACCACTAATATTAGGTTGTCGCTCATGTTTTGTACGGCAACCTTGGGGCCATAACGAAGAATTTTATTGAGTTTATCGCCGTCGGTTTGAGTCAGGTCACTATCAACTAAAGCAAAATGCATAAACTCCGCATATAGCGCAGTGATGCTAGGCACAGCCTGTTGCAAACGGGCGAGTAAGCGTTGGTTACGGAAGTCTGACAGGGCTGGTGCACCGCGTAAAATTAACATGATAAGCCTTTAAAGAGGTATATTTTGTAGTGCTTTGGCGGCTTTATGGGCCATCCGTCGCTGCTTAAAAAAACTGCTCAACATAGTGCTCGCTTCGTCTGCCATAAGGCCCGATTCAACTTGCACCACGTGATTAAAATGGGGTAATGAAAATAATTGCAACTGGCTAGCTACTGCGCCAGCTTTGGGTTCGGTGGCTGCATACACAAGACGCTTAATACGGGCGTGGATAATGGCACCCACACACATGGTGCAAGGTTCTAATGTAACGTAGAGGTCGCAGCCACTGAGACGATAATTACCTATATTCTGAGCGGCTTGACGCAAGGCCATGATTTCGGCATGGGCGCAGGGGTCGTGGGCGCTAATGGTTTGATTGTAACCTTGGCCGATAATTTGACCATCACACACCACCAACGCACCCACTGGCACTTCACCAATCTGAGCAGCCTGAGACGCCAAGTCCATGGCTTGCGCCATGAAATCTTGGTCTGTGAAGGCTGGCTGAAGGGTGTTGGCCTGCATGATCTAATCTCTAGGGTTTAAAGTTAGCCTTATTCCCACTCAATGGTGGCTGGTGGCTTGCTAGAAACATCATAGGCGACGCGGGAGATGCCCGAGATTTCGTTAATGATTCTGCCAGACACTTTTTCTAACAGCTCATAGGGTAAATGGGCCCAGCGGGCGGTCATAAAGTCGATAGTTTCTACTGCTCGTAGGCTCACTACCCACTCGTAGCGGCGGCCGTCACCGACAACACCGACAGATTTAACGGGTAAGAAAACCACAAAGGCTTGGCTGGTTTTGTGATACCAACCTGAAGCGTGCAACTCTTCCATAAAGATAGCATCGGCCAAACGTAGAATGTCGGCGTACTCTTGTTTGACTTCACCTAAAATACGCACGCCAAGGCCTGGACCTGGGAACGGATGACGGTAAACCATGTCGTAAGGCAACCCTAGCTCTAGGCCAATTTTGCGTACTTCGTCTTTAAATAATTCGCGTAACGGTTCAACCAGTTTAAAGGCCATATCGTCAGGTAAACCACCGACATTGTGGTGTGACTTAATAACGTGGGCTTTGCCGGTTTCGCCTGCCGCTGATTCGATCACGTCAGGATAGATGGTGCCTTGAGCAAGCCACTTGACGTTGTTTAGCTTAGTGGCTTCTTTATCAAATACATCGATGAAGGTATTACCTATGACTTTACGCTTGGCTTCTGGGTCTGATACACCCTTTAGATTGCCGAGGAACAGTGCTTGTGCATCGGAACGAATCACCCGTACGCCCATGTTGTCGGCGAACATCTTCATCACTTGGTCGCCTTCATTGAGACGCAACAAACCATTATCTACAAACACACACACTAGTTGGTCGCCAATAGCCTTGTGCAGCAATGCGGCTACCACGGAGGAATCTACGCCGCCCGAAAGGCCCAACAGAACCGTGTCTGTACCCACTTTTTCACGTACCGTAGCAATGGCATCATCTATGATGTTGCTGGCAGTCCACAACCCTTCGCAGTCACAAATGTCGCTGACGAAGCGCTCTAAAATAGCACCGCCTTGTTTGGTATGGGTCACTTCTGGGTGAAACTGCAAACCATAAAATCGTTTAGCTTCACAGCTCATGCCCGCAATAGGCGCACTGTCAGTAGACGCCATACAGGTGAAATCTGCTGGCATGGTGGTAACCTTATCACCGTGACTCATCCACACGTTTAGGCTACATGCGTCGCCGTCTACGTCATCGTGAATATCCTTTAGCAAAGCGCCTGCGGTTTCTACCTGCACGCCCGCGTAGCCAAATTCACGCTCGTCAGAGGCGCTCACTTTGCCACCCAACTGCTCGGCCATGGTTTGCATGCCATAACAGATGCCCAAGACGGGCACACCCATATTAAATACAACTTCTGGCGCTCGAGGGCTGCCTGCCTCGGTCACAGACTCTGGGCCGCCGGCAAGGATAATACCCTTAGGGTCGAACTCACGGATCGCATCTGCCTTCATGTCGTAAGCGCGAATTTCGCAATAAACGCCAATTTCACGCACACGACGAGCGATAAGCTGTGTGTATTGTGATCCAAAATCCAAGATGAGAATCCGTTGTGCGTGGATATCCTGCATCATGTGCAACTCCGTGAGTGGGTTGACACTACCCGTAGGCGGTAACAACCAAGTTAATTAAACTGTAAAACCTGCCACCTAGCTCGTTTACTTGGCCCGGTAATTAGGTGCTTCTTTAGTAATGGTAACGTCGTGCACATGGCTTTCGCTCATACCGGCACTGGTAATACGGGTAAAGGTTGGCACGGTGCGCATTTGTTCCATGTTTCCACAACCGGTGTAGCCCATGCTAGCGCGCAAGCCACCCATCATCTGATGCACGATGGCAGCCATTGGGCCTTTACAAGCAACACGGCCTTCGATGCCTTCTGGAACTAGTTTTTCTACGCCGGCGTCAGCAGTTTGGAAATAGCGATCACTTGAACCTTGGCTTTGACCCATGGCGCCGATTGAACCCATGCCCCGGTAGGCTTTATAGGCACGGCCTTGGTATAGTTCAACTTCGCCTGGCGCTTCGTCTGTACCGGCTAGCAAGCTGCCCGCCATAACCACACTAGCGCCTGCGGCTACAGCTTTTGCCAAGTCGCCAGAATAACGTACACCGCCGTCGGCGATCACTGGAATGCCGCGCGGATTCATGGCTGCAGCCACATTAGCCACGGCTGTAATTTGTGGCACACCAATACCTGCAACAATACGCGTGGTACAGATGGACCCTGGACCAATACCGACCTTAACGCCATCAGCGCCTGCGTCAGCTAAAGCTTCAGCAGCGGCAGCGGTGGCAATATTGCCACCCACGACTTGTACTTGAGGAAAGTTGGTTTTAACCCAACGTACACGTTCAATAACGCCAGCGGAATGGCCATGGGCGGTATCTACAATAATCAAGTCTACGCCGGCCTCAACCAAGGCCTTAACACGATCTTCCGTTTCGGCGCCAGTCCCTACTGCAGCACCTACACGTAAGCTACCCGCGTCATCTTTACAGGCATTGGGGTACGCCTTAGCGCGGTACATATCTTTGACGGTCATCATGCCTTGCAAAGTAAAATCTGCACCGACCACTAAAACACGTTCAATACGGTGCTTGCGAAGCAAGTTACGCACTGTGTCTTGGTCTACACCAGGCTCTACAGTGACCAAGTTTTCCTTGGTCGTCATGATGGTATCAACGCGGGCATCAAGGTGATTTTCAAAACGCATATCACGACTTGTAACTATGCCCACAAGCTGGCCATTATCCACTACTGGAAAACCAGAGAATCCGGTTTGGGCCGCTAGGCTCTGAAGGTCACCGACGGTCATATTAGAAGAGCAGGTGACGGGGTCTTGCACCACACCACTTTCGTGCTTTTTAACTTGGCGAACTTGTTCAGCCTGCTGCTCAATGGTGAGGTTTTTATGAACAATACCAATACCACCTTCTTGCGCCATAGCAATGGCCAAGCGAGCTTCGGTAACGGTATCCATAGCGGCAGAAACAAGGGGAATATTTAGGGGTAAATCGCGTGCAATACGGGTTTGCAGCTTAACGTCTTTCGGCAGCACCTCCGAATAGCCAGGCACTAAGAGAACATCATCAAATGTGAGGGCTTCTTCGGCAAGTCGTAACATGGTGCGCGTCCTTTTTAGGTGTGAAAGGAAACGCCATATTATACCGGAAACTAAGTCTCTTTGACCACTATCATTAAGCCTTTTTAGACATGGATTTGGTGTATGATAAATACCAACAATTAGCCCTTAAATCTTAGGCCAATAATGACCGCCAACACCCAAGATAATGCCCGTATTTGGCAAGTCAGCGAACTCAACCACGCAGCTCGTAACTTGCTTGAAACTCGATTTGGCCTAGTCACCGTAAGTGGCGAAATTTCGGGCTTTACACGTGCTCGTTCCGGACATTGGTATTTTCGTTTAAAGGATATGGACGGCCAGGTCAGTTGCGCGATGTTTCGCAACAAGAATTTATATTGCCAGTTCGAGCCCAAAGAAGGCGACTTAGTGCATTTTAAGGCCAAAGTTAGCATCTACCCGGGGCGGGGAGACTACCAACTGATTGGCGAAAAGATGCAGGCCGCTGGCAGCGGCAACCTACAGCAGGCCTTTTTGGCGCTTAAGAAAAAATTACTTGATGAAGGTTTATTTGAGGAACAGCACAAACGAACCATACCCTCCCACTGCCAACGCATTGCCGTAATCAGCTCCGCAGACGGTGCCGCTATTCATGACTTTCTTAAGGTTTTACAACAACGAATGCCAGGCCTTGCCATCGACTTGTTACCAGTGACAGTGCAGGGTTCCAGTGCCGCCAGCGAGACTGCCAAGGCCATTGAGCTGTGCAATCTAATGGGTCAGCACGATGTCATCGTGCTGACCCGAGGTGGCGGCTCCGTGGAAGATTTGTGGAGCTATAACGATGAACACCTAGCACGCACTATTTATGCCAGTCGTATTCCTACGGTGAGCGCGGTGGGCCATGAGACCGATTTTACTATCGCCGACTTTGTTGCAGACTGCCGTATGCCAACGCCTTCTGCTGCGGCCGAACTAGTAAGCCAGGATCAATCTGACTTGGTTCATAGGGTTCAACAGCTTGAAAGACTGCTCAAGCAGCAATGGCACAAACATCTTCAGCATCAACAGCTAAACCTTTCACGCCTCAAGGCCCTGCTCAAACATCCAGGCCAAAAGCTCAACGATCAAAGTCAGCGCTTAGACCACATTCAAGTGAGATTAGAGCAGGCTGTGCTAAAACAATTGCAGTCTAAAATATCCCGCTGTAATCATTTACAAGCAAAGCTCAGCAGCCTTACACCGATACACTTTGTCAGGCCCCAACAGACGCACCTAAGCCAACTACGGCAACGACTCGATACGGCCCAACAATCTCAGTTACGGCATCACCAGCAGCACCTATCTAACACGGCAATGCAACTTAACCAACTCAGCCCCTTAAGCACCTTGGCGCGTGGCTACAGCATTACTCAGGATGAACAAGGCAAAGTGATATCAAGCGCATCTCAGGTCACACCAAAACAACATCTCAACATTAAGCTACACGACGGCATTATAGAAGCGACGGTCCTTTAAAAAGACTCATTCTGGTGCAGGCCCCTTCAGTCATGCCGGTGTAGCCTTCTCGTCATACCGGCGTAGGCTTCACGTCATGCCGGCGTAGGCCGGTATCTAGCGGGGTTC
>DPHD01000069.1:50562-52635 GCA_003523085.1 Oceanospirillaceae bacterium | reverse complement strand
GGTGGTATCCCCGCCACCCAAGAGCTAATGACTTGGCTGCCAACAAGCGCTAAAACAGGCTTAGATATTGGGTGTGGTTTAGGTGGTACCAGCCGCTATTTGGCCCAGCAACATAGCTGCACTATGACTGGGCTCGATCTTAATGCTGAATATATTCAAGCAGCAACCTTGCTCAATCATAGTTTAGCAACACCTCCTACTTGCAACTTTATTAAAGGCAATAGCTTGTGCCTGCCCTTCTCAACGGCTAGTTTTGACTTTGTGGTGAGTCAGCACGCCAGCATGAACATTGCTGCAAAAAACAAATTATTAGCGGGTTTATATCAGGTCATTAAACCCGGCGGGTACCTGTTGTTGCACGAAGTTATGCTGGCCAGAAATGTTGAAGCCACTGCCGTGTGTTATCCCACGCCCTGGGCCCACACCTTTGAAGACAGCCACCTAGTAGAGTGGCAAAGGTTTGTAGACATGGCTAACAACAGTGGTTTTAAATTAACTAAGTTTACAGACAATACGGCCTCGGCCTTGGCTTGGATTAAGCAGGCCCGTCAACATAAACCTAAACCAACCTTTATGTCTCCTTTCACACCCCAGCTAGCCCTTGGGCCAAAGGCTGGAGCTATGAGTGCCAATGTCTTAGACAACATACAACAGGGACGTTTACAGGTGGTTAGCGCGCTGTTGACTAAACATTAGTAGAGGTCGGCAAAGCCTAGTCAACCACCTTGTTGCTCGGCTTAGCGGGTTGCCAATGGTTAATCAAATTGGCCACTAGCATTAATGCGCCACCGAAGATCACGGCCACATCTAAGGACTCGCCATAGAGCACCATGCCTAGGGTGGCGATAAGCGGTAAACGTAAGAAATCTAAGCTAATCACTACACTTACTTCGGCCATTTGCATGGCCTTGGAGACACAATAGTGAGCCGTCAGGCCCGTTAGGGCTACGGCAATCACCCATGGCCACATCCAAGACGCGGGCATGGTCCAATCTGGACCCGCTAGCAATGCGCCTAAAGGTAGTTGGATTAAGGTCATGTAGAACACAATGGTAAGCGGGTGCTCGGTTTGCAGCAGTGATTTATTAATAATATGAGTAATGGCAAAACAAACTGCCGCAATCAACATAATAAGGGCGCCCTGGCTGAGTAATTGTTGCCCCGGCTTAACAATAATGACAACCCCAACTAAGCCTATAGCTACCGCTGCAAATTTACGTTTGGTGATACGCTCTCCCAAACATACGGCGGCGATCAGCAACACCCACAAAGGCATGGTAAATTCGATGGCGAATACGTCGGCCAAGGGTAACAAACCAATGGCTACTAACCACAAGAACTGGCCAATGAAATGTACCAAATTGCGCCAAAAGTGGGCTTTAGTACGCTGGCTAAACATCAGCGTTGGACGTTTGATAACATTCATGATGACAACTAACAACACCACGCCAATCATACTACGGATGGCAAGCAGCTCAAACTTGTCTATGTGACCATCAAGCTCGCGAGCCGCTACAGCCATGAGGCAAAAAGAACCAATGGCGCCCAACATCCAAAATACAGTTTTCATATTACTACCCTAAATTTGGTATTGGTTATTGTGGCTGGTTGTGACGATAGGCACCAAGTGGCAACTCTGGATTGACCAAACTAGTGCCCGCACGCATGGCTATGAGTATGTGCCAGCCCGTAGCTGTAGCGCCCCAAAACAAACCCACCACCACTCCTGCATCCATGATAGGACGCCAAGGTTGCGGCAGGTTAATGGCTATCATAATAAACACAGCCACTATGGCGAGAATGCCATAAGAAATTATCAGGCGTTTTTTCGAGGCGTAAATAAATCCCATGGCATATAAGGGAGCTAGCAGTACCAACCAAGGTTTTGGGTTTTGTTGCAGCCAAATAAGGCGCGCCGCAACGCGCGGAGAAAAGGCTTTTTGGAAGCCTTTATAGCCTTCCGTGTAGGCCATAAATACAATCCACAACAGCAAGGCCAGCCAGTGCCAAATATGCACTGGGTACAGGAAAAACTCTAAGGCTATGTTAGACAAACGTACCACAGAGGCCAGT
>DPHD01000069.1:37095-50266 GCA_003523085.1 Oceanospirillaceae bacterium | reverse complement strand
CATAATAAAAGGCTTACGAACTCACCCACTCACTAGGCACCGACTATGCGCCGACGACCTCGCCCAAACCGTAATATTGATCACTCAATTGCTTCACCTTGCGTACAGGTTTGCCTGTTTAAAAAGGACCAGCTAGTGTGTAAGGGCTGCTATCGTAGCCAAGACGAAGTGCGTAATTGGATGATTATGAGTAAAGAGGAAAAACTGGCGTGTTTAGCGCAAGTAAACACACGCCGTGCCCAACAAAGCTAACTGCTAGTTGGCATAGGCAGCGTCTTATAACTAATCTTTAAGGCGTTTTTGTTTGGCGACTATTTTATCCAATACCCGGGCCACCGCAATAAATGCAAAGGTGCCAGTGACAAAGCTCACGGCCCCAAAACCACGGCTACAGTCCATTTTAGCGCCCGCCACATTGGCACTTTTGGCCCAATCTACGCTGCCATCAGGCTGCGGGTAATGCAGCTGCTCCGTGGAGCAAACACAGTCAATACGAAAGCGACTTTTGAGGTTTTTGCTAAACCCATACTGGCTACGCAACACAGACCTTAGTTTGGCAGCTAATGGGTCGACCCGTGTCATGGCCAGATCCACAATCTTAACCAGGCTTGGGTCGCGCTGACCACCGGCTCCGCCGATGACAATAATAGGTAAGCGACGACGTTTACACCAAGACACCATCATCGCCTTAGCCTTAATCGAGTCACAGGCGTCAATCACGTAATCATAACCTTGATCCAAACAGGCTTGTAAGTTGCTCTCACCTACAAACTCTTCAATTAGGTTAACTTTACAGTGAGGGTTAATGTCGTTAATTCGCGCAGCCATGACGTCAATTTTGGCGTGATCCACGGTCGACAGTAAGGCCACCAACTGGCGATTGATGTTAGATTCAGCCACATCATCCATATCAATCAAAGTGAGTTGACCCACACCGGAGCGCGCTAACGCCTCGGCCACCCATGTGCCCACACCACCAATGCCCACCACACAAATATGAGCTTTACGTATCGCCGTGTAGTCTTCTACACCATATAATCGCTCGACACCGTCGAAACCTTGTTGTTGCTGATCTTGAGCCATTTATTTAATTGCATGTCTATGAAATTTAGGGTTATTGTACCTGCTTGTCACCGACTGCGACTAGGATCTATTTTGAGTTTTCACATCCCACATTTACAGGGCCAAGACCTAGAACTCACCCTGTCGATCAAAAACAGCCAGTTTATCGCTAATTTACGCCATGCGGCGGGCCGTAGTGAGTGTGATGTGCATCTCAACGACATGCGCAAAAAATACCCCGATGCCAGCCACCATTGTTGGGCAGTGGTGGCTGCAGCGCCAAACGACAGTACCTACTACGGTTTGAGTGATGCGGGAGAGCCTTCCGGTACCGCGGGAAAACCCATGTTACAAGTGCTAAGTCATTGCGGTATTGGTGAAGTCAGTGTGGTGGTGTGCCGCTATTTTGGCGGTACAAAGTTAGGCACCGGGGGGCTAGTGAAAGCCTATTCTGAGGCCGTTAAGTTAGTCGTGGAAGCTTGCCCAACCCACCTCAAACGAGACCTCACTCAAGCACAATTGCAGTGTCCCTATGACCTTAGTGGTCGTATAGAGCACTTGTGTAACTTTTACCAAGTGAACATTGATGATCGAATCTACAGCGAAAGCTTGAGCTTAAACATTACCCTGCCCAGTGAGAACATCACCGCGCTACAAACCGATATAGCAGCACTAGCGTCAGTCACCCTACTTATTCCTGAACTTTCAATGACACCTGATAATGGCTCAAAAACATAGCCACTGTGTCTTGGGCAATATGAAGACGCTGGTTTTCACTTGGAAACGGCGCCGCCATTAGCAGTTGAGGCCAAAATGCGTGGGTTTTAATCAACCCCATAAATTGTCCTGCCGCATAGTCTGGATCTACCACTCTTAACCGCTTGTCGTCGATGGCGGACCTAATTCAACCCTGCAGTAGCTGTTCGGCTAAGGGTGTCATTATTTCTCACGACCATTATGATCACCTAGACCATGGCAGCATAGTAAAACTGAAGGACAAGGTAGACGTTTTTGTAACGCCGCTAGGCGTAGGCCAACACCTTGTTAAATGGGGTGTCGATAACACCAAAGTTCATCAACTTGATTGGTGGCAAGAGAAACAGCTTGGGGCCCTTACACTTACGGCTACACCTGCACGGCACTTTTCCGGCCGAGGTATTTTAGACGCTAATGAGACCCTTTGGGCCTCGTGGGTGATTAACACTCCACAAGCCTCACTTTTCTTTAGCGGTGACTCTGGTTATTTTGACGGCTTTAAAGAAATCGGTGATAGGTTAGGCCCATTCGACTTAACCTTGATGGAAAACGGTGCTTATGACCGCGACTGGGCCGACGTGCACATGACCCCCGAACAGTCCATACAAGCCCATCTAGATTTACACGGCAAAACCCTCATGCCCATTCACAACGGCACCTTCGACTTAGCCCTGCACCCTTGGTACGAGCCGTTTGAACGCTTATCAGAGCTTGCCAAGTCATCCAATGTACCCTTTATCACACCCATAATGGGCGAGCGGGTAGCGCTGAAGCAAACTAAGACCTATCAAGCCTGGTGGAGACTGGCACAATAAGCCTATAACGCATGGTTCAACACCCACCAGATCACGGTTTTTTTCACTATACGATTGTGGGATGTGGACAAGGCGAAGCTGCTCGCTCTTGACACGGATCGAGGCAATGTTAGTTTTGAAGATTGTGTCATCGCTATCGATGAAGGTCGGCTGCTTGGTGATATACTGCATCCAAGTGCCAATTATAAGCACCAACGATTGTTCATATTAAATTTCAATGACTATGCCTACGTGGTGCCGTATATTGAGGATGACTTAGGTATTTTTTTAAAAACCATATTCCCGAGTAGAAAATATACTCAAATGTACATCAAGGGGCTAATCTCATGATCAAAGAGCCACAAGTCGGTTACTTTATTGATGACGAAGAACGCGCTCTCGTGGAGGCCTTAGAGCTTGGCCCAGAGGCAGGACCGAGCTTTTTAAATGCAACACGGTTACAAGAGTTAAAGAACGCCGCACGTGCAACAATTAACGAACAGCGCACACGCATCTCCTTACGTGTGCCTAATTCTGACCTCTCAAGACTTAAGGCAAAAGCCTTAAAAGAAGGTTTACCTTATCAAACGCTAATAAACTCCATCTTGCACAAAGCGTCGCTCTAAGTGGGGTGCCGAGGCATTGGATGGCTTCGCTCGCTAAGGCCAGCTAGGACTATTTTTTCACAAACTGTGACTTAAGCTTCATCGCGCCCACGCCTGGTATTTTACAGTCAATATCATGATCACCGTCGACTAGGCGAATACCCTTCACTCTGGTGCCTACCTTCACGACTAAGGAAGAACCTTTGAGCTTTAGGTCTTTAATCACGGTAACTGTGTCGCCGTTTTGTAAGATGTTACCGTTGCTGTCACGTATTACTTTCTCGTCTGACTCTTCATCAGAGCCATCCATCGCCCACTCATGGGCACACTCTGGGCACACATATAGGGCACTATCTGCATAGGTGTATTCGGAGTTACATTGAGGACAATGGGGTAATGCTGACATAAAAAATCTCGTGTTAAAACAGGCTCAATTTGTGACTCGGAGTTTAACATGAAATCAACAAGCCAACGTAAACCATTGAAAAGGTTAGCTTGTCACCTGACAGTCACGCCCGGCCTTTGAGGACTTTGTAGTGTCTAAACTGCAAGGCGCCCATGGCAGCGGTGTAAATGGCAATAACAAAGGTTACTCGAATACCTACAGGGTCAACGATAACCCAGCCTGCACTGATTAGCCCAACGGTGAGCAAGGTCCAGCCATAGTCACCCATAACAAAAAATAACACTTCATGGGTTTGAATCTGATCACGCAAAGAAGCCACTAGCAACAGTGCGCCGTTAACCACTAAAATGATACCCACAGAGTGAATAAGCATGGTTTTGTGAGTGCCAATCAGGGCATTCACAGCATCGGTTTGTAGCAACATTAGCGCCCCTAAAATCAAGCATGACGCGCTATTTATACGTAATAATAAAGTCAATGACATAGTGCTTCCTATAACTGTTTCTATGGGTTAGTGGTAGCGAGTGTAAACTGGCCAAGGTTAACCGCGTAAGCGTCTAACCTTAAACTTACGGCCCTTAATCTTGCCTTCGCTAAGACGATTAAACGCGACTTTACCATGTTCTTGGGCCACGGCTACGTAGGCCCACTGATCACCCACCTGAATTTTACCGATCTCGCTGCCCGGGATTCCGCCCTCGCCCGTTAAGGCGCCCACAATATCACCTGCCCTCACCTTTTGCTTCTTGCCACCACCAATTTGAATGGTGACCATGGGCGGGTAAAACGCCGGTTGGCGTAACAATGCTAAGGGTGGCAAGTCATCACGCTCGAGCTTTTGTTTTAAATAGTCTTCGAGCAAACCAATTTTGTGGTTTTCTTTTTGTGTATGTAAGGTACAGGCAATACCCTGAGCCCCAGCTCTACCGGTACGGCCAATACGATGGGTATGGACTTCTAACTCACGCGCCACCTGGTAGTTAATGACTAAATCCAAGGCATCTATGTCTAAACCACGGGCCGCTACATCGGTCGCCACCAACACAGAGGCACTGCGATTAGAAAAACGCACCAAGGTTTGGTCTCGCTGTTTCTGCTCCAAATCACCATGTAAGGCCAAGGCTTCGTAACCAACCGCCCGCAATTCGTTAGCCACTTGGTCAGTTTCAATTTTGGTATTACAGAATATCAGCGTCGTTTCTGGTTGATGTGCTTGTAACAATAACCGCACTGCCTCAATGCGGCTGTCGTCACTATCCACCTGATAAAGCGTTTGTACAATAGACTGATTGGAATGCCTGTCCTGTACTTCTACCGTCACTGGTGAGCGCATAATACGCTGAGCAATTTTATCAATTTTGGGTGGGTATGTGGCACTAAACAACAAGGTTTGACGCTCATCAGGCATGTAACTAATAATGTTATCTAAAGCTTCTTGAAACCCCATATCTAACATTCTATCGGCTTCATCTAATACCAAGGTGGTGAGGTTATCTAGCTTGAGGTTAGCCTTGCGCAGGTGTTCTTCAACGCGGCCCGGCGTACCCACAATGATATGCGCGCCATGTTCCAGAGAACCTACCTGAGGCCCAAAGGCCATGCCACCACACAAGGTGAGCACCTTAATGTTATGGATGCCACGGGCGAGTTTGCGGATTTCTACCGACACCTGGTCCGCCAATTCTCGGGTTGGGCATAGTACTAAGGTTTGAACCCGAAAGCGTTTTACTTGCAGCTTATTGAGTAAACCCAGGGCAAAAGTGGCGGTTTTACCGGAGCCTGTTTTGGCCTTAGCAATGACATCTTTGTTAGCCAATATAGGCGGTAAACCTTGGGCCTGAACAGGGGTCATTTCGGTATAACCAAGGCTCGCAAGGTTATCTACTAAAGCGGCATTTAAGCCTAAACTGGCAAAGTCGTATTGTGACAAAGGAATTCTCGTATCAATTTTGGGGGTGGGGCTTAGCGATAAAGGGCAACAGCTAGCTACATAGGAAGACTTGAGTGCAAGGCCAAACGATTACCTTCACAATCTAAAATCACAGCACGTTGACCATAGGGGCCAATTTGGTGAATCGATTGGGTAACACTACCACCTTGGTCTTCTACTAAGGCCACCGCTTCTTCGAGGCGACCGTCAACATTTAAATAAATGAGTGGACCTTGGGTGGCGCTGACACCGTCGGCATTAGGCACCAAACAGCCACCATTACCTTCGGCGTGGGCCAAGGTTGCAAACTCAAAGCCGTCAAACGATTGTTTGTCCACTTCTATGGCTAGCACCCGCTCATAAAAGCTAATGGCGCGATCTAAATCGGCCACCGGAATGTCAAACCAAACAACGCGATTGTGCAGGGTATTCAAATCAGACATGGCAATGGCCTCAATAATAAATAAGGCACCTATTCTAACAGAATAACCCGCATTTAGTTATGCAGGGTTTCCTCTAACAATTGCTTGCGTTGATCGACCCGATCACCTTGTAATACAAAGCCACACACTTGGCCCGCTGGGTTTTTAAAGCGCGCCACCGTACCTTGCTCATCGCCGTCTAAGTGCCACTCGCCGGCTTGCTGCTTGGGTGGCAATAGGGTGATTGGACAGGCAGGGGTTTTTACTACTACCGTCATTTGTGGGTAGCTGACTTCGGTAGATACACCGGTAAGGGTCTGTGATAGGGCTTGAATACCCCAGTAGATAGGCGCAATAAAAGGCTGCAACTGGCCATCAAATTCAACACAATCACCCAAGGCATATATATGGGGGACATTGGTCATTAACCGGCTGTCGGTTTTGATACCGACACCACAGGTGATACCGTTGTTGATGGCAAGTTTGGTACGTGCTTGTAGTCCCACCGCCGACACAATTACATCAGCTTGTAATACATCGCCGCTTTTAAGGGTGACCGAATAACCAGCGTCAGTGTTGGCACTGTCAATAAAGTCAATGCATGCAACGCTGTTTTCTAACCACCAATTGACACCAATCGCCGACAAAGAGTCCTGCAGGCACTGGCCTACGGCTTGTGGTAACAAACGATCCATGGGCCAAGAAGTTAGACCCACTAGATTCACTTGTTTACCCACGGAGGCTAAATCATTGGCAAATTCACAACCAATAAGCCCGTTACCAATTAACAGCACACGCTCCTTGCCTGCCAGTAAGTCCCTATAACGCTGGTAATCATGTAGGTCGTTTACGCTAATCACGTCGGCGCTGGCATTGCCTGCAAATGGTAACTGGATGGGGTGCGCACCTTGGGCTAACACCAGCTGACCGTAAGGTTGCTGACCAAGGCTAGTAAATAGCTGTTTTGATGTTGCATCGATACGTTGCACTACGCAATGCGTGACAATACGAATATTTAAACGATTAGCGCGGTCTAAGGGCAATTCCACCACTAGATCCTGTGCGCTCTGTTGCATGTTTAAACCCGTAGACAAGGCAGGTTTTGAATAGTGTTTACCTTCATCTTGGGTGAGCACAACTATATCTGCTTGTGGGTCGAGTTTACGCACCGCTTCGGCAAGGTTATAGCCTGCATAACCAGAACCGACGATAACAATGGGCCCCGAAGGCTGTTCTGCAGCGCCCTGAACAATGGCAGCAGCAGTAGCATTAGAGCCAGACAGGATGGGTGCAGCGGGCACCTCTATCATTTCAAAATCTTCTTTACCCACTAAGCAATCTGGGCATAACCAATCGCTCGGCACGTCTTCCCATCGGGTTCCGGCTTCAATGCCGTCGTGGGGCCAGCCCACCGCCTCGTCATAAATAAAGCCACAAATGATACACAGCCACTTTTTAAAGGGCACTGACGAGGTGGTAGACGACATGTAAATTACTCTATGGTTTTAGACGGATGGCAATGTTTTTTGTACGGACGTAATTATACAAAGCTTCTTGGCCTTTTTCACGCCCAAATCCAGATTTCCCTACCCCACCAAAGGGCGTGCTAATGCCACCGGCAAACCATTCATTAACAAACACTTGGCCTGCCACTAAGGCATTACTGGCTCGCAGGGCTAAGTTTATGTTTTGGGTGAAGACGCCAGCAACTAATCCAAACTCAGTGCCATTGGCCAAGTCGTAGGCTTGCTGTTCTGTAGTAAAACTCATCAACACCAACACTGGACCAAACACCTCTTGTTGGGCAATATCAGACTCGTGCGTGGCTTCGATGATGGTGGGGGGCATAAAATACCCAGCCTGATCTAACGATTTGCCCCCTAACAAACACTGACCTCCTTGGCTGATCGCACGCTCACACATGGAATCTATTTTAGCCAATTGGTTAGCCGTCAAGATAGGTGTCACGTCCGACTCATCAATGCCGGCACCAATCACTTTGGCGTCAAAACGGGCGATCAACTTCTGGGTCAACTCTTGCTTTATGTCCTCATGCACAATGAGCCTCGACATGGCAGAGCAAACCTGGCCTGAGTTATAGAGGTTGCCCACTTCAGCACTAGCCAACACCTGCTCCAAGTCGGCATCTGCAAATACGATGCCTGCCGACTTGCCCCCCAGCTCCATCACACTGGGTACCACATGTTCGGTAGCCGCCCGTAGAATAGCTTGGCCCGTAGGCACTGAACCTGTAAATACAATTTGATCAATGCCACTATGGGACACCAGCGCCGCACCGGTTGTGTGCCCATAGCCACAGATGATATTAACAGCACCCGCAGGCACATTGGCTTTGTGCATGGCTTGTGCCACCAAGGCCACGGCCAAAGGGGTCAATTCCGGTGATTTAACGACCACGGCATTGCCTGCCGCCAATGCGGGTGCAAGGGAACGCGCCACTAGCGAGACCGGGAAGTTCCACGGAATAATCTGCGCAGAAACCCCAAACGGCTCATATACGGTAAAGTCCACCAAACCATCGCCTAAGGGAATCGACTTGCCTTCAATTTTATCAGCCATACCGGCGTAGTATTCAAAATACCGGGCGGCTTCTTCAAATTCCCATTGCGCCTGACTCAAGGGTTTGCCATTTTCCAAACACAGGAGTTCACCACCTTGCTCGGCCAAAGCACGTATTTCTGCCGCCACACGGTGCAACAGTTGCATACGTTCATAGGGCGTTATACTGGTCAGCGCACGGGCCACGTGTGATCGTCTGGCGGCCGCCACCGCCAAATCCACTTGCGCTGGAGTTGCTTCAGCAATGGTGCCTATCACTTGCCCAGTGGCAGGATTCTCCACTTCAATGGCTCGATCGCTGTCGACCCACTCGCCGTCAATATAGTTATTCCAATGGGTTAAACCTAAATGAATATCGCTCATAATATCTAGTTCCTTGTTAAACTGTGACGCTGGCTAACAAACGTTTAGCGGCCCAACTATGAAAATAATGGGTTGGATTGTCGAGTACAGGTGAAAACTTGCCACCGTTAAAGCCGGGTGAAACTCGGCCTTTTTGCATACCTTCAACCACGCCCACATCTTCGCCAAACACTTCTTTCCAAGAGGCTAAGGTGGCATCTCGGCAGCCTTGGTATTGTGGTTCAATGGCGGTATCGCCTACGTACATGAGCCTTAAATGCTCTAGGGTACGGCCGTTAGTCACGGGTTCCAATACAATGGCAAAGGTATGGTCGGCTTGAATACCCAACAGCACATTAGGGAACACCGTAATGTATTCACCTTCTTTCATGCGTTCTTCATGCCACTCAGGGAACACGGGCAAACGTGTACCTGCAGTTTCCGCTAGGTTATAGACCATGGTGCCTTGGCCGGCAAATTCATTGGCAAACATAATGTGATAATGATCTTGAATACGAGAAATACGATTAAGGTTGGGGTGTATCCACGGCAGGTGATAGCTTTCGCAGTAGTTTTCTACCGCTAACTTCCAGTTACAAGCCACATCCAAGGTCATTTGACCACCGCTGCCTGCTTCACGACGCATACGAGCGTAACCTGTGTCGCCTAAGTAAGGCTGCCAACGCGCAACTACCGGCGCGATAAACTCAGCAAAGGCGTCTGCCTGTCCATCTAAGTTGATAAACACCACATCAAACCAAACGGCGCTACGAATTTCTTTCATGCCGTGTTTTTCACAGGTAAAGCCGTCTAATTTATGTACCCCTACGCCACCAATGTGAGGTGTACCTTTAAGCTCACCGGTGAGATCGTAAGTCCAAGAATGGTATGGGCAACGAATACTGCCTGTTATCGGGCCTTCTTGGTCAATAAGTATCATGCCCCGGTGGCTACACACGTTATGAAAAACACGAATCACATCGGCACTGTCACGCATAATCACTAACGGCAAACCCATAAATGAGATCGGCTTAACGTAGCCGAGTTGTGGCAAGTCGCCTGCAAAACCCGCGCCCGACCAAGTCTTACCTAATACGCGATCACGTTCTTCGGCTAACATTTCTGGGTCATTGTATAACGGGTTAGGCAACCCTCTCGCCTCTTCAATAGGCAAGGTAGCTGATTCTAAGGTACTTAAGGGAATACGGTTAAAGGCGCTCATAGGCAAATCCCAAACAGGATGTGGATCAAAGATGGCGCCTACTTTGTCCTATCGCAAGCTCAGAAACAAACGATTAATTATCACCAAACCCATGACTTATAGTCATGTGTTGTCAATCAACCAAGCACAAAAATCATCTAACACCGCTTTTTGACTACCATTGTTGGAGGTGGTCAAATAAAAGCCCGCTTGGGTTTCTAAGGTCTGGTCAAACGCCTTCACTAAACTCCCCGCTGCCAAATAATCATCCAGCAAATAGTCCCACGCCAAGGCCACCCCTTGACCTTGCTGGGCGGCTTGTATCAGCATATTGTAGTGGCTAAAGGTGACCTTGTGCTGGGGCACCACCGGCGCCATATTTAACCCCAAAAACCACTCGCGCCAGTTAAACCAGCCAGTCGTAGGGTTATCCAACACTAACTGGCGCGTGGCTAATAACTGAGCTGGCGTAAGACTTTGATGCTGAGCCAAAAAATCGGGACTAGACACCACAAACACGCGTTCGTTAAACAATTTTTCCACCCGCACCCCGGCGGGCTCAGAGTGACTAAAACCTATACTACAATCGTAATCCGCTACATCGGTTTCAAACACACTGTCGGCTACTAACAATCTAATATCAACGTCGGGGTAGACTCGCGAATAATCAGAAATCCGCGGCATCAGCCACAAGGAGGCTACAGCATGGCTGGCGGCGATGGTGATCTGGCTATCTAACACCGGATTTTGTAAGGCTTGGGTGGCTAAACTAATCTGCGCCAGTGCGCCGCTAATCTGTTGATGATAATCACGACCTGCAGGGGTCAAACAAATTTGGCGCTGGGTTCGATCAAACAAGCTCACCCCTAGGTTGCCTTCTAATAACCGTATTTGACGACTCACCGCACCTTGGGTAACAAACAACTTATCCGCCGCTCGGGTAAAACTAAGGCTAGTCGCTGCAGCGTCAAAGGCCACTAAGGCGTTTAAGGGCGGGAGATTTTTTATCGTTAGAGGCATGATTAAAGCTCACTTGATTAGTTAATGAGTATGCCCTATTTAAAGTCAAAGCTAAACCTTAACCACCATAATCCCTATTAATGTAATTTACCGATTAATTAACATGGCTTATACTTGATTCATGAAAAACATTCCCACAGAACTGCTACGCACGTTTGTCACTATCGTCAATTTGGGTGGTTTTACTCAAGCAGGCGAAGTCTTAGGGCGCTCACAGCCTGCCATTAGCCTGCAGGTAAAACGCCTAGAAGAGCTTCTCAATTGCTGCTTATTCCAGCGTAACAATGGTTTGCAAGTCACCGAAGATGGCGAAATACTGTTGACTTTTGCCCAGCGCATATTGGATTTAAACGACACTGCGGTGGCACGGCTGTCTAAGAGTCAGGTTTCTGGCCAAGTTCGTTTGGGTATTCCCAATGACTTTGAGGTGTCATTTTTACCTCGACTGTTAAGCCAATTTGGGCAAACCCATCCCGACGTGGCATTAGAGGTTAATTGCGATCTAAGTGTTAAGTTATTGCAGGACTTTCAGCAAGGGCGTTACGACTTAGTGCTCGCTACCGATAGCTTAGATGACAATCAACAACACCCTAACTCGGGGGATGAATTTCACGAAACCATTGTGTGGGTTACTAACGGTCATTTTGAGTGGCCCGAAAACCAGCCTATTCCGTTGGTGGTTTACCCAACAGGCTGCCGCTACCGCAAACAAATAATCAACAAACTTAACGCCGCAGGCATTGCTTGGCGTATTGCCTACAGCTCATCAAGTTTACTAGGAATTCAGGCGGCCATTGAGGCCGGATTAGGCATTAGCGCCCTGGCTCGAAGCACCGTGCCACAAGGCTTACACAGCCATATGCAATTACATGATTGCCCACAACTAGGCCATGTTAAACTGGTATTTAAGCATGATCGAAATAGCCAATCAGACGCCACCAAACGTTTATACGAATACCTACACGCTGGTCTAGAGCAGTCGGCCAGTTAACGGCTTAAAATCACTGCCCCGGCAGAACTCATTAACAGGGCGGTAATACGGTTCATGACTCTAACGGACTTTGGCTGGCGGAATAACGTTCGGGCTCTACTGGCACCATAAGCCACCAACATTAAACCTAGCATTAAGGCCAAAAAGTTCAAACTCACCACCAATATCACACCTTCGTTGGTCAATTGAGTTAAATCGATAAAGGTTGGTAAAAATGCGATATAGAAGAGCATGACTTTAGGGTTAGTGCCAGAAATCAACATACCTTCTGCATAACTCACCACAAAATTAGCTCCTTTAGAACGCGTCGTTTGAGCAGGTGTAGTATCCAATTCAATTGGCGCATGCCACATATGCCATGCTAAATAGAAAAGATAAGCAGCGCCGCCCCAACGGATCAATAGGAAAACCACTTGATATTGATTGGCGATGTAAGCCAGCCCCCAGACCACCAGCAACAAGTAAACAATGTCACTCATGGTCATACCTAAGGCTAAACCCCAGCACGCTCGACTGCCCTGCTTTAAGGCCCGCGCAATGAGTGCAAAAATACCAGGGCCTGGGGTAATAGAAAATATAAACACAGCCACAAAATAGGCTAAAGCAAATTCAAATGTCATAACAATAAAGATCAGTCAATCTGGCTAGAAGCCGCATATTAGCTCACCCTTAAAGCATAATGCAATGCTTTTGAGATTGACCCATATAGTGATTAAAGTTAACATGGCGCGGCATTAAATGTACTACTTTTTGAATGGCAAAGCTCCTCAAACGCATTTAAGCCATTAAGTCATCACAGTAAGGAATGTCCATGTCAGAAGTAATCACCGGTACCGTAAAGTTTTTTAACGACACTAAAGGCTTTGGCTTTTTAGAACAGCCCAATGGCGCCGACGTATTTGTTCATTTTAGCGCGATCGTTAAAGAAGGCTACAAGAGCCTAGAACAAGGCCAGCAAGTTACCTTTTCGGTCACCGAAGGTGAAAAAGGCTTGCAAGCGGAAAACGTTTCTCCTATCTAAACCGCAATACTAGACACAAAAAAAGCGCTATAAGGTCACCT
>DPHD01000069.1:0-36868 GCA_003523085.1 Oceanospirillaceae bacterium | reverse complement strand
CCATCTGCGCTGGGCTGAAAATGCACCGTGACTTCGCCAAACTTAGATAACACTTGTGTGACATCTTGATCGTCTCGTAATTCAAAGGCGTTAAAGCCCACCCGCTGCATAAAATCGATACGATCCATGGCCACATCACCTACCGCACGAATTTCACCTTGAAAACCCGATCGGCGCAACATACGCGCCATGCTAAAACCACGGCCATCGGCAAAGGTGTCAAACTCTAGCGCAATCATAGACAACTTATTAGCATTACTAAGTAGGCTCGGTAAGTCGTCGTCACCATTGGCAAGCACTGCGTCAGCATTATTTGGCCCGTCAGTTAACCAATCGGCAAACCTAAGCTCAGGGGTTGCGGCGTGTTCTAAACTAAGCTGCTGATCTTTGATGAGTGCCATATACACGCTCCTTAAATGGTGCAAAACCTACGCGGCGCACCAATTGTAAAAATGTTTCATCGGTTTCGCGTAGCTCAACGTACACGTCTAAGATTTGACCAATCACCACCACCACCTGATCCTGCTCAATGGAGCGGCCAAGGGTTTTGCCTAAGCTAGCGTCTTCGTTTGCAGACCCGCCTAGGGTAAACTGGTATACCTGCTTACCCCCTTTCTCCACACCTAAGATACCAATGTGGCCCACATGATGGTGGCCACAGGCATTGATACAACCAGAAATTTTAAGTTGAATGTCACCAATGTCGTATTGGTAATCCATGTCATCAAAGGTTTCATTAATTTGGCGTGATAACACTAAGGTCTCGGCATTTGCCAAACTGCAAAAATCTAAGCCTGGGCAATTAATCATGTCGGTTAAAGTACCCACGTTGGCGCGGCCTAAATCAATGTCTTGTAACTTCAACCAAAGCGCAAGTAAATCCTTTTGCGCCACGTCGGCTAATACTAAGTTTTGATCATGGGTAGAACGTAACTCGCCAAAGCTGAATTCATCGGCTAAGGCGGCCATACCGTCCATCTGTTGGTGGCTCACGTCGCCGGGCGCCTGTAACTGATTTTTAAGGGCCACCACGACAATACGATACCCACCTTGCTTATGGTCACGGGTATTTTGGCGATACCAAGTGGCAAACTGTGGGTGTTGTGCAAACGCATCCGCTAAGTCGTTTTGGGCATGCTCTACGGCTAGGTAGTCTGGACCGGTAAAAAAGCCTTTAACCCGATCAATTTCGCTCCAAGGTAGGCGTAAGTCGCCGCCCTTTAGCTGCTGCCATTCAGCTTCTACCATTTCACCAAAGGTATCTACGCCAAGGGCATTGACCAATATTTTAATACGGGCTTTATATTTGTTGTCGCGGCGGCCATTGAGGTTATACACCCGTAACACGGCTTCTAAATAGGATAATAACTCTTGAGGTTGAAGGAACTTTTTAACTGTTTTACCAATCACTGGCGTACGGCCTAGGCCACCACCCACTAACACTTCAAAACCCACTTCACCGGCTTCGTTGCGGTATAGATGCAAACCCACGTCATGTACTTGCGACGCAGCACGGTCACTGGCAGAGCCCGACACAGCGATTTTAAACTTACGCGGTAAGTAGGCAAACTCTGGGTGTAAACTGCTCCACTGGCGAATTAACTCACACCATGGGCGGGTGTCTTCAATTTCGTCCGCACTCACGCCCGCAAAAGGGTCGGTGGTGGTGTTACGAATACAGGCGCCGCTGGTTTGAATGGCATGCATTTGCACTTTGGCTAAATCGGCCAATATATCAGGTACCGACTCTAAGGTTGGCCAGTTAAACTGCATGTTCTGGCGCGTGGTAAAGTGACCGTAACCTTTATCATAAACTCGAGATATTTCGGCCATGGCTCTAAGCTGATCGCTCTTCATCAAGCCATATGGAATAGCCACACGCAACATGGGTGCCAGCCGCTGAATGTAGAGGCCATTCATGAGCCGTAAGATGCGAAATTCATCTTCGGGTATTTCACCCGCCAAGTAACGGCGTGTTTGGTCGCGATATTGATCTACGCGCTGATCAACAAGGGCTTGATCGTATTGGTTGTAAGCGTACATGATTTGATCCTAGGCGAGCGGTTTGCTTATTTTCAGGTCATCATACAGTAACATGCTTATAACACAAAAGACTAAAAACTGATTTACTTATACCTATAACGAATATAAAATTCGCCTAAATGAATCACCTAGAAACATATTTTGGGGCTAATTTTACGTTACACTATGTGCAATAAAATAAGCCACCTAATTAACCCAAATTTAGCCATCATTTATGACGCTCCAACACTATGGATTATAAAGCCAAATGGTAGAATATTTACTTATCCTTGTTAGCACAGTTTTGGTGAACAACTTCGTCTTAGTTCAGTTTCTAGGCCTGTGCCCGTTTATGGGGGTTTCATCTAAGCTAGAAACTGCCATGGGCATGTCACTTGCCACCACCTTTGTGCTTACCTTGGCGTCGTTATGTAGCTACCTCACCTACACTTATTTACTCCAACCCCTTGGCCTTGAGTTTTTGCAAACCATTAGCTTCATCTTGGTCATTGCCTTTGTGGTGCAATTTACCGAAATGGTGGTGCATAAAACCAGCCCTTTACTGCACAAAGTATTGGGCATATTTTTACCACTGATCACCACCAACTGCGCTGTTTTGGGCGTGGCGTTACTCAACATCAAGAAGTCCAATGGTTTCATCGAATCAATTCTTTATGGTTTTGGTGCCGCGGTGGGTTTCTCACTGGTACTGATTTTATTCGCCGCCATGCGCGAACGCATTACGGTGGCCGATGTTCCCGCACCTTTTAAAGGTGCGGCTATCGCCATGATTAGCGCCGGCATTATGTCCCTTGCCTTTATGGGTTTTACCGGTTTGGTGGCTATTTAAATGCAAAGCCTTTATTTCGCTATTATGGTGTTAGCTCTGCTGGCTCTAGTTTTTGGTGCCATCTTAGGTTTCGCGGCTATTCGCTTTAAAGTCGATGGTGACCC
Organism: Oceanospirillaceae bacterium; assembly: GCA_003523085.1. GTDB lineage: Bacteria > Pseudomonadota > Gammaproteobacteria > Pseudomonadales > Balneatricaceae > Njordibacter. The sequence continues at coordinate 33,892 of DPHD01000069.1, read as the reverse complement.
TATTGTTGATCAAATAGACAACCTATTACCGCAAACGCAATGCGGCCAGTGTGGCCACCCAGGCTGTCGCCCCTATGCCGAGGCCATTGCTAACGGAGAAGCCATTAACCATTGCCCTCCAGGCGGCGAAAGTACCATTAAGGCGCTTGCAGACCTACTTGATGTTGAAGTCATTCCTTTGGACGCCGAACATGGCACCGAAGCCGTGCGTACCATCGCTTACATCCGTGAAGATGAATGTATTGGTTGTACCAAGTGCATTCAGGCATGCCCCGTAGATGCCATACTCGGTGCCGCCAAACAAATGCATACGGTTATTGTAGACGAATGTACCGGCTGCGACTTGTGTGTCGAGCCCTGCCCTGTGGATTGTATTGACATGCTGCCCATCGAAGTGACACCCGCTAGTTGGCATTGGCAACCACCAACAGACATTATTGCAACGTCTAACCATGCCCACCATGCAGCACCTCAAGGAGATGTGTCCCATGGGTAGAATCTGGCCGTTTCATGGCGGCGTACACCCGCCAGAAAATAAGCAACAGTCAAACCAATCTGCCATTGTGCCTATGCCAGTGCCCAAGCAACTGGTACTACCCCTCAATCAGCATATTGGCGCACCTGCAAAATGTCTGTTAGAAGTCGGAACTAAGGTCCTTAAAGGCCAATTGATTGCCAGCGCCCAGGGTTTTGTGAGCGCCAATCTACACGCCCCGAGTTCTGGCACCATCAGCGCTATTGATGAGCGCACGCTCCCTCACCCATCAGCCCTAGTGGGCCCATGCATCGTCATCGACACCGATGGACAGGACCAATGGGTTGATCATGCAGGCATTGACCCACTGAGCGTGGATAAAGCGCAACTATTACAACGTATTCGTAGTGCCGGTATTACTGGCATGGGCGGCGCCGGTTTCCCCAGTGCCGTTAAATTACAAGCCAAAAACAAGATTAATACGCTGATCATTAATGCCGCAGAGTGCGAGCCATACATTACCGCCGACGACCGCTTAATGCGGCAATATAGCGAGCAAATTATCGCCGGCATTCAGATCATCAGGCAACTACTCGACCAACCTACCTGCATCATTGGTATCGAAGACAATAAGGCCGAAGCCATCGCTATTCTAAGCCAAGCGCTTATCGGCATAGACGGCATTGAAGTGGCCGTTATGCCTACCAAATATCCATCGGGTGGCGAAAAACAACTGATTCAAATCCTCACCGGCCAACAAGTCCCCCACGGAGGCATTCCCGCTGATTTAGGGTTAGTGTGTCACAACATCGGCACCGCCAAAGCCATTGCCGATGCAGTCCTTCTAGGCCAACCACTCATTAGCCGGGTAACAACGGTAACCGGTAAAGCCGCCGCTAAAGCGGGTAATTACCAAGTGCTTATTGGCACTCAAGTCAGCGACTTAATGGCCTTTGCCGAGGTTGATTTAGCCGCAACGTCTCGTTTAGTCATGGGTGGACCCATGATGGGCTTTACCTTAACCGACCATCAAGTGTCCGTGGTTAAGAGCACTAACTGCATCTTGGCATCGTCTGAATTGGAGTTAGCCCCAGTGGCCGACCATCACGCCTGTATCCGTTGCGGCCAATGTGAGGTGGTGTGCCCGGCCGAGTTGTTGCCGCAACAGTTATTCTGGTTTGCTAAAGCCGAAGAGTTCGACAAAGCCCAAAGCCACAACCTTGCCGATTGTATTGAATGTGGCGCTTGCGCATGGGTATGCCCGAGCCAGATTCCGTTAGTGCAATATTATCGCTTCGCCAAAGGTCGCGTTAAAACCCTGCACGCAGAAACTCAATTAGCTGAGCATGCACGTGTGCGGTTTGAAACCCGCGAACAGCGCCTAATTGATGAGAAATTGGCCAAAGAAGAGAAACGTAAAGCCAGAGCCGTTGCCGCCGCTGCTGCCCAAGCCGCCAAACGTGCAGCCAATCCAGATGCTGAGGATCCCATTGCCGCCGCACTGGCCCGCGTTAACCTACAAAAACAAGCATCAGCCTCAGCCAAAAACGCAACGGCAGAGCCCCCTGAAGATGCTTACAAAGCATTAAAAACAGCCGCGGCCATCACTCGGACCAAACTTAAGAAGTCCAGCAAAGCCCTTACCGATGCACTAGCCTCTGGCCATGAGCAAGTGGAAAGCTTACAAATTACAGTGGATCAACTGGCGCTTAAAGCCAATGCTGCCAAAGCAGCGCTTAGCGCTTACGAAACCAAATTAGGCTTAGACCCCGAACACGAAAAACAATTGCAAGTGGCCGCCGCCCAAGCCGGAGCGGTGGTGCGTAAGCTTGAGAAATCCTTAGCTACCGCGCAAGACGCAGCCGCAATAGAAGTTGACATAGTCACCGCTAAAGCGGCCCATGCTACGGCCAACCAAGCCTTGCAAGCCTACCAGCACCAGTCCACTGCCTTACAGCAACAGACCCAGGAATCCTGATTATGGCGTTACTCAACCTATCGTCGCCCCACCACCACAGTTTAAACCGCACCTCGCGCGTCATGATGTGGGTATTACTGGCCACCGTGCCAGGTCTGCTGGCACAAAGTTATTGGTTTGGTTATGGCACCCTTATTAACTTGATTTGGGCTTGTGTACTGGCGGTGGGCTTTGAAGCCCTGGTACTGTGGCTAAGAAAACGCCCCATTAAACCTTACATTTGTGATGGCAGTGCCTTAGTCACGGCTTTCTTACTGGCCCTTGCATTACCACCCTTTAGCCCTTGGTGGCTTACATTAGTTGCGGTATTGTTTGCCATCGTATTTGCTAAACACCTCTATGGTGGCTTAGGCAACAACCCCTTTAACCCAGCCATGGTGGGTTATGCCCTGTGCTTGATCGCCTTCCCTGTATCCATGACCCAATGGGCAAGTACCGACACCACGTTAAATCTTGCCCAACAGTGGCAGTGGTTTTGGAGCGAGACTGTGAGCGGTGGCATAGACGGCTACACTCAAGCCACACCATTGGACCTTATGCGCCACCCCAAAGGCCTGACCTTAGGCGAATTAGCCGCCACCAACCCCCTACTCGGCCTCGGACTAAGTGCCAGCGCATGGATTAACGCAGCCTACCTAGTGGGCGGTTTGGGTTTATTGGCGTTACGTATATTCACCTGGCATGCACCCGTAGCAATGCTCGTTAGCCTGGGCCTGTGCGCTGGCCTATTCCACATGGGAGAGCCAGATCTTTATCCCTCGGCAAGCCAACATCTATTGAGCGGCGCCACCATGCTTGCCGCCTTCTTTATCGTCACCGATCCAGTCACCAGTGCCACAAGCCGTAAAGGCAAGTTAATTTTTGGTGCCGGAGTGGGCCTGCTGGTGTTTATTATTCGTAGCTACGGTGCCTACCCGGACGCCTTTGCGTTTGCCATTTTACTCATGAACCTAGCCGCACCTTTAATTGACACCTATACTCAACCTAAAGCCTATGGCCACCAAGGAAACGAAAAAAATGAGCGCTGATACGCCCACTAGCCTTGGCGCCTCGATTCGTAATGGCGCACTCAGTTTGGGCGTGTTTGCGATTGTCACCGCCACCGCCATTAGCCTGACCTACGTAGCTGGCAGTGATGCCATTGCTGCCAACAAAGCCGCAGCCAAAGCACGCGCTTTAGAGGCGGTGATGTCGCCGGCACTGTATGATCAAAGTTTATTAGCATCGCCAATTACCCTAGCCCACGCAGACCAGCTTGACGTGGTTGAACACAGCCTCGGCTACGCCGCCATTAAAAACCATGTCGCCCAAGGTATCGTGCTGCCTGTGGTGGCCAAAGATGGTTACAGCGGCGACATTTCAATGCTTGTTGGCCTCAGCCGTGACGGTGTTATCCAAGGCGTACGAGTACTAGAGCACAAAGAAACACCGGGGCTGGGTGACAAAGTTGAGCGTAAAAAATCAGCTTGGATCGATGGGTTTATTGGCCACTCGCTAACCAACACCACCACTGATGAGTGGGCAGTGACTAAAGACGGCGGCCTATTTGATGGTTTTACTGGCGCCACCATTACCCCACGCGCCGTCGTTTCAGCCGTACACAAAAGCCTGCGTTATCATGAGCAACAACAATCCTCCTTTTACCCCAACACACAAGCGGATTAAAGCATGACAGAAGATCAATCTAAACTAGTAATGGACGGCCTGTGGAACAACAACCCGGCCCTCGTTCAACTGTTGGGTCTGTGTCCACTATTGGCCGTCACCGGTAGTGTTGTCAATGCCTTGGGGTTGGGTTTTGCGACCTTACTGGTATTGGTGGGCTCCAACCTTTTAGTTTCGCTGATCCGCAACAAAGTGGCCGATGACATTCGCTTACCGGTGTTCGTAATGATAATTGCCGCCTTGGTGACCATTGCCGAACTCACCATGCAGGCACTGACCTATGAGTTATATCAAATCTTAGGCATATTTATACCCTTAATTGTGACTAATTGTGCCATTTTAGGGCGTGCTGATGCCTATGCTCGCAAAAACCCGCCTCACTTGGCGGTATTAGATGGTTTGAGCATGGGCCTGGGTTTTGCCGCCGTATTAGTATTGCTAGGCGCCATGCGCGAGTTACTTGGCCAAGGCACACTATTTGCCGACATGCACTTATTGTTAGGCCCGATGGCCCAAAATTGGACTTGGGTAATTATTGAGGACTACCGCGGCTTCCTGTTTGCCGTATTACCGCCGGGCGCTTTTGTGGGTATGGGGCTGATCATTGCGGCAAAGAACACCTATGACCAATATCAGGCCAACAAACACCTCTCGCTACAGCCACACATCGACCCGGGCAGTAAGCGTGTTCGCGTGACCGGCACCATCGCTTAACCTTTGCGCACATGAACAAGGCTAAACGAGAACAAATTTTTGCACGCTTACGGGATGACAACCCCAACCCCGTAACCGAGCTTAATTACAGCAACCATTACGAACTCTTGGTAGCGGTAGCGCTATCCGCCCAAGCCACCGACGTGAGCGTCAACAAGGCCACCAAACACTTGTTTAAGGTGGCCAATTCTCCTCAAGCCATGCTCGAATTAGGCTTAGACGAGCTTAAACAACACATTAAAACCATTGGCCTGTACAACAGCAAAGCTAACAACGTCATCATGGCGGCACAAATGTTGGTGGACTTACATCAGGGCCAAGTACCCGATCAACGTGAGGCCCTCGAAGCCCTACCCGGTGTAGGCCGGAAAACCGCCAATGTAGTGCTTAACACTGCGTTTAGGCAAATTGCCATGGCCGTGGATACACATATTTTCCGCTGGTCTAACCGTACCCGAGTGGCCCCTGGCAAAGACGTGGTAGAAGTCGAGCGTAAATTACTTAAATTTGTGCCCAAAGCCTATCTACTAGATGCCCACCACTGGATGATTCTGCATGGTCGATACGTGTGTATCGCCCGCAAACCACGCTGTGGTTCCTGCCTCATTGAAGACCTTTGTGAATTCAAAAACAAAACCAGTGACATGGATTAAGCCAACACTTGGCATTTGTTTTAAACTGGACCATACTTAGCTCAAAATACAATAACTAAAAGTTCTGATACCCCCGTATGTTAAGGTTTTTACTCCGCTACCTGTTACTTCCCTTGGTGCTTATTGTGTGCATCGGTTACGCTGCAATTCCGCTGTGGGTGCCCACTGCCCTAGCCGTCTATGTGCAACCTATAAATTGGCAGGGTCTAGAGCTCAAGGTGGGTTATCCCAGCCACAAAAGCTGGCACGTTGATGACCTCAGTTGGCATCAGGCACAACCAACCCTCGCCTATAGGGCCAGCTTAACTAACCTAGAATTAAACTACTCTTGGCAGTCTCTAAAAGCCCAACAGTGGCCGACAGTGGTAGTACAAAGCGCACACATTGAATTAGAGACAGATACTAATAATCTAAACCAAATCCCAGCTTTAGCGCTTATACCCAGTCAATGGTTGCCATTTTGGCCTAAATTCAGCATCGAAAAGCTTGTTCTGAATGCATCTAACTCACAAAAGAAGGTACAGTTGGCCGGTAACCTCAGGCACCAAGACGATAGCCTAAAACTGCTCGCACGCATCTCTAACGAAAGCCAAATTGATACCTACATCGACGCTGCGTTAGGTCATAGCGATCAAGTAGAGGCCAAACTATTTACCCAAACAAGCACCTCACCGGTAGCCAAAATAACCTCTTCAGTTAAGCGTCAAGGCACCCACTATAGCTGGCAAGGTCAGGCCGCCATCAACCTGCCCTTTAGCCAAACTTTGTTGGGTCGCTGGTGGCCTAGCGCCCTGGGCGAGCTAACCATCAATACTGGCCGCCTCAACAGCCACTGGCAACTTAATTTACCCATTGATTCATACGAAACGGCCAACTTAAGCCTTATATCCGCAGCAGCAGAAGGCGAATTACAAAGCCAGATACAGTTTAAAGCCAGTAGCCCCATGGCTAAAGAACTTGATTTAGACGCCAGCTTTACGCATATATTATCGGCCTCGGCCAAACCACAGTGGCGACTTAACGAAGGCAGCCAATTAAGAATAATGCCCAATTGGAACAATACCAACATAGACCCAAACTTGTACCAATCCCTGTTGCTGCAGCAAGCTAAACTAACCCTCAACGCCGACAGCCCAGTGTCAATAACGTTGGTAGAATCAACAGGCCTGCTCGCTAGCGCACCAGCCATCGAACTAAATGGCAATATTAATGCCACTTTAGAAAACACCCATTCTGTTTACCAGTTATTTGGCCAGTTATCGCAGCTTAAACTACAGTCCTTAGGACAATGGCAAGGCAATGCCAACTTGAGTGGCTACTACCTTGCTCAAGCCGACGAAAACCCGTGGATGACGCAACTTCCCATCGACCTGCGACAGTTGCAATTATTGAGCGAAGTCGACTTTAGCTTTGATCCAAAACAATGGCAATTTATCATGCAGCCCCATTCCAAAGTATCGGCCACGCAGGTAGAGAGCCGCCGTCAGGCCGGTTCTATCCAACTGTTCGCGAGTGACAAACTCAATTTATCTAATGGCAAATCGCTGACTCTAACCTATCAACCAAAACAGGATTATTGGACCTGGTCAGACATAGACCTACAGCTAAAGCCTGAGTCTATTCCTAGCCAAGGTCTCACAGTAAATGTAAATCAAGGTTCCTCATTATTGAATAATAGACCCACGCAAGGTCGCTTTGAACTACAACCTACGGCCATAAAAATAGCCAATTGGCCTGCCTTTCATGCAGTCAGTCAAGGCGACTTTAACTGGCTAGAAGGCCAGCTAACCGTCAACTTTGACGCCCAACTTCCGCCTTACATCCCAGCCGTTGATGGCCAATACACATGGCAGGCCAACGCCGCTAATCACCAATTAACAGCCCAAGCCAAGGCCATTGAACTAGCGCCCTTATTACCCCAGCTTGGCCGCATTGATAAGTTGTTACCTCTACCCTTACCACTCGCCCTTGGCGTTACCTCTGGTACAGTTGACTACCGCGGAGATTGGCAATGGAGCAACGACCAGACTCAGGCGTTGCAAAGGATAGATTATGATGCCGTAAGTGGTCGCCATAACAGCATTCAAGTGGCTGGCCTTTCGGGTTACAGCTTGTTTGAGTTTGACAGTAATAAGGCCGATGACGAGCGCATTCACGGGCAGCATTCGCTGCGGGCAAAAACCTTGATTTGGGGTCCAACCGCTAACCTTAAAGTTCTGCAGCCGCACGCGGAGCTAACGACCACAGGCTGGGCTAAGTTAGATTACCAGGTCGAAAAATTTGACGCGCAATGGCTGGGGGGCCGGCTACTCGCCAACAATAACAAAATTAATCATCAAGGCCTCAATAAGTTGCACCTGAACTTGCAAAACTTACACCTCAACCAATTGCTTAGTTTAGCCAAAAGCCCAGACCTATCGGCTACAGGCAAGGTGTCTGGCAAGCTGACCATGCACCTCGACCTCCGATCTAACGCCAATCAAACGTGGACTTTAGCGCAAGGAGATCTAGCAAGCAGCCAAATGGGGTTACTGAGTTTGGCGCCAGCAGAAACTACTGAAACGGACCCAAAAACAGCCTATTTACATGAAATATTAAGCCATTTTAATTACCAACAACTGACTGCCAAATTGCGCCGCAACGAAGACCAAGGGTTATCCCTAACCACTCACCTAGTGGGCAGCAACCCCAACTTTAAAGACGGCCATGCAGTGGACTTTAATTTAACCTTGAACCCTGAGCTTGTGCTAAGCAACGATTAAGGTAATTTAACGGATGTAACGGTTGTTGATCCGAACGTAGGGCTATTTGGCTACGGCAAGAATAGCCGGTAGCCAGCACAGCACCTTGGGCGGCATTAACTGGCTGCTGCCAACTCATGGCATAAAGTTTGGCAGCTATAGCTTGATGTTTTTGTTCGTGCCCAAAGGTACCCGCCATACCACAACAACCTGTGGCCGGTGTGTTTAAGGCAATACCAAACTTAGCAAACAAACCTACCCATTGTGCAGTACCTTGCACCACTAGCGCTGTTTCGCTGCAGTGTCCAAGTAAGGTTGGCACCGTGTCTGGAGCAACAGAAACAGCAGGTAAGTTAATTAACTCCTCCACTTGATGTAACCACTGCTGCAACAGCAAGACGTCGGGGACCGCATCTGGCCCCAATACTTGACGATATTCATCACCAAAGGTTAAGCCGACACTAGGATCGACTGCTACCAAAGTTAACCCTTGTTGCTGCACCTGCTGTAGCTGCTGGGCAACCACCGAGGCTTGCTTTTCAAAAGCTGTTAAAAACCCCTTAACGTAAAGCGGCTTAGCCGATGCCTTAAGTGGCATGACCATGGGGGTAAAACCCATTTTCACCAAACACGACAAGATGCCTTGCACTTGAGGCAAGTCATAACAGCTACTAAAAACATCCTGCACTATGACCACAGATCGACGCTTTTGTGCGTCAGACAGATTTTTAAACTTATGTGGGTGCCACGCTTCTACGCCCTCAATGGCCGTCAATTTAGACAGTTTATATGGGTGTATTTTCGGTAAGTTAACCATGCCCAACAAGTTTTTTATTAACCAACGGCCTGCCCCTAACTGCAGGGCCCAGTTACTTAGTCTTGAGGCTTTGCTGGTCACCATAGCCATAGGTTCCACCAGTGCCACCGCGTAGTCCGATAATGGCCGCCTGTGGCTGGCAAAATAGCGCTGTAAAAAACGGCTACGATAAGTCGGTATATCCACCTTGATTGGGCAAGCCGTAGTACACGCCTTACATGCCAAACAAGTTTGTAATGATTGGTACACCTGAGTCTCTAACGCTGGGTCGGCACCACCCGTGGCTTCTTGCCGCAGCCATTCACGCAACAAACTGGCCCTACCCTTGGGCGACTGCACACGATCCTTAGTGGCCTTGTACGAGGGGCACATGGCCGCCTGTGGTTGATAATTGAAACACGCGCCATTGCCATTACATGCAACAACCGGCTGCCATTGCTCAACCATCGATTCGCCTAGCTGGCGATCTGCCGCTCCACGGGTGCGTGGATCATCTACTTGTACCAGAGCAACAGCAAAATCTAGGGGGCTACAAATCTTACCAGGGTTAAGTTGGTTGTGGGGATCAAACCAACCCTTTATACGTCGCATATCCTCATACAGCTCTGCACCAATGGTCTCTTGGGTATACTCGCTGCGAAAACCTTTGCCATGCTCACCCCACATAACGCCTTCATACTTTTGCACCAAGGCCTGCACAGAATCTGAGATTACTTTGAGTTTTAACGCATCTTCTGGATCACGCATATTCAGGGCTGGGCGCACATGTAAACAACCGGCATCCACATGGCCAAACATGCCGTAGGACACCCCCATGCCGTCCAATAGCTGCCTAAACTCAACAATGTAGTCGGCCAGATTTTCTGGCGGTACTGCGGTGTCTTCCACAAACGCTATGGGGCGTCGCTTACCCGGCAAGTTGCCCAATAAACCCACACCTTTTTTACGTAACTCCCATAAACTGGCCATGCCTTTAGGGTCTGACACGCGGCAGTAGCGCATGCCCAACTGAGTAAGTTGAGCGCAAACCGCATTCATTTTTTGTTCTAGCTGGTCGGCATCCATGCCACCAAATTCGACTAGATTGATGGCCGCAACCGGTGCCGCGCCGGGGAAGGCGATGTAATCCTTAACTTGATGCCAAATCACATCGTCCTGGGCCATGGTGAGAATCGTATCATCTATGGTTTCAATGGCATCTGGGTTTTGTAGCACCAACTGGGTTGCATCACGCAGCGCCCCATCAAAGGAGTCATATCCAAGCACTAATAGTTGCTTAGCCAGCGGTATGGGCGTGAGTTTCAGGGTCAGTTCAGAGACCACCGCCAAAGTGCCTTCGGAGCCACAAATAAGCCGACCCAGATCAAACCCCTTGTCGGTGTTAATGTGGGCCAAGTTATAACCCGTCATAAACCGATTAAGTGCTGGAAAACGTACGCTGATGGCGTCTTGTTTTTGCTCTACCAAACCACTCACTTGGCGGTATAGCTGTGCAACCGGGCCACCTTTGTCAATCTGTTGCTGCAGCCCTTGTGGTGTCATGGCTTTGGTTGTCACCTGCTGGCCGTCCGCCAGTATCAGGTTAAGGCTCACCACATGATTACTGGTGCGGCCATAAATACGTGAGCCCTGACCGCAGGCATCGGTATTGGCCATGCCACCTAAGGTGGCACGGTTACTGGTGGACAAAGTGGGCGCAAAGAACATTCCATGGGGCCGCAAAAAGTCATTCAGTTGGTCACGGATCACACCCGCTTGAACTTTAACCCAACCCGCTTCAAGGTCAATATCAACAATCGATGTGAGGTGTTTAGAACAGTCCACCACTAGGCCATCGGTTAAAGACTGGCCATTAGTGCCTGTACCGCCACCACGGGGCGCAAAGTAAATGGATTTAAAGCGGGACTGGGCGGCCAGTTTAAAGATCGCCTGTAGGTCTGCTTCATGCTTTGGATAAAGCACCCCTTGGGGCAAAAGCTGATACACGCTGTTGTCTGTGGAGGCGATAATACGATCGGCTTGATGGGGGCTAATTTCGCCCTCAAAACCAACCTCGTCTAAGGCATTTAAGAAATCTACAAAATTGACTGCAGGGTCTTCAAGAAACTGCTTGCTCGACATAGTGAGGAGGGTCTATCACGGGTTATTGGCTTAACTTAGAGTTTAACTCAATGGGCGCTTGTTGCCCATTCACGATTAGTCTAAGCGCTGATTAGGTGTTTGCTTGTAACTCATGTTCGGTAAAGCACTTTTATTACGTGCCAACCAAATTTAGTCTTAACTAAGTGCGGCACTTGTACGGCGCTGGTAAATACAACTTTATCAAACTTAGGCACCATTTGACCCTGTCGAAACTCGCCTAAGTCACCACCCTTTTTACCCGAGGGGCATGACGAATACTTTTTAGCTAAGGTTTGAAACTTAGCGCCTTTGCCTAATTGCTTAATAATATCTTCTGCAATTTCTTTGTGCTTAACCAATATGTGCAGTGCGTGTGCTGTGGAAACCATGTCAAAACCTTTTTAATACCGTTTGTAAACTGATGCCCCTCGTATTGGAGGTCAGTTTGAGTGCCTTGTTAGCATTTGTCCAACGGCTTAATGAAATGTATAAATGATAATATCTCGCCGTTCATTTCTAGAGCATTATCTTCAATCTTAACCTGATCAAAACCTAGCTTTTCCAATACTCGAATTGAAGCTAAATTGTTCATGGTTGCAATCGCCGATAACTGCTTTAAACCTAAATCATGTTGTGCAATACAAATAAGAGAACTGAGTGCTTTTGTGGCTAAGCCTTTCCCTACATAGCTGCCACAAACCCTATAACCCACACTGCCTAGCGAACCATGAATATTGGTTATATTAGCCCTTAGCACCACTTGATCTTCGCTAGTTGCAACATATAGGCTGCATTCACCGCTAGCTTGTTGTTCAAGCAATAAGTCCGTTGCCTTAGAAAAGCCTTCAAATGTTTCGTAGGACTTAGGCCTTGGCGGCACCAAAGATTCAAACCAAGCTACATTCCTTAATTCAAAGTGATGTAATGCTTGATAATGAATTTTTTCCAGTTGCTCTAACTTCATACTTCCTCTGATATGCTATCACTTACCACGACATAGGGCCGCCAGTTCCGCTAGTTAAAATTTTGAGTCTTTAGGAGCTCGCCCGCCTCATCGTAAACCTTCCAAATACCCCTCTTCTTGCCGTGTTCGAAGCGACCTTCGTCCCAAAGTTGGCCATTGGCATGGTATCGTTTCCATGCACCGTTCTTCTGCTCTTCATGGTCGAAGCCGCCCGTGCCCCTTGGTTCGCCAGTCTTGAAGAACCATTGCCACCGACCAGTAATCTTTCCGTCCTTGAAGCTTCCACAGGACTGCATCTGGCCGTTATTGAGAAAGTACTTCCACTTGCCTGATTTCTTGCCGTTGTCAAATTCACCCTGACAAGAGATAACGCCGTTCTTGAAGAACAGCTCAAAGGAGCCATGCTTAGGATTGCCGTCTTCATCAATTCCGGAGATGTCTTTCATTAGGTATCGCTCCTGAATGGATTATCTGTTGGCTGGAGAGGATAGCGCCCAGCTCAAGAGCAGATAAAAATAACGCGTTATTACGCAGCAATTTAAGTAACAGTTCTGGCTACCCGATTGCAGGCGCTTGTTATAGCTCTGATATGTGCGAGAGAGTTTCTGGGTGACGTTGTACTAACTTCAAAAGAGTTATTGCTTGCCCATTGGGAGCACTGCGTCCTTGCTCCCAGTTCTCTAACGTACGCGACGATGTGTGTAGCAAACTAGCAAAAACGCCACGAGACATATTAAATTTTTCTCGAATGTGTACTATTTCATTAGGCGAAATATCAAGTTCACTTGTATCATTGACCTTGTGTGTTTTAAGGGTCAGCTTACCTTCCGAATGCTCTTTTGCTTCAACAAGAGCAGAGCTTAGCTCTGCAAATAAATCACGATTGCTCATTGCGCCATGCCTCCATAAAAGACTTTAACTGTTTCTTTTGATCTGCGGTTAAATCCGACATTTCATTTTTCCCATAAATAGTGAGTAAATAGAAACGCTGTTTTTCATCAAGGAAGTAATAAATCACACGTGAACCACCACGCTTTCCTTTTCCTTTACTAAGGACCCGAACCTTACGCAAACCGCTTGTACCTTTAATAACATCGCCCTGCTTTGGGTTTGAAATTAGCTCAGTTTGAAATAGCCTAAACTCTTCATCACTGAGGTGAGAATCACGGTATTTCTCAAATATTTTTGATTCTACAAATATAGATTCCATAGGCTAAGTGTACGTAAATGACGTATAGAAAACAAACTGGGGGATATTGAACTTTAACGCGGCAATGTACTGAAGGCGAATGATGGGCGGTTTTTGGCCCTGCACTTGCCTTTTAGTAACATTGCTTTGTTAGATAATTTAAAGAAAATCATCATAGGCTGACATATTTCGCTGAAAAAATCTGACAATGTCTTCGTTGATGTCTCTAATAAAACCTTCACGGTCGAAACCTTCAGGATCGATTACAACGTGACTTGATAATAATGATTAGCGAGCCGCTCTTTAATTTGCTCACTGCCCAACAGCTCGAGCACAAGTTATCGAAAAGTATAGCAGCCCTCCCGCCAAGAACTTTGTCCGTTACAAAAATGAGCCGTTTGCGCTCAATAATTTATAATCAGGATTTTTAGGTATGCGTGCCCAGTACTTGGTGAAATGATTGTACGAAACCCCGTAGAACCAGTGCAGAAATCAATCTCGGGTAGGACCAATAACGTGGCTTAGCGGCATATGCACGGCGGGTCAAACACTTTGCTTGGATGCTATAGAGTCCTTTAAACATGGCGCTTCTGGCCCTTTTCCTGTATGATTTCGCGCCTAAATACCCCATTACAGAGATACCCCATGTCATTTGCCGAACTTGGTCTTGAACCACGCCTATTAACCGCGATTGAGAGTAAAGGTTATACCGTTCCAAGCCCAATTCAAGAAAAAGCCATCCCTGCCATTTTGGCGGGTAGTGATGTGATGGCAGCAGCCCAAACGGGTACCGGCAAGACGGCCGCATTTACCCTGCCTTTGTTGCAGCAACTCGCTAAAGGCCAACGCGCCCAGGCTAACCAAGTACGTGCACTAGTGCTGACACCGACTCGCGAACTAGCGGCTCAAGTTGCCGAAAGTGTATCCACCTATGGTGCTGATTTACCATTAACCTCTACCGTGGTTTTTGGTGGCGTTAAGATCAACCCACAAATGATGCGCCTGCGTCGTGGTGCCGATGTGTTGGTGGCCACCCCGGGTCGCCTATTAGACTTGTATCAACAAAAAGCAGTAAAGTTTAATCAACTGGAAGTGCTCATTCTCGACGAAGCCGATCGTATGTTGGACATGGGCTTTATCCATGACTTAAAACGCATCATGTCGTTCTTACCCAAAGATCGTCAAAATCTCATGTTCTCTGCCACCTTTGCTGACCAAATCCGTGGCCTTGCCAAAGGCTTAATGAATAATCCCGTTGAAATTAGCGCCAGCCCTGCTAACACCACCGCACCTACGGTAAAGCAGTGGATGTGTCCGGTCGACAAAAAGCAAAAGCCGGCGCTATTACAAGAGCTGATTGTCACCAACCAGTGGTCACAAGTACTCGTATTTTGTCGCACCAAGCACGGCTGTAACAAGCTTGCTAAATGGCTGGTGGGTGGCGGCATTAGTGCCGATGCCATCCATGGCAACAAGAGCCAAGGTGCCAGAACTCGTGCATTAGCACAGTTTAAGGCCGGCGAGGTTAAAGTATTGGTGGCCACCGACATCGCCGCTCGCGGCTTGGACATCGATCAACTGCCCCAAGTAGTGAACTATGATCTACCCAACATTGCCGAAGATTATGTGCACCGCATTGGCCGTACTGGCCGCGCCAATCAAACTGGCCAAGCGGTTTCACTGGTGTGTGCAGACGAAATTGAATTCTTAGAATCCATTGAGCATTTAACGCAAGCGCACATACAGCGTGAATACATCGACGGCTTTATACCCACCCACGAAGTGCCGCCATCACGGGACCTGCGGGCACTTAAAAACAAAAAACCGAAAAAACCAAAGCTACGTAATCAAGAGCCGTCTGCGCAGGCGCCTAGACAAAGAAAACCACAGGTCAAGTCGGCCCTATCTAAGTCCAACCAACGCAATGCGCCCAAGTCGTCTGCTCGGGACGCTCAACCTGCCAAACAAAACCCTTGGCACAAGGGACCTAGCAAGCGCCCTGCTCGCTAACCAAAAAAAAGCAAAAAAATGCCCTATACAGGCCGACCGAAGGGGAAGCGGTTGCCTGTATAGGGCACGGGTTTTCACATGATGTTAACTAAGACCAACGCTTAATTAAAAAGTTCACTCATTCTATAGAGCTCTTACTTTTTGATCGCCTTTTCTATTACTTGAGAAGCCCGTAGTGTCCAGACGCTCTGCATGCTCTGGTGATACGACCTCGAATTCCATGGTGTAGTGTAAATATTCTTCGCGGAAAGGCACCAAGCCACTGGCCATAAGCTCAGGGTGTTGCTCTATTACTTCCTCTGAAAAGGGAATGAAACACTGCATTGGTAGCTCCTTGTTATCATCACTGTCTATTAAAGACTGGGAAGATGGATAAACATTGCACCAATAGTGAAGAAACAATGGATCTTTTACTTTTTTGCCTTCTGATACGCACTCATTTTTCTAGACACCCGCTTTTTTCCTATGGACTTCCCCTAGAAATCTAGACACGACTACACTACGAAACGTCTTAAGGTAGACCTACTACTATACCCATGACCAAGCTTATTCAACGACGCCTAGTAATTCCACATAGTTCCGTCTGTCAGTCGAACGACAGGATGATAACGGCGTTCAAAAGCATACCGTTGCACTTCATTTTCATCGAAATCAACACCCAGACCTGGTTCGTCACTAACAAAGAACATACCGTTTCTATACTCATGCTTAGACGGAAACAGTGCGTCACATTCAGGCGTTCCTAGGACCAGGTATTCCTGAATGCCAAAATTGGGAGCCCAAGTATTTAGATGTCCTTGGGCCGCCATGCTGATGGGGGAATGACTAGGCGCACCGTGAAAGCCAGTAAATACATTGTGCACAGAGGCATAATCGACAATACGCTTCACGTGAGTGATGCCACCAGCATAAGTGGCGGATACACGAATGTAGTCTATCAATTCTTCGGCAATGAGTTGTTTGCAATCCCACAGTGAATTAAACACCTCACCAATAGCGATTGGGGCAGTGGTTTGCTGGCGGATGTAGCGCAAAGCATTTTGATCATCAGCTGGTGTAGGATCTTCTACCCAAAACAACTTATATTTTTCAATTTCTTTGCAAAAGGCAGCGGCTTCTCGCGGTGTTAAGCGATGGTGTATATCGTGCAACACTTTTAGATCCTCACCAAAACGCTGGCGTATCGCTTCAAAAACTTGTGGCATAAAACGCAGGTACTTGTCCGTATCCCATATTTCTTCCTTTGGCAAAGTACCAAATTCGGTTATAAAGTGCATAGCATCTTCAACCTCGCCCGCAACACCATATGCGTCTTTGGGCATACCTGGAATGCCACACTGCACTCGCACGGCTTGGTAACCTTCAGCTTGATAATGGGCAATCGAATCTAACAATTGTTCAATATCTCCGCCTGAAGCATGCGCATAGACCAAGGCCCCATCTCGACTTTTACCACCCAAAAGTTGATACACAGGCAAGCCGGCAATCTTGCCCTTGATGTCCCACAAAGCCATATCGATGGCACCAATAGCCGCCATTGCCACCGGTCCTCGACGAAAATAGGCGCCTCTATATAAGTATTGCCAAATGTCTTCGCTGCGCCGTGGATCCTTACCTATCAGGCAGGGAATCAGGTAATCTTGCAGGTATTTCGCGGGCATTGTCTCACGATTATTTAAGGTTGCATCGCCAAGACCATAGACACCAGAATCCGTCATTATTTTGAGGGTCACATAATTTTTACCAGGACCACCAATGAACACTTCGGCACTCGTTATCTTCATATTCTCTCCATTTGTATTTATTAATTTTCCAGACCATGCAACTGGCTCATTTTCCTTTTGAGCTGACGTCTAAACGACAAAGTTTTTAGTCCTTCTTCAAGCAAAATAACGGAGAATGCGTAAATTAAAGGGGCCTGTATATAGATCAGCACAGCTAGAATTGGTAAGCAAATAAGCCACTGTACGATAATGTGCAATTTCAACACCTGTACACTCTCGCCAAGGGCTCGTAAGGTGTGCCCACAGAAGGTATTAAAAGCTTGATTTAAGGGACGTAAAACGTACACAGGCGCAATGACACTAAGGGCAACCAAAGTGCGCTCGTCCATTGCTGGATACAACCACGGTAGGATTAAATTTAACAGGGCAAACGCCAAACACAATAAAACAGCAGCGATAAGGGTTACACGTACTGTCTGTTGCAGGAACAAGGGAATAAGATGAGTTTCGCCACGCCCACGATACTGACTTATATGAATAACAGTCGCCTGGGACCAGGCATTGGTAAAATGTGAGCCCAGTCTGATCCAAGGCATCACCAAGGCAATGGCTGCATAGGCGTAGACGCCGAGCTGAGCGAATAATAATTGATACATCATCATGCCTCCTGCTAACACCACGTGATTAGCTGCAATTGGCATTGTCTCCGTTAAATGCGCCTTAATATTGCCTCGTTTTAGCTTTCTCATGCCCTCAAGGAGATTGGGAATGCGATCACGCTGCATACAAATTATCAAATATGCTGCGCGTATCAAAACAGCAATTAATGAGCCAATGGCCGCGCCTTTTATGCCTAATTCTGGGAAACCCCACAAGCCGTAAATTAAAACTAAACTAAGGGCAATATTGATAGGCATTTCAATGACAAAACCGTACAAGGGAATACGAGTACGCCCACTACCATTAAAATAGGCAATGATCACTTGCGTAATTGAGGATGCGAACAGCATCCACATACTTACTTCGATATAGGCAGAAACATCTGCACGCACCCTTAGGTCATCGACGACTAAAACTAAAAGTGAGCCATCTGAAACAGCAATAAAGAGGAATATTGCTAGAGTGAAGGTAATATTGATCAGTCCACCAATGACGATGGCATCGATCAATCTGGATTGGTTTTCACCGCCCACCGCCCTCGCAATGAGCATTTGGGTACCATTGGCCAGAGCAAACTGAGTACCGATAAAAAAAGCAATAATGGCCGCTGCAATACCCAAGGCATTAACGGGTATTTCCCCTAACGGGGCAATCATCATCAGATCTATGAGAACCATGGACTGCACAAGTATGGCGTTGAGGGCCAAAGGCCAAGCCAGAGCGGCATTTTTTTTAAAATTCTCTGTTGAGATGAGTAGCATGGTTAGTTCTTCTAAGCCCATAAAAAAAGGCACCTTGAACACGTTTTACATTGCCCAAGATGCCTTTACAGTACTAGCTAACCGATACTAAAGTAGTTACCAGCAGCTAGCATGGCATCTGCCCACACAGACGCCATATTTCCAGTAGGAAATTTATTTAACGATTACTTCGCATATTGGCGTGTATAAGCAGATTGCATGGCGCCAAGCACCTTCTGAAGGCCCATGTTATTCAGGTCATTCATGTAGGCATCCCAATCAGCTTCTACCTCACCACTACCAAGGATCCAGGCTTGCTGGCGTTCTAACATGTAGGTCTGGATAGAATTCCAATACTTATCATAGACCGCCTGCTCTTCGGTGTTAAAGGCCACACCCAAGAATTGCTCGATCAAGTAGTCACCTTCGTCATAAAGGGCGATACCTTCAAGAGCGAACTCGTTGGACCACTGAATTTCGTAGTTGTAATCTTGGAAATAACCACGTGCATGCAACTGCGCACCAATTTGGTACAACTGGCTGTTCACAGGGCCATTGTTTAGGAAGTCTTCTTTAAAGATCGCCTTACCATCAACCACATCATATTGGGTACCTTCAATACCGAAGTTAACCAAGCGACGACCTTCTGGGGAGAACCAGAAATCGAAGTATTTAATGGTGGCAATAGGATCTTTGTTAGTACCACCAATAGCCCAACCGTCTGGCTTAATTGGAATACGACGGTGCTCTTCAAAGCGTTCGCCATTGACGTTCGCTGGCGGTGCCATAGCCTTTAACTCAAACCCATCAATCTTAGCAGACAGGCGGTTATAACCAGAAGTAGACGCGAACCAATCGTGGGTCGAACCACCTAGGTTTTCGGACAATAGGTATTCGCGCGCAGAAGAACCGCGAGTAAATACTTCCGCATCAATCAACCCTTCTTCGTACCAACGAGCAAGGTTCTTGATACCTTCACGATAGCCGACTTGGGCATATGGATGCTGAATCTGACCGTCTTCAACTAAGAAATCGTGGTAGGTATCAGAACCAGAGGAGCGACCACCCCACAAGGTAACCAAACGTACCATTTCTTGCCACTGGCGTGCGAAGTAAGGCACTTCGTCCTTTAGCCCGTTACCGTTTGGATCTTGATCACGGAAAGCACGAAGTACAGTTTCGTACTCTTCGACATTTTGTGGTACGTCTAGACCTAGTTTGTTCAACCAGTCCGTACGTACCCAGAAGGCACGGCCATATTTACCATCGGGTAGATAAGGAATGTAATACATATTGCCATCGGCCGCCGTTAGGGCGTTACGCACGCCTGGACGTTCAGCAAAAAATGCCTGCAAGTGCGGTGCATGTTCATCAATAAGGTCGTTCAAGGGCATAAACGCACCTTGTGGACCATATTGGTTTACCACGTCTTTAATCTTTGAGGAACCAATAATGTCAGGCAGTTCGCCAGAGGCCAACAACAGGTTCATGGCTTCCGCTGAATTCTTAGTATTAGAACCAAAGGTAGCGTTTTTCAAGCACACATTGGTTGCTTCACAGGCAGCGATTTCTACCGGCCAGTCTTCGTTGTAGCTAGTGTATTTCTTGTGGTGCATGTGCACCGTAAGCTCAACCTTGTCTGCAGATATTTTACTATCCGCAGCCATTGCAGGCGAAATCACACCTGCTACTACTACTGCTACCGCAGTCATTTTTATTATACGCATTGAGTTCTCCTTTGGATTATATGCGATGAAAAATCACTCTTTTACCCCACCAAGCATGATGCCCTTATTAAAGTACTTCTGAATGAAGGGGTAGAAAAGTAATACTGGAATAATCGAACAAATAATGATGGCGGCTGTCACCGTCTCGACGCTATAAGCCGCTTCAAGTAAGGTGGAGGCAAATTCGTCGTCATCACTAAGATCGGCAATAATTTGGCGTAGGTAGACCTGTAGCGGCACCTTACCTTCGTCAGTCAATAAAATCATGGCCCAAAAGAAACCGTTCCAACGCGCAACTACACAAAACAGGGTAATGGTGACGATAGCGGGCTTAGACAGAGGCACAAACACTTTCCACAAAACCTGGAATTCGTTGGCACCATCCATACGCGCGGCTTCTTCAAAACTCTTTGGAATCGACTCAAAGAAATTACGCAGCAAGATGATATTAAAAGCATTACAAGCAAAGGCAATAAGAATACCAAGCATGCTATTTAATAAGCCCAGATCACGCATGTTGAGCCAGAAAGGAATCATGCCAGCGTTGAACCACATGGTGAAGGCAATGGTAAAGTTCCAAAAGCGTCGGCCAATCAATTGCGGGCGGGATAATGCGTAGGCACCGGGAATGATGATCAGCAACGACAGCATGGTGCCGCCAATTGTATAAAAGAATGTATTACCGTAACTGTTCCAGAACTGTGGTTGCGACAACACGTGCTGATAAGCTGAAAAAGTCAAATCCACTGGCGTCATGACTACTGTGCCAGCGCGAGCAGCAATGGCAGAGCTAAGTGATACCGAAGCCATATAGATAAACGGGTACAACGTAGAAAGAACAAACAAGCCTATTAACACCGCGTTTATGCGGACAAATAACTTATCGCCACGAGAGTATAACTTCCAATTTTGCATGTTATTTATTCCTTACCAAAGTGACGTGCGCGACACGCGCTTGGAGATAGTGTTAGCAACCATGACCAAAACAAAGGCAACTATGGCATTAAATAAACCGGCTGCAGCAGCAAGGTCATATTGACCAGACTGTAAACCTTGGCGATAAATAAAGGTATTTATAACATCCGCCGTTTCGTATGTAGCCGGCTGGTACAACAAGATAATCAGCTCGAAACCGACCTCCAATACATTACCTATGCGAATAATAAACATGATGATAATGGTCGGAAGAATGGATGGAATGGTAATTTTCCAAATCATTTGCCAGCGGCTAGCGCCATCGACCACAGCACTTTCGTATAAGGATGGGTTCACCCCGGCAATAGCTGCCAAGAAAATAATGGAACCAAAACCTGCCTCTTGCCAAATGCCCGAACCAATGAAAATAGGTCTAAACCATTCCGGCTTGGTCAAGAAGTATATTGAGTCCATTCCCAGCCAACCTAGCACCGTATTAACGATACCCGCCGATGGACTAAAGGCCGTAATCACGATGCCGGAGATAATTACCGTTGATATAAAGTGTGGTAGGTAGACAATAGTCTGCGCGGTCCGCTTGTATACGGCATGGATGATTTCGTTAAACATCAAGGCCAAAAATATTGGCATTGGAAAACCGAATAGCAGGCTATAAACACTGATCAGTAGGGTATTTTTAATGGCTCGCAAAAACTGCGGATTGGAGAACAGGGTTTCAAAGTGCTCGAAACCAACCCAAGCGCTACCTTCGATACCTCGAAAAATAGAATAATCTTTAAACGCGATCTGCAAGCCATACATGGGCTTATATAGAAACACCGCAAACCAGATCAAGGTAGGTAGCAGCATTATATAAATTTGCCACTCACGCTTCATATGGTCCTTCAGCCATTCTGCCTTATCATATAACCTCTTTGAGGTCGAGCCATGTCTAGGTAACTGGCTCATAAAACTAACGCCTGGCCACTTTCAGCATCAAACAAATTCACAAATTCAGCTGGCACATACAGCTTAGTCAAACGTTTAAGATGATCGATTGTATTTTCGGTGTCTACCTTAAATACCATAGGCTGGCCTTGGTAGTGTGCATGCAATAAGGCTTCTGAGCCCAAGGGTTCGACCAAATCAAGTTCGATAGGCAATTCAGCACAGTTTTCAGAGGCTTCTAGTTGCACATATTCTGGGCGTATACCAACCACCACCTCGCGACCAACATGCCCGGCAGTATCAGCGGGAAGCTTTATTGTCACACCGCCTATATCGGCACCTTGCGCCGTGAGCTCACCATTAATTTGGTTCATTGGCGGTGAACCTAGGAAACTGGCAACAAAGGTATTGGCGGGATTATTGAATAACTCCATAGGCGTGCCAACCTGTTCAATACGACCGTCATTCATGACCACGATACGATCGGCCAAGGTCATGGCCTCAACCTGATCGTGGGTCACATAGATAGAGGTAACGCCTAGGCGATTATGCAAACGTCTAATTTCGGCACGCATCTGCGTACGCAATTTGGCATCAAGGTTTGACAAGGGTTCATCAAATAGGAACACCTTGGGGTGTCGGACAATTGCGCGCCCCATAGCAACACGCTGCCGCTGACCACCAGACAAGTCGGCCGGCCGGCGATCCAAGTAATCTGTTAGCTCTAAAATTTCTGCAACGTCTTTGATTTGAGATTCAATTTCGGCTTTCGGCACCTTGCGAATACGCAGACCAAAGGCTATATTCTCAGCCACGTTCAAGTGCGGATACAGTGCGTAGTTCTGGAACACCATGGCCACGTCACGATCTTTTGGTGCGATACGGTTAACTAACCGATCGTCTATCGTTATCTCCCCTGATGAGGTTTCTTCTAGGCCCGCAACCATGCGCAGGGTTGTCGACTTTCCGCAACCCGAAGGACCGACAAGCACCACGAATTCTTTCTCCTTCACTTCCAAGTCAATACCGTGAACTACCTGTATATTGCCATAGGACTTAACGATCCCATTAAGATTTACGCCGGACAATGTATCCTCCTCAATGTGCCTTATTCTTTATCCATAAGGCAAAACGTTTGTTATATTTATGTCGTGTACGGGAACACAAATATGGCTTACCGCCAACACTATATTTCTAGATTACTATTGTAAAAATTCAGCCCGCAAAGGTGAAAACATGTCAATCAGCACGCTGTCATCCTCAAGTGATACGGCGCCGTGTTTTACGTACTTTGCTGCCGTATACGCATCGCCTGCTTTCAGCACCTTCACTTCATCGCCAACCGTCACCTCAAAACTACCTGCTCCGACAAAGGCAATTTGGTCATGCTCTTCATGATAATGCACAGCACCAACCGCCCCTTTGGCGAAGCATACGTGTACCGCCATAATTTCGTCTGTATAACCGATAATTTTGCGTTTGATGCCACCACCGACATCTTCCCATGGAGTCTGTGTGTCTAAAAAGAAAGCATTCATCATGGATGGGCCTCAAGTACAGCGCCATAGAACACAGCCATGGAGCATTAGTAAAATTTATTTGTATTACAATATACATATATAAATTCTTTTCGTACATGTTTTTTAGAAAATTTTCATTAGAATCAACATAAATAAATATAACATATTGTTTATTATAGATATTTTTATATCGAAAATTTGGAAAGAAATTATATATAGAAAATAATTAGCTAACCACGAATCATTTGTATTACAATATATTCAATCACTATAACAATAGCTATATAAGGCAGCCTTTTGAAGTACGCTACATTTACCACAGCAGATGTCAATAAAGTACAGCTGCATCTAGCAACAGCATCTAAGCACGACCTATTTTCCAAAAGCCTAGAGCGCCTGGAAGAAGCCGTTGCTAAGGCCCTAGACAAACCTCTTGATGTGCCTGGTCAGGGTGAGGCTGGTAGCTATGAGCACAACCAACATAAGTTCAACTATGAACTAATGGACCAGTGCGCCAAATTATATGCTTTCACAGGACAGACTAAACATCTCGAAATTGTCCGCAGCCTACTGCTAATGTACGCTGATTCCTACCTCCAAATGCCTTTTCATGAGCAGAAGAATACCAACCCACCTGGTCGTTTATTTCATCAAATTCTCAATGAACATATGTGGCTGTTCTACGCATCCTTGGCTTATAGCGTCATTCAAAAGCATTTAAGCGCTGCCGATCGCAGCACCATCGAAACACAGCTATTTACACCTATGATCGACATGTTTACGGTTCTATACAGCCACGACTTCGATCGCATTCATAATCATGGCATCTGGGCCGTGGCCGCTGTGGGAGTCTGTGCTCTCAACCTCGGCGACAAAGAAACGGTAAACAAAGCCATTTTTGGCCTAAAAGGTGATGGCCGTTCTGGAGGTTTTCTGGCTCAAATCAGCAAACTATTTTCCCGCTCTGGCTATTATATTGAAGGGCCCTACTATCATCGTTTTGCCATACGCCCACTCGTTATGTTTGCGCAAGTGCTGCACCTACATTATCCGCAACTCAATATCTATGCCTACGAAGAGGGGGTTATTGGCACAACCATCAAGGCGCTATTGCTATGCTCCAACCCCGATGGCACCTTCCCGGCATTAAACGATGCCTCCTTAACCATGAACATTGATGACGAAGGCGCACTCGCAGCCTTGTCGGTATATTTCAGCCACTACGGCCAAGACGAAATATTGATAAAGGCCGCCAAACAACAAGGCAAGGTATGGCTATCTCCGTGCAGCTTGCCTCTCAGCCAAGCCATCGACAACTATGCCGGCAATGCTGCTATTCATTGGCCCAGTATTGAATTGGCCGAAGGTGCTCATGACGAAAAAGGTGCCCAAGGATTTCTTCGCTCTCAACAGCCCAATCGCCCTGTCAGCCAAGCCATCATGGCCTATGGTCAGCACGGCATGGGCCACGGGCACTTCGACGCCTTAGGCATCACCTTATTTGGCAACGGCCACGAATTTGTGCGTGAATATGGTTTTGCTCGCTGGGTCAACGTGGAAACCAAGTTTGGTGGCCGCTATCTAGACGAAAACAAAAGCTGGGCAAGACAAACTGTGGCGCACAATGGCGTTACCGTCGACTGCCGCACCCAGAACGCCTTTGACGTTGCGCAGGCCGACAGCCACTATGGAAAACGCCACTTTTTTACCAAGCAGGCCAACGTGCAAGCCATGAGTGCCTACGCCAACGATCATTATGTCGGCGTAGATATGCAGCGCACCTTGCTAATGCTAGAGCTCGATGATTTTGAACATCCACTGATTGTCGACCTTTATCGCCTAACCAGCCAATCTGAACATACCTATGACTTTGTCGTACACTATAGTGGCCAAATCACCAGTACTAACTTGCAGTATCAATACCACGCCAATCAGCGCAACTGCTTAGGTGACAACTACGGCTACCAACACCTTTTTGAAAAGGCTCGTGCTACCGCAGAACCCACAAGCCAACTCACTTGGTTACAAGATCAATGCTTTCATTCGTGGACCACAGGCACCACTGCAGGGGAAATTATCTTTGCCCAAACTGGTGCTAACGACCCAGCAATGAATCTGCGCACAGAAGATTGTGTTCTTTTACGCACCCAGGCTAGCAACCATTTATTCGCCTCAACCTACGAAACCCACGGCCTCTTCGACGAAGCCAGCGAATCCTGCTTTGGCGCGCTCAACCAGGTGCAGGATGTTACCGTACTACACAACGATGATAATTATTCTATCGTTGCCGTGAGCTACACAAAGGACGCACAAATCCACCGCCTTTGCGTCTGTATTGCCAATAAGCTCGGCAACGATGCCCATATGCAGCACCAGATAAGCGTTAATCAACGGATTTTCAAATGGGGTGGCCATTTTGCCGTCATTAAAGAGAACCAAGCCTTATGAGTCACTCTTATCTTTTAATGTCTAAAGAAGAAGCGCGCCAGATACATACTCACGTGTTAGCCCATACTGCCGAAGATGACCTGTTAACGCGCAGTGTTTACCGTATGACCGAGTCTACAGACGCTTATATGGCCTGCGTTGGCATTGAAATTCCCGGCCATGGTGAAGCGGGTGGTTATGAACACAACCGTCATAAGCAAAACTACATTCAGCTTAACAACGCTAGCCAGTTGTGGCTAATTACCCAAGATCATCGTTATCTGGATTTTTGCATCAACATGCTGATTGAATATGCCAACATCTACCCACAACTAACACTAAACACTAGCAAAGACACTAACCCTCCAGGTCGCCTTTTTCACCAGACCCTCAACGAAAACATGTGGCTCATGTACGCCTCGCTCGCCTACGCATGCATCAAACAAGAGATGACGAAGGCTCAACGGCAGCTAGTCGAAACCCAGTTATTCCGTGAAATGGTCGCTTTGTTTACCGATACTTATGCCCACGACTTTGACATCATCCACAACCATGGTTTATGGGCTGTAGCAGGCGTGGGGGTTTGTGGACTTGCCCTTGAGGACGAGAAAATTGCCAATACGGCGATCTTTGGGCTCAAAGGTGATGGTGAAAGCGGCGGCTTTTTGGCGCAATTGAAGTATCTCTTTTCGCCCGATGGTTATTACATGGAAGGGCCCTATTATCATCGGTTTGCTATCCGCCCACTGTTGATTCTAGCCGCATGCATTGCTAGAAAAATGCCCCAGCTGGATATCTTTGAATTTGAAAGTGCAGTAATACGGCGCACCACTGAAGCGCTTATGTCTACGGTTTTTCCCGATGGCACCTTCCCGGCTCTAAACGATTCATCAAAAACCATTGGCATCAACGACGAAGGGCTGATCGTAGCCGCAAGCCTTTGCTACCAGCACTATGGCCCCAGCGACAACTTGCTGGCGATGGCCCAAATTCAAGACCAGGTGTGGTTAGCCGCCGGTAGTATTGCCTTATCTCAAGCAGCACAAGGTGAGCAAAAGCCACTCAACTGGGGCAGCCTCACTTTGAATGACGGTGCCGCAGGCGATAAAGGCGGCCTAGGAATGCTGCGCCAAGAGTACAACTCGGATATCCACATGATAAACCTATGGTACGGCCAGCATGGCAGCGACCATACTTTGCATTCTGCTCTTGATCATGGGCATTTTGATGGGCTTCACTTAGGCTGGTTTAACCGAGGCCAAGAAGTACTTAAAGACTATGGCTTTGGACGTTGGGTCAATGTAGAGCCAAAATTTGGTGGCCGCTACATCCCAGAGAACAAAAGCTACTGCAAACAAACCATTGCCCACAATACGGTTACCGTTGACCAAGGCAGCCAAAATAACGCCGATACAGCGACCGCAGAACAACACTGGGGCGAACTGCAGCTATTCCAGCCGGATGCTACTTTTGGTCAGGTCTTGTCTGCCTCGGCTAAAGATTACTATGACAGTGTGGACATGCAGCGTACGGTGCTGCTACTTAACCGCCCACAAGGCTCGCCGTTACTTGTTGACCTATTTGAACTGACTAGTGAAGACGCGCATCAATATGACCTGCCGATTCATTACGATGGTCAGATTACCCACACCAATTTCGCCTATAACAGCCATCAGTGTCTGGTACCTTTGGGCACACAAGATGGCTACCAACATCTATGGCACCAGGCATCATCCATAGGCCCATTACCAAAACATGGTGCGATGATCAGTTGGCTGATGGGCGACAGTTATTACAGCATGGTCACAGCAACCAATAGCGACACTGAGTTGTTGTTTGCTCGCATTGGTGCTAATGACCCCGATTTCAATCTACGTAACGAACCCGCCTTTATCATTCGCGATAGTAACTCCAACCAACTGTTTGCCAGTGTATTTGAACAGCATGGCCACTTTGACGAATCCCTAGAACAATCAGAACAAGCTCGCACTGCGGTATCGCATGTACAGGTGTTACACCAATCCACTGACGCCAATATTGTGGAAATTCATGAGTCATCTCTCGGGCGCTGCCTAATTTGCCATTGGAAAGGTAATACTGCCCATGGCCAACACGATATTGTCATCAACGGTGAGACCATCAGCTGGCATGGCAGCGTGGCCGTGCTAACGTCTACTGGGGTGCATACACAATGAAACAGAACTCTGGGCCTCGTATTGCCCTCGTAGGTGAATGCATGATTCAGCTACAACAACTAGCCGATGGCAACATACACAAAACCTATGCTGGTGACACATTCAATACGGCCACCTATCTAGCACGCTTAGCCTGTATTCACGGTGCAGAAGTGCATTACCTTACCGCTCTTGGCACTGACCAATTTAGTAACGACATGCTTGCCACGTGGCGGCAAGAAAATATTCACTGCGATCATGTTAGGCGAATAAGCAACAAGCTACCTGGTTTGTATTACGTGCATATCGACGACCAAGGAGAACGTACGTTTTCCTATTGGCGCGACAACTCAGCGGCCAAGGAATTATTTAAAGACACAACAACACCTAGCTTATCTAGCCTTGCTGAATATGACTGCATCTATGTTTCAGGAATTTCATTTGCCATTCTGGATGAGTATTCACGTGAACGCTTGTTGGGCCTACTGATTGAGGCTCGAAGCAGTGGCAGCATTATATGTTTTGATAATAACTACAGAGCCAAATTGTGGCCTGATCTTGCCACCACTCAAGCTTGGTATAGGCGCATACTAGATACGACTGACATCGCATTTTTGACCTTTGATGACGAACAGGCTATTTGGCAGGATCCCACTCCTTCCGCCACAATTGTACGCTATGCCGACACCAGCATTGCCGAACTCGTTATCAAATGCGGCGCTGAGCCATGCATTGTTAAGACCGCAGACTTTAGTGGCCAAATAGCCGCCGACACCATTAACCCAGACAAGATCATTGACACCAACGCTGCAGGAGACTCTTTCAGTGCTGGTTACCTTTGTGGACGCTTAAGTAACACACAAAACTCCGAATTAAACGCAACCATTGGGCACAAGGTTGCGGGTACCGTAATACAAAACCACGGTGCTGTTATTGAACGTAATGCTTTGAAAGACACCGTTGCTGCCATTCAAAAACTCGTTCAGCAGCCCATCAACAACTAACGCATCAAACAAACTACAAGGAAATATATTTATGTTTCAAGATTTAACAGGCAAACGCATCCTTATTACTGGTTCAACCGCGGGTATCGGCTTAGCCGCTGCCAAAGCTTTTTTGCAAGCTGGCGCAATTGTTGGTATCAACAGCAGCCAAAATAACCAACGTACTGAACACGCCATGGCCGAACTAGGAGGCCTTGGTGAAGTTAAGTATTTCCAAGCCGACCTAACCAAGTCCGCCCAATGTGATCAACTCGTGAGCGAATTTGTGCACGCTTTTGGTGGTATGGACGTGTTGATCAACAATGCTGGTGGCCTAGGTGGTCGCTGCAAGATGGACGCCATGAGTGACGAATTTTACGACCATGTTATGGACCTTAACGCGCGTTCGGTGTTAATGGTAACCAAGTATGCAATTCCTCACCTCAAAGCTTCCGCTGCAGCTAGTGGCACAACGGCGGCAGTCATCTCTACCGGTTCTATCGCTGGCCGTGAAGGTGGTGGCATGGGCGCTGGCTTATACGCTGCATCAAAAGCATGGTTGCACAACCTACACCGTAACTGGGTTAAAGAGCTCACCGCAGATGGCCTACGCTTCAACGTTGTCTCACCAGGCACCATAGACACAGCCTTCCACGATGACAAGAGCGATGAACTAAAAAGCGCAATCGCCAACTCCATCGCCATGAAGCGATTTGGTACGATTGAAGAAATGGCACCCACCTACCTGTTCTTGGCCTCTCACGCCATGAGTGGTTACATAACCGGACAAATCATTGATGTAAACGGTGGCCAAATGGCCCCATAACACGGCTTTCACATAGCCCTTTGGTTTGGTTATTAGCAAACATGTGCTAGTAGCCAAACCAATATCCAAGGCTCAGATAGTGATAAGCGAAATAAAAGGTTCCGTTCCACTAGATGACTCGGTACAATCAATTGTATGACTATAAGGGACTCTAAATGAATACAGCGTTTGCAAACATCGGCCAAACCAACAGCCACCTCAATGGCCAGGTAGCGCGTGAAATTGCTACTAAGATCTTATCCGGTGAAATTGCTGAAGGCGAAACCTTACCTAGCGAACCCGTGCTTTGCGAAAAGATGGGCGTCAGTCGTACGGCCTTTAGAGAAGCAATTAAAATTCTTTATTCTAAAGGTATGGTGGAATCTAAGCCACGTGTTGGTACCCGCGTACGTTGCAAAACCAACTGGAACTTTCTGGACGTGCAACTACTAGAATGGATGGTAGGCATTGAAACCAAGAAAGATATCTATTTAGAATTTTTGGATTTACGTAAAGCCATTGAACCCCAAGCCTGCGCCTTCGCCGCTGAACGTGCCACCAAGGAACAACGTATTGAGCTTACCACCACCTTTCAACGCATGTGCGCTATTGCAGAAGACTTTGATCAGGACCAGTGGATCGAAACTGATGCCCAATTTCACCGCATGATATTCATCTCTAGCGGCAATAGTTTTTACGTCCCATTTGGCAATGTACTCGTTGCCATGTTCAAATGGTTTATCTTGTTTTCCTCAAAAGATGGTGGCGTGTGCATTGATGAACACCGTGAAATCTATGATGCTATTATGGCTGGTGATTCAACCCGTGCCTTTAAGGCGAGTCAATCATTAATGCAAAAAGATAAGCACGGCCTAGGCAAGTCAAGCTAACCAAGCTTGCATTCTCAGATTGCTAAAACGGCGTCAAATCCCTTCCATTTTCTCGCCAAATACCATATTGTAATACAATATTATTTTATAGATTAGGCAATCTATCTTTACTTTATATCAACCTAAAGCAAGTAGAGAATCCAATGGAAGCAACCTGGCGCTGGTTTGGCCCCTCCGATCCCGTTACCCTCACTCACATAAAGCAAACTGGTGCCACTGGCATTGTGTCTGCATTACATGATATCGGCAACGGTGAAATATGGTCAGTTGCACGCATAGCACAACACAAGGCGCTGATCGAATCCCATGGTCTTAACTGGTCCGTTGTGGAAAGCATTCCTGTACACGAAGATATCAAAACCCGCACTGGCAATTACCAAACTTGGATAGATAATTACAAGGTTAGCCTGGTCAATCTGGCCTCTCAAGGCATCACCACTGTCTGTTACAATTTTATGCCGGTGCTTGATTGGACTCGTACCGACCTTGCCTATACACTCCCCGACGGCACCAAAGCCCTGCGCTTTGATCAAACCGCCTTTGCCGCTTTTGAGTTGTATATACTTAAGCGACCAAACGCTGCCACCACGTACTCCGTTGCCGATCAGAGCGCCGCACAAACCTATTACCAACAACTTAACGACCTACAGATACAGCAGCTTACGGCAAACATCATTGCTGGCTTGCCTGGTGCTGAAGGGGGTTATACCCTAAACCAATTTCAGCAGCAGTTAGACCGCTACCAAGATATCGACGCTAAACAATTGCGCCACCATTTAAAGCTGTTTTTATTAGATATCATACCAACTTGCGAGCAACACGGACTACGCTTGGCCATTCATCCCGACGACCCGCCAAGACCAATTTTGGGCCTGCCTAGAGTTGTATCTACTAACGACGATATGGCCTGGCTTGCCGACCATGTACCCAGTGCCCACAACGGATTCACCATGTGCACAGGGTCTTATGGCGTTCGTGCCGACAACCAACTAGTCGACATGATCAACACCCACAAGGCACGCATCTATTTCGCCCATTTACGTTCTACTGTACGCGATCAAACTGACCCTAATAGCTTCCACGAAGCCAGCCACCTACAGGGGGATATTGATATGGTGCAAGTAATACAAGCACTACTACAAGCAGAACAGCACCAACAACAACACGGCATAGCATACGCTATTCCCATGCGCCCAGATCACGGCCACCAGATGCTAGACGATTTGGATAAGCAGACTAATCCAGGTTATTCCTGCATAGGTCGCATGAAAGGCCTAGCCGAAATCCGTGGTATCGAGCTGGCCCTCCAAACGCTTTCTAAAACAGACTAAAATCTACCTACTGCCAACCCACTTCAGGCCACAGGAAACCGCGCTAGCATCAACGTTATAGCCTGTGTGAGCTGCTGTTTAAATAATGGAAAGTGGACCGGTAATTTGCCCCATAATTCTTCACACCCAATAAAATTGGTGGCATTTTGTCCATCTAAAAGTGGTTCTAAAAGTGACCAGTTCGGCTCAATATAATCAAATTGAATCATCTGCGCTTGTACTTGGCACATAAACACATACCAACTAGCAATACCTTGCAATGCAAACACGGGAGTATGGCCTCTTGCATAACAGTCGGTTAATGTCGGCAATATAAATATCGGAAATTTAACACCACCATCAGCACATATTCGAGCTATATCGTCTGCGATATTGCTGTTACTCAAACGCTTTTTAGTGAGCAGGTAATATTCATTTAAACTTATAGGGGACTCACCAATGGCTGGGATCACTTCTCTCATTACATAGGCAGAGAACAGGCCATTCAGTTCGTCATCGGCCAAACTTTGGTCGTAAGTTACATACCCTTTGAGGGCAGCAAAATAAGCCAATATAGTATGACCGCCGTTAAGTATTCGTATCTTTGCATCTTCATACGGAGACACATCAGCAGTTAACTCCACACCCACACGTTCAAAATCCGGCTTTGGCCCAGCAAAGTTATCCTCTATTACCCACTGGGTATAAGCTTCAGACATAATTGTGAGGGGGTCATCTAAACCAAACTTTTGCTTAACATCAGCAATATGAATGACGTCAGATCGTGGCGTAATACGATCCACCATACAGCAAGGGAAAGTGACATTGCTCTCGATCCACTCAAGCAAATGAGTGTCGTTACAGGCGACAAGGAACTGCTCAAAGCCTAACTTTAGATAGTGGCCATTATCACGCAAATTGTCACAACATAGTAAGGTAATTGGCAAGTTACAGCCGAGTTTCCGAGCATTTAACGAAGCACGTAAGTAAGCATAAATACAGCTCCCTGAGCCTGTTAAGGCCTCAACTATAATTGGAGATTGTATTTCCAGTTGGCCATTTTCTGAAAGGTAATAGCCACTTTCAGTTACTGTCATGGTGATTAAATGAATGTTTTCATTATCCACTGCTTTTGCTGCAGCTTCAGGATTAGTTGACCAGTCCAAGGTTGACAATATAGAGCCAACTTCTTCATAGGTAACCTGGCTGTCTGGCGACAACGTCTTTAGTGTATATACGTGGTTCTGATCAGCTAATTGGAGGTTTATCTTGGCATCTTGTGGTCTTAAGTTAATGCCTGTGATACCCCATTTTTGTTGATCTTTATGGCCCAATAACTTGTTCATGTAGACTGCTTGGTGGGCACGATGAAAAGCGCCAACGCCAACGTGAACAATCCCCACTTCACAGTCTGTCTTGCTGTAATTAAGGGGTCTAAGTGGTGTCGCATTTAAAGCGTTCATAATGAGTATCTTTGTAGTTCTATCGTATTTTTATTAGATGCCGAGGGCTAAGGCATCGCTATTGTTGGTTTTACAATCGATTGACCTTTGCCTAAATTGGTTTGGATAATACGCCGGTACTCGCCAGGTGTTTTGCCTTTTAGCTTCACGAAGTGACGATTAAAATTAGTGATGTTGTTGAATCCAACGTCAAAACAAATTGCTGAAATACGATCGCTAGTTTCGGCCAGTTGAATACATGCCCTACCAATACGTACACGGGTTACAAATTCAACAAAG
>DPHD01000043.1 GCA_003523085.1 Oceanospirillaceae bacterium | reverse complement strand
CGAAAGTTCTCAATCACAATATCCGCGCCATCAATGAGTTGCTTGACTAAATCAATACCGGCTTGGGTTTTTAAATCGATGGTGACTGATTTTTTGTTACGGGCCAGTGAGTGCCACCAAAGTGAAGTGCCATCACGCACTTCGCGCCAGTTACGTATAGGGTCGCCGCCGTTTGGTGATTCAATTTTAATCACTTCGGCGCCAAAATAACCCAGCATGCAGCCCGCAAACGGGCCCGCTAGCAGTTGGCCAAGTTCAATAACACGGTAGCCTGCAAGGGGGCCAGCATTGGCTGCAGTGGTCATAGGGAGTCAATTTCCTGCTGCAGCTGCGCGCACCAAGCGGTCACACGTTGATCGGTGAGTTCGTGTTGACTGTCTTCGTCTACCGCTAAGCCTACAAACTGGCTGCCACCTGCCGTGGCGGCTTTTGAAGTTTCAAAGGTATAACCTGTGGTTGGCCAATAGCCAATGGCGCTTGCACCTTGAGCTACTAGCTTGTCATGTAATAAACCCACGGCATCTTGGTACCATTCTGGGTAACCAATTTGGTCGCCACAGCCAAAACAAGCAAACTGTTTACCGTTCAGGTCTAGGTTGTCAATTTCTTCCCAAATGTCTTCCCAGTCGGCCTGTAGTTCGCCGTAATCCCAGGTGGGAATACCACAGATTAGGGTGTCATAATCGAGCATTAGGCTCACAGAGTCGTCGGCGACATTGTAGATGTCGAGTTGGTCAGCCCCAAAAATATCACGAATTTGGTCGGCAATGTCTTCGGTGTTGCCGGTGGTGGAACCAAAAAATAAGGCGATGCTCATGATGGATGTCTCGTCGCAAAAAAATCTTAGGAATAATTCTGAATTTTAGACCATTTACTTGGCAGCTTGAATAGCTATGGGTAAAGTGGGGTGGCTTTCCACAGCATTAGTGGCGATTTTATGGCCTGAGGCAACTCAGGCCATTTTTTTATGTAGAGTTTGTCATCACAAACTAATCACTGGGCCAGCCATGGCCGCAACCCACGGCCCTTCATCTAGCACCGGCCCCATGTCTTCACCACTATAAGCGCCAGCCATGCCCTCTAAACTGATCACCAATGTGCCTTGATGTAATAAATCCTGCCAGTTGGTTAGCCCCGTGATACGGCTATCAAAATCCACCTGCATTCGTCCTTGTTTGGGCAGTATGCCGAGTGAAATCGGTGCCAGAGAATCCAGAATTAGCCACAGTTCACACACTTTGCCTTGTTCCATCGGGTCGGGGGCAATGGTATCAATAGAAAACTGATTTTGTGCCAATGACGCGTTAACAATCCAGGCCGGATCCTGCTGGCCATTGTACATGACGTAGTTAAGGTCTGGCGACTGTATGGCAGGCGCGAATGCCACTAAATCTGGGCTGGATTCAGGGCTATTTTGCCAAGGCGAAACCACAACAATTAAGGCGAATACCGCGGCCGATGCACTAAGCCCTTGCCACAGCTTTAGGTTGTTTAACCAATACTGCCATGCCGTTTGATGCCCCAGTTGCGTGGCAATACGAGACCAAACATGCTTAGGCGCAGGGCTTGGCTCAAAATCGTGTAGGCCCAACTGCACCTGCTGTTGCCAATGGGCCACTTTAATTTGGGTGTCGTGACTAACGGCCAATAAGGCTTCAAAGCGGGCTTTTTCGCCTTCTTCAAGGCTGCCTAGGGCATACTCGGCCGCCGCTAAGTCGATATCTTCCAATTGGCTTAAATCGTATGTTTCAGACATTCTCGTAACCCCAATAATCCGCGTCTAATCCAGGTCTTCACGCTGCCTAGTGGCAAATTGAGCTGGGCCGCTACTTGTGGGTGAGCTAAACCCTGGTAATAAGCCAACTGTAAACATTGGCGTTGCTGCTCTTTAAGTTGCGCTAAACACGCGTGTATGGCGCGTTGGTCTTGCGCTTGGCTAACCTGCTGTTCTTGGGTTGCCGCCGTATCGACTAGCTGATCTATCGTATCATCACTGGAGTCGTGCCCTTGGTGGCGTTTGTGTTTACGTAACAAATCCAGCGCCTGATTACGTACCACTGCATTAAGCCAAGTCATCGGTTGGGCTTTAGTGCCGTCAAACTGATGGGCGTTACGCCATACTTTAATAAATGCCAGTTGCAGGCAATCCTCCGCTAAGTCCCTCTGCTTTAATATACGCAAAGCAAGGCCAAATAGATTCGTATTGGTGACTTGATACAAGCGTTTTAAGCTGGGTTCGTGACCGTTGGCTACTTTTGACATTAAAGTCACTAATGGCGCGTCGATGGTAGTTCCTTTGTTAGGGGGCGGGATAACAAGCGTAGACTAAAATTCGATGCCGCGCTGCGCTTTGATGCCGTCTCTAAATGCATGTTTTATATCTTTCACTTCACTGACCGTATCGCATACGGCCATGAGCTGTTCCGTAGCGCCGCGCCCGGTAATGACTAAATTCATATGCGCTGGGCGCTGCTGAATGGCTTGAGTCACTTGGTCCAGTTGTAGCCAGCCATGACTGAACATATAGGTCAATTCATCAAGAATTAAAAACTCGATCTTGGGGTCGGCCAGTAAGCGGGCGGCTAATGCCCATGCCTTTTCGGCTGCAGCCTGGTCGGCGGCTTGGTTTTGAGTTTCCCAGGTAAAACCCGCCCCCATAGCATGATAGGACACCAAGGGGTGTTGGCTAAAAAACAGTTCTTCGCCACATTCCCAGTCGCCTTTGATAAACTGCACTACACCACAGTTATGACCATAGCCTAGGCTGCGGGCCAACATACCAAAGGCCGAGCTGCTTTTGCCTTTGCCGTTACCGGTAAGTAATACGGCCACCCCTTGTTCTTTGTCGGCTTTGGCAATTTGTTTATCTATTTGTTGTTTTACTTTGCTCATGCGTTGTTGGTGCTTGGCTTGGCTGACGGGCTTTTTCACGGTCGTGTTTCCTAAGTGTTTGCGGCAGTCTACCCATTGGCGAGCCAGTCAACAAGAGTTAGACCAGTGGAATAGTGCATGTGGGTCGCTTTTAAGTATCCATACTTAAAAGATCAACGTAAACTGGGTGCCCAACGATTTAGAAGGCTTGGCTCACGGCTTTGGAAACCTTAGTATGACTCCCCATCGACAGCTGTTTTTAGGCGGCGCAAGATCAGGTAAAAGCAGCCTTGCTGAGCAAGCTGCTAAGGCTTCTGGGCTTGATGTGGTGTATGTGGCCACGGCTGAAGTACAAGATGCTGATGCCGTCGGCAGTATGCAACAGCGCATTGCGTTACACCAACAGCGTCGCCCAACCCAATGGCGTTTAGTCGAGCAGCCTTTGGCCCTAAGCCAAACCTTAGCATCACTTGATGAGACGCCCTGTTGCGTATTGGTGGACTGCTTAACCCTATGGCTTAGCAACCACCTATGTGCCAACCCAGGCAACTTGGACCTTGTGCTGGATGAGCTAGTGCAACAAGTGAGCAAGACCCAGCACCAGCTCATTTTAGTGAGCAACGAAGTGGGCTCGGGTATTGTGCCTATGGGCGAACTGAGTCGCCAATTTCAGGACTATTCGGGGCTGATGAATCAGCGCCTAGCGCAGGTATGCGATGAGGTCACACTAGTTGTGGCTGGGTTACCATTACCCTTAAAACAATCTACTTAAACCTAAAGTAATAAAAATTATGAACTTCGACTGGATCAATCAACCGCTCTCTTCACTTAACCAAACAGCGCAAACAGAAGGTTTGGATCGCCAAGGACAACTCACTAAACCGCCGGGCTCCCTAGGGTGTTTAGAAGCCATGGCTGTGCGCTTATGTGCCATGCAGGGCACCAGCACTCCAAGTGTAGATAATGCCCAAGTGGTGGTGTTTGCTGGCGACCACGGTATTGCCGAAGAAGGTGTATCTGCATTTCCGCAAGTGGTTACTGGCGAAATGGTAAAAAACTTCTCCCGTGGCGGCGCAGCTATTTGTGCCTTAGCGCGGCAAAATAATGCTCAATTTGAAGTGGTTAATTTGGGTACAGTAGTTGACCTCCCCGCCATGGCTCATGTGGTGGATAACACCATCATGGCGGGCACAGCAAACTTTGCTCAGCAAGCTGCGATGACTGCAGAGCAGTTAGGCCAAGCGTTGGCAGCAGGCAAAGCTGCGGTAGATCGTGCAGCAGCTAATAGGGCCACCATATTTATTGGTGGCGATATGGGTATTGCTAATACCTCTGCAGCTACGGCATTAGCTGCGTGGGCCACTGGCCAAAGTGTCACTAGCTTAGTGGGACCAGGCACCGGTTTAGATGCCGACGGGGTGTCTCACAAAGGCAGGGTAATAGAGGCTGCTTTGGCAACTCACAGTGAGCGAATGAGCTCTCCCGTCGAGGCACTGCGTCACGTGGGAGGTTTGGAAATAGCCGCGTTAGTGGGCGCTTACATACGAGCTGCGCAACTAGGTATAACCATATTGGTGGACGGATTCATTACTACATCGGCGGCTATCATGGCGGCAAAAATTCAGCCCGAAATCACCCAGTGGATGTTTTTTGCTCACGCTTCGGCAGAACCGGGCCATCAAACCATGATGGCGTCTATCGAAGCCGATACGATTCTGGATTTAGGTATGCGTTTAGGCGAGGGCAGTGGTGCGGGTGTAGCTTTGTCTATTCTCAAGAGTGCTTGTGTCACCCATAACGAAATGGCCACCTTTGCCGAAGCTGCCGTGTCTGAAAAGTCGGCATAGGTGATGCGCGTCAGCCTGTTACGCCACGGGATGACCCAAGGCGGTGATATTTATCGTGGTCATACCGATGTGGCGTTAACAGCTGAAGGATTATTACAAATGCAGCGAGCAAGCGCTGGTTTTGCACAGCCTGTGGACTATCTAGTCAGCTCCAACTTGCAGCGTTGTGCCGCCTTTGCCGCCTTGCATAATGAGCCAGCATTGCTCGATACCCGTTTGCAAGAAATGTCCTTTGGCGATTGGGATGGCCAGTTGCGCAGTGAAGTGTGGCGCACGCATGCCGAACAAGTGAAGGCGTTTTGGAACAACCCCATGGTGTCTACCGCGCCCAATGGTGAATCTGTGGCTGTGGTGCAAAAGAGGGCTATGGCCTGTTTACACGAACACGTTCAACTCGCCCTCAAGCAAGATAAACAACATGTGTTGTTAGTGACCCATGGTGGCGTGATTCGCGCCATGTTAAGTGATCTGTTAAAAATGCAGCCACAAGCCCTATTCAATATCGATGTGCCCTACGGTGGTGTGGTGTGTTTGAAGGTGGCTAGCTTTGAAGACCATGCTGGCCAGCCTGATTATCACCTTAGTGTCGACTTTGCCGCCAAGCAGGATTTTGTATAATGTTTAAGCAACACTATCATGCCCTCATATTAGCCTTTCAGTTCCTCACCCGTATCCCCGTGTATCGTGTGTTTACCATTGCCAATACCGCACCCACGGAGCAGGTGGCAGGCAAGGCGTTATTGTATTATCCGTTAGTAGGCAGCGTCATTGGCGGCTGTTTGCTGGTGTGGCCTTGGCTGGTGCAATATTGCGGCTTAGGTATGAGTGCCGAGTTACAGGCGGGGTTGTTATTAGTATTGTGGGTGTGGCTCACCGGGGCCTTGCACTTGGACGGATTGGCAGACAGTGCCGATGCGTGG
>DPHD01000015.1:480-34118 GCA_003523085.1 Oceanospirillaceae bacterium | reverse complement strand
GTCTTAAATATTAAAAATGATAAATTATTGACATTTGATGCATGGGGGAAGTAGTCTATAGTTCTGCTAGGCAATCGTCTAGTGGTAATAATAAATTGAGGGAGTAATTGTTATGAAAGAATTGACGATGTGTGAGATTGAAAGTATTTCGGGTGGCCGACGACCTAATGGACCTGTTAACGATCATGCAGGGGGAGGATTTAGGCTATCCCCAATATCCAAATTCGTTTTCGGC
Organism: Oceanospirillaceae bacterium; assembly: GCA_003523085.1. Lineage (GTDB taxonomy): Bacteria > Pseudomonadota > Gammaproteobacteria > Pseudomonadales > Balneatricaceae > Njordibacter. Next base: position 33,883 of record DPHD01000015.1, on the reverse strand, counting down.
GCCTTTGCAGTGGCAGCTGGTCCTATGGGGTGGTTTGGAAGAGGATTAGCTATTGCCATAGGAGGCTTCTTGGCTCTGTTTTAGTGGCTTTTGCGTCACTTTTTTGGTGTTTGGTGGGCCGCGCTTGTTATTGAGGTTGGCGCGTACCAAAGAGTATGCAGCTAGGAGGCTTGATATATGAAGTTGCTTTGGAAATACGCAATTCCCCAGGTAATATTATTGATTACATATTTATGCTTTTCCTATTTTAAAGCAAAAGGCTTATCTCTAGAGTATATGTTTTTGCTCTTGGCTGCAGCCGTCATTCTAGTACCGGTACTCTATAAGTTTTTGGGAAAGCTCTGGAATCTGTGAGGAGGCAAGATCAAGGGTAAAACCAAAGGGACGGTTCGACCATTGGCACCATGAAGCGCCAAAGGGGTCAAAGCGTCAAAGGGGTCAGGCTCGATTGATCAGACAATTGGCATGATTAAAAGCTCGTTAAAGGCATTAGGACCGATTTTTTTAATTCCGTATAGGGTATTGCCCTTGGTTTAATGCTAATGCGCATCGTAAAGTGGATTTGATATGCCTCGTTTGGAATTTGTAGTGGGTCTGAAAATGTTAAATCTGTCAGTACAAATGGCTTTTCGTGTAATAAAGAGGAAGGTGCCCCAAGTTATTCAAGCTTGGGTTATTTAATCGCATGAAAAAATTTAATGCTCATATTTATGTTAAGACTTTGCTAATTGTATTTGCCCTTTCGGGGCGGCCTACGTGGCTTATCCTCCACTGGCCGTATATGTTAATGGAGTAGCCGCTGTAAAAGAATGTGGCAGTGGGCAAGTTATGTCGGTAGATATGGTGAGTTATAGCTGTAAATAGAGCTATGCACTGTTCGTGTAGCCTAACCATCTAACCAAGTGAGTTGTTTTAGGTTGAGCTGATAACGCTTACCATCGGCCTCTTGTTGCACAATGCGCACAATGCTGTAATCCAATGCGGGGGCAAACCATATCCAAGTCTGTCGGTCTGAATCGGTGCCTCGATCTCGTTTAATGCGTATGGCGCTGTATTTACCTAACGGTGTCTCAACCGGGTCCTCGCCATCGGCGATGAAGCGATATGTTTTTAGCAGCCCACCGTCGGCCACATTGTAGGCGTAAGCCGCCTCTTTTGGGTGGGCTTTAAGGTCGAGCTGAAGCCGCAGTTGGACGCTTTGTTTGTCTAAGGTGTGGGGTACAATCGCCATCTTCCAGGCTTTGCCTTGGGCGGTGTTGGTCACCTGTTGGCCAGCCCAATCGAACGCCACTTGTACATCACGTGTTTTATTTAATATTTTACGCTGGTATTGGTAGTGGCGTGGGATGATGGCGCCTTCTTGATAGTTGAATAAGCTAGATTCAGTTAAAGAGGCGACCATGGCGGTGGCTTTGGTGGTGAGGAGAAAGCTGCCGTCACTGTTGCTTATTAAGCTACGTTGGGCTTGGCCAGACAAACTGATACCGACGTCCCATTGGCTGCTATAAGTGGCTTCAAAAGGCCTCAGTTGGGCAGCGCTATTGGTGCTCCATACTAATAACAAGAGCAAAATTAAACCAAGGCTGGGTAAACTTAACCATGTACGCGAAATGTTGGCCATTGCAGTTCCTTGCTGTATCCACATTATATTTTATTAGATCAAGATTGGAAGGCTAATCCCTGTGCAGGAAGGGGTTGTCCGTCCATAGTGACCTGGTCGTGACTCAGGTTTAGGCGTCCCTCACAAAACCACTTGATGGCAATGGGGTAGATGATGTGCTCGTGCACTAATACGCGAGCAGCCAAGGTGGCTGGAGAATCTTCACCTAACACCGGCACTAGTGATTGTAAGACAATAGGGCCGCCATCAAGTTCACTGGTGACAAAATGAACGCTGGCACCATGCTGCTCAACTTCGGCCTCAAGCGCTCGCTCGTGGGTGTTGGTGCCTTTAAATAAGGGCAGTAGTGACGGATGGATGTTGAGCATACGGCCGTGGTAGTGGTCCGTAAGATGGGGCGTAAAAATACGCATAAATCCAGCCAATACTACGAGTTCGGGTTGCTTGTCGTCAATGGCGTGTATGAGCTCACGATCAAATGCTTCACGGCTGCTGTATTCAAGGTGGTTTACCACTTGCGTGGGGATGCCCGCTTTACTGGCACGCAGTAGACCCTTGGCATCAGGTGTGTTGCTTATAACCAGCTCGATGGTGGCGTCGATAACGCCCTCATCTATGGCGTCCATCAAGGCTTGAAGGTTGCTGCCACCGCCAGAAATAAGTACCACAATACGTGGTACTTGGTGCAAAGTTTGTTGATGCATCAGAAAGGTCCGTGGCTGTTGTTAGCGCAATACTACGGCTTCGTCTGCACCGCTATTTTTTTCTATGTGGCCAATGACCCAAGGTTGTTCTTGGCATGCGGTCAGTGCATCCAGGGTCTTTTGTTGGTCTTCTTTAGCGACCACAATAACCATACCCACGCCGCAGTTAAAGGTGCGGTACATTTCGCTGTCTTCAACGTTACCGTTGCTTTGTAGCCAATCAAATACGGCGGGTTTCTGCCACGACTGAGTGTCCAATACAGCCACGCTGTCGGCGGGTAAAACGCGGGGAATGTTTTCTAGTAAACCGCCGCCGGTAATGTGCGACAGGGCACGTACATCTACTTGCTTGAATAACTCCAATAGGGCTTTAACGTAAATGCGCGTGGGCTGCATCAGTGCTTCGCCAAGTGTGGTGTCGCCAAGCGTTTGATGTAAATCGGCATTGCTGACTTCGATGATTTTACGGATTAACGAGTAACCGTTGGAATGGGGGCCCGATGCGGGCAAACCGATGAGTACGTCACCAGCAGCAACTTTGGAACCGTCAATAATTTTGCTCTTTTCAACAATACCTACACAAAAGCCAGCCAGGTCGTAATCTTCGCCTTCGTACATGCCAGGCATTTCGGCAGTTTCGCCGCCAACTAGGGAGGCGCCCGACAATTCACAGCCTTCGCCAATACCGCTCACTACACGGGTGGCGATGTCCACGTCCAGCTTGCCGGTGGCATAGTAGTCAAGGAAGAATAGTGGTTCTGCACCGGCTACAATTAAGTCGTTTACACACATGGCCACTAAGTCGATGCCAATGTGGTCGTGTCGGTTTAGTTCTAGGGCTAATTTTAGCTTAGTGCCTACACCATCTGTGCCAGAAACTAGCACGGGTTCGTGGTAACCTTTAGGCAATTCAAATAGGGCACCAAAACCACCTAAACCCGCCATAACTTCTGGGCGGCGGGTACGACGTGCCACACCCTTGATGCGTTCAATCAACGCGTTGCCAGCGTCGATATCGACTCCAGCGTCTTTGTAACTGAGGGGAGTGTTAGCTGCTTGAGTGCTCATAATGAGAATGGCCTAAGATGATTAATAATAGAGCGCGTATTTTATCATCCTCTTGCTCGTTGAGCACCCGCTTAAACACTAAGTTTTGGCATTTATTGAGTTTTTGTTGGTGGATGCGGGGCGGCGAATTGACTATAGTGGGGTTTAGATTGGTTTTTTACTTAGACTAAAGCGATTACATGACCTTATTGTTACCTAAACTCTTGTTGTTACGACAACCAAAAATCCTACTATTTGTGTTTGCGGTGATGTGGGCCAGTCTAGCACAGGCCCAAACGGTAAGTGGCCTATACCAAGGAAGCGTGGCGATTGAAAACCAATCTAACCGTCAGGTGCTGGCGGCAAAAAAGACGGCCTTAGCGGGTGTGTTGGTTAAAGTTACGGGCCAAACAGGGAGCCTTAATCATGCCAAACTTAGACAAGCCTTGCTCGCGCCAGAGCATTACTTACAGCGCTTTTCATTTGCCACCCAGATCATCGATGGACAGGAACAAGCTGTATTAAAGTTAGCCTTTGATCCACTTAAAGTGAATCAATTAATTACCTCTGCGGGCATGACAGTTTGGGGCGCAGAACGAGCGGCTGTGTTGGTTTGGTTAGTAGAGGAAGACCAAGGAGAGCAGCGCATAATTAATGATGATGGGCACCCGGTGGTGGCGCAGATTAAAGCTCAATCTGAGTCGCGCGGATTACCTTTGGTGTGGCCGTTACTGGATCTAGATGACCAACTGGCAATTGATGCGGGTGCGCTGTGGGGGCTGTTTAGGGACCCCATAGCATCTGCTTCTCTGCGTTATCAAGCCGATGCCATTTTGATTGGTCGTGTGTATAAAGGTGAGCAGCAACAATGGCAAGTGAAGTGGAATTTTTGGTTGGACAACAGCGAGCAACAATGGGCGTCTAAGGGCTCCAACTTGGAACAGTTAATAACCCCATTACAAGAGCGTTTGGCCACCAGTTTAGTGGCAAAGTTTGCCTTGCCTAGTAAAACTGAAGCAGCGGTAGGGTTAGCGGTAGGCCAACAAGTGCTAGTGGCGGTGGAGCAGGTATCCAGTTTAGCCGATTATGCCCAAATACAGGCCTTGCTGGAGGGTGTTTCTGGGGTAAGCCATGTCCAACTGTATGCGGCGAACGGTGCGCAATTGGTGTTCCGTTTGTTCACTGATAGCCACTTGTCGCAGGTGAAATCTACACTAGAATTGAAACGTCGGCTGTTACCCGTAGACACGGAGGACAGCTCGCAGTTGTCTTTGACCTACCCCCTATGGCGTTACATGTGGCGTTAGCAGCTTCAACTGGTAAATAAAAGGAAATTAGAATGACACAATCTCAAACCTGGCTGCTGATCGTGGTGAGCCTTATTATTGCCATGCTTTTGTACAGCTTGCAGGCGGTGTTAACGCCGTTTTTGGTGGGCATCGGTATCGCTTATATGGCGGACCCATTTGCCGATCGATTAGAAGCACGCGGTTGGTCACGTACGCTCGCCACGTGTGTGGTTTTTTTGGTGTTAACCCTCACTGTGGTGGCGATGTTGGTTGGCTTGGTGCCTATGGTCGTGAAGCAAATACAAACCCTCATTTACATGCTGCCGCAGGTTGAAGCTTGGTATAACTTGGTGTTGTTGCCTTGGTTACAAGGCACCCTAGCAATTGATATTAAAAGCCTCAAGCTAGATATTGTTACTGAAGGTCTTGCTGCCGAGTGGAAACAGGCCGGTGGGCTCATTTCACGGCTAGTAAGGTACGCGACATCCTCGACCATGAGCCTTATTTCTACCTTTGGCTCCATGGCCATGGTGCCGGTGGTGGCGTTTTACTTGCTGCGCGATTTTGACGTATTGACGGCCAAGTTACATGCCTTGTTACCGCGTAATATTCAACCCAAGGTGAGTGCTTGGGCGAACGAGAGCGACGAAGTATTGGCTGCTTTTGTGCGGGGCCAGTTGTTGGTGATGCTGTGCTTAGGTGTTATTTATGCCTTGGGTCTGAGCTTTGTGGGCCTCAACTATGCCTTGCTTATTGGCATTTTGGCAGGCTTAGCGAGCATCGTGCCTTATTTGGGTTTTGCTGTAGGCATAGCCGCGGCCATGACTATCGCTATGTTCCAGTTTGATGGTTATTGGCCATTAATGTTGGTATTTGCAGTGTTTGGTGTGGGCCAACTAATTGAGAGTTTCGTACTGACACCGCTATTAGTGGGTGACCGTATTGGTTTACATCCGGTGGCCGTAATATTTGCCATATTGGCTGGTGGCCAATTGTTTGGCTTTCTTGGGGTGCTATTGGCTTTACCCGTTGCGGCGGTGATTATGGTATTGTTACGCCATCTACATACTGGCTATATTAATAGTCCACTTTATGGCCAACAGGACCCTGAATGATTGCGCCTTCTGCAACTTTAACATCGGCTAAATCAAGCCGCATCGGCTCACCTCAACTCACCTTAGGCGTCACCTTAAATGCTCAGCAGCAATTAGGCGACTTTAATTTTAGTGGTGCGCCTGCGTTGTCAAAAAGCTTACAGACGTTGGTGTTGTCTCAGCAGGGGGAATGTTTATACCTGTATGGCCAAACTGGCGTAGGCAAAAGCCATGTGTTGCAGGGTTGTGTGTTGCTGGCCCAAGAGGCGAGCGCAGACGCAGTGTTTATCAGCGGTAAAGAATTACTAAAAATACCTGCTCAGCAGGCAAGCGAGTGCCTTGCCGGGTTAGAATCCGTGTCCTTGTTGTGTATAGATGATCTAGACCAACTGATTGTCAACTTAGACTGGGCCCAAGCTTGGTTCCATTTATACAATCAACTCATGCAACGAGGTGGTTGCATAGTCGTGTCTTCAAATAAAAGCCCACGGCAGGTAGACTGTGCCCTTGAAGACTTGCGTTCACGACTGCAGTTAGCCAACGTGTTTCAATTACAGCCCTTAGATGACGACGGCTGTGCCTTGATGCTGCAAACCAAGGCCAAACAAAAGGGTTTAGAGTTAAGCGATGAGCTCGTCGCCTTTGTGTTAGCGCGTAGCGCCCGAGGCTTACCCAATTTACTGGCCGTATTAGACCAGCTGGACGCAGCCTCGTGGCATGAAAAAAGACGCATAACCATTCCTTTTGTAAAACAAGTCATGGGCTGGTAGCTTTCATTAAGGCCCTCGGCAATAGGGGCCAACAAGGATTAACAATATGAAATTGATTTTTAGTGCGGGGCTGGTGGCCAGTTTGGTGTTGTTGTCAGCTTGTAGTAACACACCGCAGCAAGCTCAGCCACAAATGGACGATGGACGCGACCCGTGGCAGCAACTTAACCGTAAAACCCATACGTTTAATACCCTGTTAGACGAAAAGTTACTAGTGCCCGTGGTTAACGTTTATAAAGACGTGGCGCCAGACCCAGTAGAAAAAGGAGTGACTAACTTTTTTTCTAACTTGAGTGATGTGGGCAATATGCTCAATCATGGTTTGCAGCTTAAACCGCTACAAGCCGGTAAAGACCTAAGCCGCTTGGTCATCAACACCACCCTGGGTTTAGGTGGCTTAATTGATGTTGCGTCAGACTTGGGTATTTACCAACAACCCGAAGACTTTGGGCAAACCCTAGGTTACTGGGGCGTTAAGCCTGGACCCTATCTAGTACTACCATTTTTAGGACCGAGCACCTTAAGAGACACAGGGGCGACGTTAATCGACGCGGGGTCGAACCCCATTAGTCAATATGACCCACTCGCACACCAGTTTCTGATATACGGTGTTCAAGTGATTGATCATCGGCGCCAACTGGGTGACCTAGAAGCCTTGATTAGTGGTGACCCTTATGTCTTTATGCGCGAGGCATACTTACAGCGACGTGAGTACTTGATAAGTGATGGAGTGCCGAGCCAAGATGATGAATTTGATGATTTTTAAGACTACGACTATGGTTCTACTTGTCAACGGCAAGTAAAGAGCATATTGTTGCGCTATTAGGCTCACGTTACCGGGTCTGGAGTAAGTAGTACTATGGAACCTGACGTCAGTCAGATCCTGATCGTTGCAGACGATCTCGACCTTAAACAGCAGTTGACACAACATTATGCGGCCCACGCTTATCATGTGACGGCCACTAATGACCCAATGCACGCCTTGGACTATTTAACCCAAGAAGCGGTGACCTTGGTATTGTTTCAATATCATCAAAATCAGCCCACCTTAACTGCACTACTTCAAGACATGCTTGAAAAGTGTGCCGAAATCCCGCTTGTTGTGCTCACGGAAATTGACGGTGTAGAAACCATCACCAATTTGTTGCGCCTAGGGGTTACGGATGTGTTTGATTTGCCTGTGAGTGCCATGGCTGAGTTAGATGTTAGCGTTAATCGCCACGTGCAGCGCTCGAAATTATTCTACGAAAACGTTCGTTATCGCCAAGAGCTAGAGCTAGTTCATCGCCAGGTGAACAAAAACTTAGCAGAATTACAGCAAGACCAAATAGCGGGGCGTTTGATTCAACAACGGATGATGCCGCCGGAGTCATGCAGCATCAATGGCCTCACCATGCAACGATATATGAAGTCGTCGTTGTATTTAAGCGGAGATTTTATTGATCATATTCGCCTGGATGACGACCGAGTGTTGTTTTATCTAGCGGATGTTTCTGGCCACGGTGCCTCGTCTGCATTTTTAACCGTATTACTGAAAAATATTACTAACCGTGTAGCCCGCGAGTTGCTCGCGGCGGACGGGCAGGACGTAATTTCACCGGCTAAGGTAGTAACGCAAATTAATGGTGAATTGTTAGATTTTGATATTGATAAACACATGACTATCTTTATGGGCGTAATGGACCGTAATAGCGCTCATCTAACCTATTGTGTGGGGGGGCATTTGCCCATGCCCCTGTTGTCGCAACAGGGAGAGGTTGAGTATTTACAAGGCATTGGCAGTGGCTTGCCCGTAGGCTTGTTTGAAGACGCCGAATATATTGATTTGGAACAACAAATGGCACCGGATTTTAACTTGCTGTTAAGTTCTGACGGTATTTTTGAAGTCTTACCCTGTGATCAGTTGGCCGATAAAGAAGACCAATTGCGCTCTATATTTAAACGCGGCGGTAGTAGTTTGGATGGCTTAATTGATGCGTTACAGCTAGAACAATTGGATGCGGTACCCGACGATATTGCTTTGCTAAACATGTGTGGTGCGCAACATGCTTAAAGGTCGTATTTTAGTGGTCGACCATGACGGTACCCACGTACTGAAGTTTTTGGGTGACGTACGCTTAACCTTGTGTCCAGCCTTAGATCAGTACTTAGACAACATCTTTAATAGTCGGCACTTCAAAACCATCTTGATAGACCTCACCGAAACCCAAGGCATAGACTCAACGTCTTTAGGCATGTTAGCAAAAATGTCTATCCGCATGAAAAAACAAATGGGTTTTGTTCCCACCTTGGTGTCGGTTAATGACAATATTACCCGTGTATTACTGAGTATGGGGTTTGATAAAGTGTTTGTCTTGGTAAAGCAGTTAGATGACGACCCAGAACCCATGCAAGAATTGGCAGAAGGCGATTTTTCTGACCTTAGTGTGCAAGAAAAAGTACTAGAGGCACATCGTACCTTGATGGGTATGAACCAAAAAAACCACCAAGAGTTTAAAAACTTGGTGGATGTTTTAGAATCTCAGTGTGTGATCTAGGCTAACAAGGCTTCCAACTTTTCCTGATCTCGGGTGAAGTTACGTATGCCTTCTGCTAACTTCTCAGTGGCCATAGCGTCTTCATTGTGCATCCAGCGAAAATCAGCTTGGTTTAAACTAAGTTTAGCTTGTGCTTCAACCACCTGCTGGCCATTTAACTGTTGAGTAAGCTCGCCTGAGTCGTCTGCTAAATCCTGCATCAGGGTAGGGCTTATGGTCAAACGGTCACAACCCGCAAGTTGTTCAATTTCTTGAGTGTTTCTGAAGCTGGCGCCCATGACGACGGTCTTGTAGCCATGTTGTTTGTAGTAATCAAAGATTTTGCTGACCGAGATAACGCCAGGGTCTTGTGCCGGTGCAAAACCGTCCACCTTCATGGATGCTTTGTACCAATCCATAATACGGCCTACAAAGGGTGATATGAGATAAACCCCCGCTTCAGCGCAGGCAATGGCTTGGGCAAAACTAAACAATAACGTTAAGTTGCAGTTGATGCCTTGTTGTTCTAGCTGTTTACCGGCTTGAATGCCTTCCCATGTAGAAGCGATTTTGATTAATACGCGGTCTTTATCGATACCTTGTTGCTGGTATAGGTCAATGATTTTTAGCGCCCGAGCAACGGTCGCTTGCGTGTCGAAAGACAAACGAGAATCCACTTCTGTAGAAATTCGGCCAGGTACAGCACTAAGAATTTCTTTACCAATCGCCACTGCAAGGTAATCACAGGTATTGTCCATTTGCACTTGGCTGTTGCCGCCTTGAGATGCCGACCATTGCTTAGCCTCAACTAACAAGTGGGCGTAGGCAGGCATTTGAGCCGCTTTTAATACTAATGAAGGGTTGGTGGTGGCATCTTGCGGTTGGTATTGCTTAATGGCTTCTAAGTCGCCCGTATCAGCTACTACGGTGGTCATGGCTTTAAGCTGTTGTAATTTATTCATTGTGGGTCTGCAATCTCTTTTGTAGGTGTTGGTGCTAATTCAACTAAGTCTAATGCGTCGTACATCACTTGTATGTTGGCGTTGTTAGCATGGATATTATCACTAATATGGCGACGTAGGGCACGGGCGCCGGGTATTCCCTGAAATAGGCCCATAATATGGCCACTCATATGGTGTAGTGAGGTGCCTTTTTCATGTTGTTGCTGCATGTAAGCAAAGTAGGCTAAGGCTGCAGCTTTGCGCTCGGGCACGGGTAGGTGACTGGCAAACAGTTGTTGGTCCACCTGCGTTAGCAAGGCACTGTTGTGATAAGCAGCGCGGCCTAACATAACCCCGTCTACATGTTGTAGGTGTTGTTTGCAGGCATCGAGGTTATCTATACCGCCATTAATAACAATTTCCAAGTCTGGGAAATCTGCTTTTAAGCGATACACTTTGTCGTATTGTAAGGGCGGTATTTCACGATTTTGTTTAGGCGATAAGCCCTTCAATATGGCGTTACGGGCATGCACAATGAAGGTGTCGCAGCCGCTTTGGCTGACTTGATCAACGAAGCTCGCTAACACATCGTAACTATCAATATCATCAATACCTATGCGGTGTTTAATGGTCACTGGGATATCGACCACCTCAATCATGGCCGACATACAGTCGCTCACCAGTTGTGGGTGAGCCATAAGGCAGGCGCCAATCATGTTGTTTTGTACTTTGTCGCTTGGGCAACCGACATTAAGGTTTATTTCGTCGTAGCCATAGTCTGCGCCAATACGTGCACATTGTTCCAACTCTTGGGTATTAGAACCGCCTAACTGCAGTACCACTGGGTGCTCTACATCGGCATAACCCAGTAAGTATTGTTGATCACCGTTAAGAATAGCGCCGGTGGTGATCATCTCTGTGAACAACAATGCGTGTTGGCTTAGATGTCGTGCTAAAAAACGATAGTGCCGGTCGGTGACGTCGATCATCGGTGCCACAGAAAACCGACGGTTCAGTCGTGGATTGCTACTGGTCATGGTTTAGTAGCCTGTGGTGCGGTTGATGAGACCGGTAATCGGTTGATTTGATGATATGGCCTTAAGCTTGTTACCAATTTGTTGCACACAGACCTGATGTTCAGACTGAGCGGCACAATGGGGTGTTAATAAGATATTTGGATGTTGCCAAAAAACATGTTGTGGATCTAACGGTTCTTGTTCAAACGCATCCAGCACGGCGCCACGTAAGTGGGTTGAATCCAATAAATTAATGAGGTCTTGGGCCACTAGGTGCCCGCCACGGGCGCCGTTGATGACCACTGCACCTTTGGGTAGTTGGCTTAGGTTGTGATGATTTAAAATACCCTCAGTTGCCGGTGTTAGGGGTAATAAGCAACATAGGGCATCGGTACGTTGGAGGAACGCCTGCAACTGCTCATCGCCGCTATAGGTGGTCACGCCTTGGAGCTGTTTGTTACTGCGGCTCCAGCCGGCAATGTCAAAACCATAAGCTTTTAAATGGGTTGCCAGTTGGCTGCCGAGCTGGCCTAAGCCTAAGATACCCACTCGAAATTGTTTAGGGGACTTAACCGCGTGAACCTGCCAATGGCTGTGCTGCTGCTGTTGTTGCTGGTAAAGGTCCATGTCGCGGTAGTAATGCAACAAAAAGTAACTAAAATACTCGTTAATCTGCTGCGCCATGCCGCCGTCTTCAATACGAATAATTTGTACCTGCTCGGGCACTGCGGGGTTACTGAGTATGGCATCAACGCCGGCACCTAAATTAAACACCGCCTTTAGATTAGGGAAACGTTGAAAAAAAGCCTCGCTAGGTTGCCAAACAATGCCGTATTCAACCGCTTGTGTATCAACCACGTTTTGCCAATCTTGCACTTTAAGGTGTGGAAATTGCCGTTCGAACTCTGCCAGCCAAAGGTGGTTTGATTCACTGCCAGTAAACAATGCACAGGGGTTCATTAACTCATCATCCATTTAAAAATAACAAAGCTGACCATGCCCACCACAATGGTGGTGAGCAAATGCTGACGCCAAAAACCAATCACTCCAGCCACCAAAGCGGCCCAAAAGTAGGGGTTGGCAAAACTTATATCAAGTTGGCCATTAGGCATTAAAATTAACGGCGCAATAATTGCGGTTAATACCACCGGCGGCACAAAGGTGAGCGATTGATTGAGCCATAGAGGGAAGCGAATACGGCCCGCTAGGGCAAACATAATATAGCGCACGGGGAAGGTGACCAGCGCCATGCCTGCGATCATTAAGGTTTCGTTCATAGGCTCTGCTCCTGGTTGGCGGCTGCCTTTGCCTTGGCGATGCGCATGCGGATGTCGATCTGTTGGCTGGCGTAGCCGATGCAAATGCCAGATAAGGCGGCGATCACCAAACCTAACTGGTGTGGCAAGTCCCGTAGCACTAGTGCAAACGCCGCCGCACTAATCACCGCCAACCACATGGGTTGGTTGCGTAAGTAGGGGATGACCATGCCTAAAAAGGTCACCGACATGGCAAAATCTAAGCCCCACTGAGTCATGTCAGGAAATAGTTCACCCAGCCCAATACCCAACCAAGTACACAGCTGCCAGTTGCTATACATGGCCACTACGGAGCCTAAAAAGAACCAATGGGCATGGTTTGTGTCTGAACGGCCTAAGTAGCGACTGTTAACGGCTGCAAAAGATTCGTCGGTTAAGCCAAAAGCTAATATGGCGCGCCATGCTTGAGATAAATGACTCACCTTGTCCACTAAGGCTGTGGCGTAGAGCAAGTGGCGTAAGTTGACGACAAAGGTGGTGGCCACGATCAGCACCGGCCCTACGCCTGCGGCTAATAATCCCACGGCAATAAACTGAGATGAGCCTGCAAATACAAATAATGACATGGCCATAGCACCGAAGATAGACAGGCCGCTGGGTTCTGCCAAAGTGCCAAAAATAATGCCAAAAGGAATAGCGCCAATGATCAAAGGGATGGTGGCTTTAGCACCGTTAATAAATTCTGTGGACTTGCTGGCGGACATGGCGAAGGCCGAGTGGGAAAATCTAAGCAGCTATTATACTAGCACTGATACAAGGAGCAATTGTTTCGCCAACTTTCGTTATGATAAAGTTGCCATTGTATACATACTTTTATTGGCTACTGACCATTTTAAAAGACGGTTAGGCGGTTACAGGTGGACTATGAATAAATGTGAATGCTTTAGTTGCGCAGGGGTATTTCCAGATATCGACGGTCCTGTGCACCGCTACATGAATTCGACCCCCGGTTGTTGGGCAACTTATGGCGAAATTTTAGCCCGTGAATACAGCGATAGAACTTTTTTTGAGGTGCATCGGCTAACCGTAGATGCCTATGCCATACAGCACCCGGGTTCAAATGATCGCCAAAGCATCCAATCGGTGGGTGTACATTTGATCAGGCTGTGTTTGTTTTTAGAGCACGGACTGACACCCGAAAATGCCAATGATGCCATGCTCGCAGCCGGTAAAAATAAGACTTCGTTTTATTTTCTTAAGCCCCCTAAGACATTAGGGTCGATCACTACAGCTGATGTAGTAAGGGAACAAACTGTACAGGGGCATAAAGCCGCCGTGCGAGAATGGGCGCAAGAGGCATGGAATGCATGGTCACAGCACCATGGGACTATTAGATCGTGGTTGCCAAACAAATAAACCACCCAGGTTGATCTGAGTATGGCGTAACTGCTCTTTATGGGCGTCAAAACTAGCATCTTGCTCTGGTGTTGTTGCGCATTAATCATGTTGCCTTTTTGGGTAGATTGGACTGTCTTTTTGGCGCCACAGGGTTTGTTTTATAAGACTCCAATAACCTCTGTAATAATAACCCCCATTACGTTGCAGGATGGCTTGGCGATGTTGTTGCCAATGTGGATACACCATAAACCAAGGCATCTGAGGGAACTCGTGGTGCACCTGATGGATGTTAACATTCATAAATAATAGTCGGGTAAACCAAGAACCCTCAACAATAGCGCAACGTTCATGGTTATTGTTGCCGGGTCGGTGCTCGGCATAAGATCTGGCTAAGGTAAGGCTTAATCCAGGCCATACACAGTACACTAGGTATTGCCACCACAGTACCCCTTGGCTGTGGAGCCAGATCATCATTGCGGTCACTAAAACAAGGTGTAGCCCCCAGTTTTTCCAATCGTAAACCTTGCCTTTGGCTAGCTGTTTTACTTCACTGTGTAAAAAAAGCCCCATCACCAACCATGGTCCAATGATCATGCGACCGATAAAGGTGTGGTTAATCCGCCATAATGCCTGCACTAAACGCCCCATGGAATGCCAATTGCTGGGCCAATGGTAATAGCTTTCTGGGTCTAAGCCGGGTTGGGTTAAGACACTCGTTTGGTGGTGTAGGCGGTGGTGATCACGGTATTGGAAGTAGGGGATCCAAAGGCTTAGTGGCGGCCAGCCTAGGGCTTCGTTGAGGCGCTTCCATGGGCTCGGGTGACCATGTATGAGTTCGTGTTGGATGCTACCATGTAGGCACAACAGAAGCGCGCAAAGGGGCGACACCAACCACCAAGACAGTAAGCTGGCGTAAATCATTAACACAACCCAAGAACCATAAACGCCGACCACTAATGCCCAAGTGGGCCAGTGATGACGCTGCCATAGTGGATTCAATTTTGGGTCTGAGCTGTGCTGCATGGCTATGGGGCTTAGGCTTGATTGTTGAAGGCTTGCAAGATAGCCTAGCGGTTACATTGTGACAATAGACACTTATTACGCATTCTCACCATATTGTTGTGTAATTACATCATTTGTAGTTTAGGTGAACATATTACAGGTAATTGAGGTAACTGATGAACAGCCAAGAAAGGGTATTCCGTGTAGAAATATTTCGCAGTAGGCTTTTACAAGCCATGACCAACAGAAATATCAAACGCTCAAGTCTGGCTCAGGCCATAGGCGTGGACCGATCCACCTTATCTCAATTGTTAGCCACCGATAACGACCGCTTACCCAGAGTAGATACCCTCATGGCAATTGCATCCAAACTACAGATTAGTGTGGATTGGCTGCTTGGGTTAACCAGCGAGGCGCGCTCTGGCGCAGAAATATTAAGCCAATCATTGCAACTCACACCCAGCTTGCCGCTGCCTTCCGATGGTAGCCTAAGGCTTTGGCACAAAGAGGCGCTGGGTAGCAAAGTTCGTTATGTGCCGGCTAATTTACCAGACTTGATTAAAACCCAAGCTGTATTGGCCTGTGAGTATGGTCAGTTTGAAGATGTCAGCCTAGAGCAGGTGATGGAAACCACCAAAGAGCGCTATCAAGCCGCTTTGCAGCCTGGTAGCGACTTGGAAATATGTATGTCGGTCCAGCGTTTGGCTGGCTTTGCTAATGGTGAAGGCATGTGGCGATCCCTGAGTCTTACTGATCGACGTGCTCAATTAGAGTGGTTCGCTCAGGTAATCGATGAGCTTTATCCAA
The DNA here is from genome assembly GCA_003523085.1 of Oceanospirillaceae bacterium. Lineage (GTDB taxonomy): Bacteria > Pseudomonadota > Gammaproteobacteria > Pseudomonadales > Balneatricaceae > Njordibacter. The sequence continues at coordinate 18,422 of DPHD01000015.1, read as the reverse complement.
AATTGCGACTATATTTATTTAATGAAAATCGAAACTATGCGTCGCCTTACACTATTTTTGGTACTAAGCGCTGCGCTGTATACCTAGGGCATATGTATTTTGTGTTTAATACATCGGACCATGTGCAAACCCTAACAGGCCATTTTGATGGGCTAATTCGGGCGGCCGAGGTCCAGTCTCATGAGTTGGAAGGTTGGATACATCAGTTGCTGAACGAGATGGGAGAATAGGCCGTGGCGCTAATTTGTGCATATCCAATGTACCAGATGCCTGAGCTGGAACCGATGGTTAGTGCATGGTGGCAGGGCCTACGCCAACATCTTGTGGAGCAAGGCTTAAACCATGGCGACCTGCCTATATTGTTGGTTGACCCCAACGATTATTATGCTCACTGGCGTAACCCCGACTTACTATTGAGCCAAACCTGTGGTTATCCGCTGACTCACGATTTACAAAATCAGGTTCAATACGTAGCCACCCAAAGCTACCAAACCGCCTACACCAAAGGCCCTAACTACTGCAGCTTAGTCTTGGTTCATAAAACCAATACCGCAAACCATATGAGTCAACTTAAAGGCGCAATATTAGCAGTCAACAGCGTGGATTCGCAGTCTGGTTATCATGCTCTAAGACGATTTATTGCACCACTGTCTGGCAATAAACGGTTTTTTTCTGAGGTGGTTCACTCAGGGTCACACCGGCAGAGCATGGCATTAGTGGCAAGCGGCGAGGCCGATGTATGCGCTGTTGATTGTGTGACTTATGGCTTATTGCAAATCCATGCACCAGCCACGGTAGCCAACTTACGTGTTTTAACCCACACACAAAGTACACCCGGGTTACCTTATATTACCAGTTTGGCTACGTCACCAGCGACACTGGGCAAACTTAGAAACGGCCTTGCGGCAGCGGCATTAGACCCAACCCTAAAATCAATACGGCAGCAGTTGTTAATGGGGCCAGTTGAGGTAATTACGGGGCCATATCCGTACCAAGAAATTATCAATCAAGCCGACCAGGCTAATGCATTAGGTTACACCCAGTTAGTTTAATAGAGGGACTTTATATGACATACAACGATATATTGCAGTTTTGGTACACGGAAATTCCGCCACGGAATTGGTTTATTAAGGACGTAGCGTTCGACAAAATGCTCAAGCGCCGGTTTTGCTACATTCACCTGTGCGCAAGTGCAGGGGAGTTGGCCAGTTGGCGCCACAAACCATTAGGGCGGTTAGCCGAAATCATTGTGCTGGATCAGTTTTCACGTAATTTATTTAGAGCTTCTGCCCAGGCCTTCGCATACGATGCCCAAGCGCTTACCTTGGCTCAAACGGCTATAACTGCAGGGCACGACTTAGACATGGTGCCGCAACAGAAGTCCTTTTTGTACATGCCGTTTATGCACAGCGAGTCGGCTCTAATACACCAACAAGCCGAGCAGCTGTTTAATCAACCAGGGCTAGAAAACAACTACGAATTTGAGCTTAAGCACAAAGTTATCATCGATCAATTTGGTCGTTACCCTCATCGTAATAAATTGTTAGGCAGAACCTCAACTGCAGAAGAGCTGCAGTTTTTGAGTGGTCCAGGGTCGTCGTTTTAAGACTTGTGGCAACTGGCCTGTGTGAATATACAGCATAGCCCGCTTTTAGAATTAAAGAGCGGTCCACACCCTTTTTTGTAACCGTGATGGAAATTCAAAAAATATACATCTATACTTTTCAAAGTGTTGGGAGCGAACGGTTTAGCTAACTATAGTTAAGAGTGCCGCTCTCTAATAATTACTATGAGGCCATCGGCCTCATAAATGGACTGTTAAGCACCATGGAGAGAATTGTGCCCATTACCGGCGAGTGTTTTTGCGGAGAGATAAAATATCAAGTTGATGGCAAGCTTCGCGATGCTAAATCCTGTCATTGTTCGCGTTGTCGTAAAGCCTTCAGCTCGCAAGCTTCTGCAGCTGCTTTTGTTGAACCATCCGAATTTACGTGGCTATCTGGAGAATCACTCTTATCATCATATGTTGGCCAGCATGGTTATGGCTTACAGTTTTGCAAAATGTGCGGGTCAACCATCTGCACTATTTTTAATGGTCAAGTTATGCAGGTCACATTAGGGTGCGTAAATGGCTCTCCTGACATAGAGATCGGCCAGCATATATATGTTGGCTCAAAGGCAAACTGGGAGGTTATCCCTGAAGGAGTCATCCAGTTTGAAGAGGGGCCGGAGTAAAATGCTTAACAAAGCCATCAACCGTCGCCACTTCGTGGCTGGACAGCCTAAAGCGCGCTTTGCGCACGGCTGCCGGTTATGGCGGCGTTAGTGTTTGTCATAGTGACCACCGATAGCGAAAATATAAATGTGTCCATTGTTAAATTTATAGATAACGCGATCTTTTTGAGACAGGCGTTTTGACCATAGTCCAGAAAGGTTATGCTTGAGAGGCTCGGGTTTTCCGAGCCCAGTGCTAGGGTCGCTGGAGCGGAGCATTTCTTTTAATAGTTTGCAAAGAGCCTTATGTAAGATTTTATCTTTTTCACGAAGATCTTCGTAGGCAAGCCAAGTGTTACCTTCAAAGACGAGTGATCTCATTTAACTGCTCTTGTGTTGCTATATAGCCTGCGCCTTTTGAGTGGCTTGCTAGAGAGTCTGAAATTTGCAGCATTAAAGAGCTGCTTTGTAGTATGTGTAGCGTTTCCTGTTCCCTTTCATAATCATCGGCACTTATGACTATGAAATCGTCACCAGTCCGTCGAGTCACCTTCATTGGGGTGTGGTCGTTAGCTACTTGTTCTATGAAAGATTTTAAATTATCCCTAAAGCGGTTTACACTAATGGAGTTCATCATATTCACCAGTTGTACTGTATATCAGTACCATTCTACTGGTGGTGTCCTAACAAGTCAAAGCGGTCACCTTTTTGTGCAAAAACACGCACAAAAGCCAACTTCACCATGCCGGTGTTTGTGGCGTTAGGCACTCATCGTATTGAATCATCATTTAGTGGATATAATTAAGGAGGGCTATGTCTTTATTAATCGCAATGTTTTCATTTTCATTAGCAATGTCAATTTCCCCAGGACCAGTAAATATGGTCATCGTGTCGTCAGGGGCAAGCTATGGTGTGCGTAAAACGTTTGCTTTCGTTTCTGGAGCAACAATCGGCTTCACGTTGTTGCTCCTTTTCATTGGTTTAGGTTTTTATAAAGTAATGGCGCTATATCCATACTTTCTCAAATATTTAGCAATAGCAGGTTCAATTTTTATTGCTTATATCGGTTATTCAATTGCTTCGTCTAAACCAGAATTAGATATTAAAGATCAAAATAAGCCAACATTTATACAAGGTTTTCTCTTGCAATGGTTAAACCCAAAAGCATGGATTGCTTGTGTAGCCGGAGCATCATTATTCTCAGAACTCCATAGTAATCAGGTGTTTTTAACTTTTTCATTAGTTTATTTTTTAGTATGTTATTTATCACTGTTTATTTGGTCTTTGCTAGGTAACAAAGTGGCGGTAATTCTAAATAACGAAGATAGACTTAAAGTTTTCAATCAACTTATGGGCAGCCTCCTAGTAGCAACTGCTTGCTTTTTACTTTACTCGCAAATTGGTTGAGCGCGGGTTAAAGTGCCTAACCAATTGCCGTATCCGGCACACACACTGCGCCGCGATTTTTGCGTATTTCGATGCGCTACATTTTATGTGCAAAAAACGCTCTGCCGTATGTTCGGCGAGCAAGGCGTTATGTTTTTCCCATGGAGTTATAAAAATTGAATAAATCTGAACAATTTTGGGATAAAGCTTCAAAAAACTATGACAAGACAGAGGGGCGTTTTGAATACATCCATAAAAAGGCTAGGGAAAACACCACAAAACACCTTAAAGGTAGTCATATTGTTTTGGACTATGGGTGCGGAACCGGCACCGCTTCCTGTGTGCTTGCCGGTCAGGTAAAAGAGATACATGGTATAGATATCTCATCTGAGATGATTCGGATAGCAAAAGAGAAATCGGCTGTTAATAGTGCTGCAAATTTAAGTTTCGAGAAGGCGGATATTTTTGAAGAAAAATTTCAAAATGAATCGTTTGATGTGATTCTCGCTTTCAATATGTTGCATACAGTACCCAATCCACAAGCTGTTACGCATCGAATAAATGACTTGTTAAAGCCCGACGGCCTATTTATTTCAATAACGCCTTGCTTAGGACAAAAAATGTCATTTTTAGTGAACCTTCAGATTCAGCTAGTTCGGCTATTGTGTAAGTTTGGAGTAATTCCCATTCCCATTAGAAGAATAAAAAGTAGTGACATAGACGATTTATTAGCAAAAGGAGAATTTGAGATCATTGACTCCGAAGAGATATTCAAAGGCGCATCTAGCTATTTTGTTGCAGCAAAGAAATCACACACAACATAACAAGCGCATGCAGTCGGACTGCGGTTTACTGCCACGTCGCTGATGCGGGTGTCTAGGAAACTGGGTTCGTATCTCACTAACCCCAAATGTGTTTGTTCTGTCGCGTTGCTGGCCCATTGTTAGCACTTCTGTCTGGTGCATGGTTTGTGGGTTTGCTTTTAGTCCGGTGCGTGGTTTTGGGCTGCGGTGGTTTACTCTTACGTACGTAATTCAAAATTGAAACCGGCACTATTTTACGCACTGGAAAACCATCAATTTCTTTACGCTTGATAATGTGGTTTAAGCGACTTTCTATGGCGCATAGATTTTTAAAGTCGCCCCATGCCACAAACGAGATAGCTTCGCCGGCGGCGCCTGCACGGCCCGTGCGGCCAATGCGGTGGATGTATTCTTCTGGCTTGAATGGTAAGTCGTAATTAACCACGCGGCTAAGTTCGCCAATATCTATGCCGCGGGCGGCAACACCAGTGGCGACTAGGTATTTGAGTTTGCCAGATTTAAAGTCAGCCAAAATCTTTTCTCGGCTGGCTTGGCTTTTGTCACCATGAATGGCGTCTGCTGTGATATCGCGTTTTGCCAGTTGATCTACCAACTTGGCCGCGCCGTGTTTTTTCTCGATAAAAATGAGCGCCTGGTCCCATTGTTGATCGTTGATGAGGTGGCTTAATAGGGCAGATTTTCTGTCTTTATCTACGGTGATTAGCCACTGGTCTATATTAGGCGCGGTAGTGGTTTTTGGTGAGACGCTAATTTCAACAGCCGGTTGGCTCATGTCACTGTCTGAAAAACCATCGGCAAGGTTGCGCACTTCGTCGCTCATGGTGGCAGAAAATAACAGGTTTTGACGATTTTGGGGCAGGCGATCAATGATCTTGTTTACTTCATTGCCAAAACCCATGTCGACTATTCTATCGGCTTCGTCTAATACCAGCACTTCTAGTTCGTCAAAATGTAATGCCCGCTGGTGGGCTAAGTCTAATAGTCGGCCCGGTGTGGCTACCAAAATGTCGATACCTTCGACTAAACGTTGTTTTTGCGCTTCGGTATCAACACCACCATACACCGCCATAGAGCTTAGCTTTAGGTGTTTACCATAGGCTGCAACATTGGCAGCAATCTGTACCGCTAGTTCCCGTGTGGGGGTAAGGATAAGGGCGCGTATACGTTTGCCACGTAGTCTGCGGTCCTGGTTAAACATTTCTAATATAGGCAGTACAAAAGCCGCGGTTTTACCGGTGCCCGTTTGAGCGGTGGCAATCAGGTCTTTACCGGCAATAACTGCGGGTATGGCTTGTTGTTGAATAGGCGTAGGGGACGAATAGCCCAAACCTTCGATTGCTTGTAGAAGGGGTTGGCATAATCCAAGGTTTGAAAATGACATAGTTGCTCGGGCAATTGTGGGTAAAGAATATGTACCGCATTATATCAGTATGGTGGCGGGTTTTGTTGTCCAGTGCAGTATTGGTGGTATTCTGCCTTGGATTCAATTATATTGTATACAATATTATGTACAATGTAGAAAAGGTACCATGACCGAAACATATCCTAGAGATTTGATAGGCTATAATGGCCAGCCTCCTAAAGTAGAATGGCCCAACAAAGCCCGTATAGCCTTGTCTTTTGTGCTTAATTACGAAGAAGGCGGCGAGCGTTGTGTGTTACACGGCGACAGTGAGTCTGAAGCCTTTTTATCTGAAATTATTGGTGTGCAACCTTATCAGGATGTGCGCCATCCAAGCATGGAATCCATTTACGAATACGGCAGCCGCGCAGGTGTTTGGCGTATTCTGGATCTGTTCAAAAAACACGATATTCCGCTCACCATCTTTGCTGTAGCCATGGCGGCTCAACGTCATCCACAAGTGGTGCAAACAATGCACGCACGTGGCCACGAAATCTGTAGCCACGGTTTACGTTGGATTGACTATCAATACATGGATCCAGAGCTTGAGCGTGAGCACATGCTTGAGGCGATTGAGATCTTAACTCAAGTCACTGGCGAACGGCCATTAGGATGGTACACAGGCCGTAATAGCCCCAATACCCGGGATTTAGTGATGCAAGAGGGTGGCTTTGTTTACGACTCAGACGACTATAGCGACGACCTGCCATTTTGGAGCCGTGGTTCAAGTGGCAAGGGCGAGCCCCACCTGGTGATTCCCTATACCTTGGACACCAACGACATGCGTTTTGCTACGCCCCAAGGGTTTCATACTAGCGAACAGTTCTTTCAATACTTAAAAGACGCCTTTGATGTGCTTTACGAAGAAGGGGCTATGTCTCCTAAAATGTTGTCTATTGGAATGCATTGCCGTTTGCTGGGCCGCCCAGCTAGGCTTAAAGGTATTGCGCGTTTCTTGGAATATGTTGACCAGTTTGATGATGTCTGGTGTGCTCGCCGCATAGATATTGCTCGACATTGGCAGCAGCACCATCCTTATGGAGGTGCATGACATGGCAGAGTTATCGAGCTGTATACCAAGCCAAATGTCACGTAATGCCTTTGTTGAACACTTTAAAGACCTATACGAACACTCACCTTGGGTGGCCGAAGGGGTGTTTGATGGCGGTATGAGCGAAGACTTAGATCAGTCTGCTGGGCTTCTGATAGCATTTCAAACTGTGATGTTAGGCGCCCACAAAGAACGGCAGCTAGCCCTCATTTGTGCCCACCCTGACTTAGCCGGTAAAGCCGCTATACGTGGTGAACTTACTGCGGCCTCTACCTCTGAGCAGGCAGGCGCTGGCATTAGTGAATGTACTGCCTCTGAGTTTGCTCGGTTTACCCAATTGAATGAGGCGTATAAAACCAAGTTTGGTTTCCCATTTATTAAAGCCGTGAAGGGCAGCGATCGGCATCAAATATTAGCCGCTTTTGAAAACCGTATTGATAACACTGCTGAAGCTGAGTTTGCCCAAGCCCTTACCGAAATTAACAAAATCGCCAGCTTCCGTATGGCCGATATGTAATCGTTTTATTTAGGAATTTTTATGACCCAAACCACAGAACAACGCCCACATAACCCCTATGCGCGTATGACCAACTTGGCCGACGCGCGTATAGGGGCTAAAGCCATTCACTGCACAGACGACTTTTTTGCTGACATGAACCGCATGTTGCAAAACCATGATCCGGTGTGGAAAGAAGGCGTGTATGACGACAATGGCAAGTGGATGGACGGCTGGGAATCGCGCCGTAAACGTCAGCAAGGCCATGACCATTGTACCGTACGTTTAGGTTTGCCCGGCCGTATTCGCGGTCTTAATATTGATACCAGCTTTTTTACCGGCAACTATGCCCCGAGTGTGTCACTAGAGGCATGTTTTATAGCCGAAGGTGACCCAACAGACGCAACCCAGTGGCATGAAGTACAGGCGGCGTTAAATCTACAAGGCGATAGCCACCACATTCAGGCCATCAACTGCAACGAAGTATTCACCCACGTGCGTTTTCATATGTACCCAGACGGTGGCGTTGCGCGCTTACGTATCTATGGCGAAGTAGTTAAAGATTGGGCTGGGCAGGCCAATGACCTGGTAGACCTTGCCGCCATGGGCAACGGCGGTCGTGCGTTGTTATGTAGTGACGAGCACTTTGGCACCATGGACAATATTTTAGCCCCGGGCCGTGGCATCAATATGGGTGATGGCTGGGAAACGGCCCGCCGTCGTATTCCTGGTTTTGACTGGGTGATTGTCGCTTTGGGCCATGCCGGTACCGTGAGTGAAATTGAAGTGGATACGGCTCACTTTAAAGGCAATTTCCCTGACTCATGTTCTATTCAAGCGGCCTTTGTAGAAGGCGGCAGTGATGAACAAATGGCTGCCCAAAGTTTGTACTGGTCAGAATTGTTACCGTCGCAAAAGTTAAGCCAGGATCATATCCACGGCTACACCAATGAAGTGCTTGACCTTGGGCCTGTGACTCATGTGCGGTTAAACATATTTCCCGATGGTGGTGTGTCACGTTTACGTATTAAGGGGCGGCTCTCAGGTCAGGTTGTGGACCAAGGTAAAACATCCTAATGACTCAGTCACTTGTTATAGAAACCTTAACCGCCCAGGCCTTTGCAGATTTTGGCGATGTTATCGAAGCCCACGCCGGTGATGGGTTTGGCATTAACCAAGGGTTTACCTGGCGCCACCACAAGCTAGCAACAGTGAGCACTGATCAGCCTCAAGACGAAGCCATTATCAGCATATTCAGTAGCAAAAACAGGCCTACGCCTATTGCTATTAATATGATGGAACGCCACCCCTTAGGGAGCCAAGCTTTTATGCCCTTGAGCGATACGCCATTTTTGGTGGTAGTTGCTAAGGCTGGACCGGAGCCTCAACTGGCCGATCTAAAGGCCTTTGTGACTAACGGCAAGCAGGGTGTGAACTACGGCATTGGTGTATGGCATCATCCGTTGCTGATATTAGCGCCACAACAAGACTTTTTGGTGGTTGATCGCGCTGGAGACGGCAATAATCTCAATGAAGTGATGTTTAGTGCAGGCCAATGTGCGCAGTTAGACGTGGCTGACCTCATTAATAATTTAACCAGCTTTAGTTAGCAAAGAGAATAATTATGGAAGCTCATTTATTAGAATGGTTGAACTTAGTCATCCGCTGGGTGCATGTCATCGTTGGTATCGCCTGGATCGGTGCCTCCTTCTATTTTGTATGGTTAGAAAATAATCTGGATCGCCAAGTAAAAAATCAACATTTGGCAGGGGAGTTGTGGGCGATTCATGGCGGTGGTATTTATCACCTGCAGAAGTACAAGTTAGCGCCAGCCACTATGCCAAAACATTTACACTGGTTTAAGTGGGAGGCCTACAGTTCGTGGATTTCTGGTGTGCTTTTACTTAGTGTGGTGTATTACTTGAACGCCGCAACCTATTTGATTTTACCCGGTTCGCCAGTGTCACCAGCTGCGGGTGTGGCCATTGGTTTGGGTAGTTTGCTCATTGGTTGGTACGTGTACGACCTCTTGTGTAAGAGTGCGTTACGTCATCAACCATTGCTGCTAGGTGTTGCCTTAATGGTGTTCTTGGTATTAGTGGCATGGGGATTTAGCCAGTTTATGACGGGGCGGGCCGCATACCTACATGTAGGAGCCGTGATCGGTACCATGATGGTGGGCAACGTATTCTTTATCATCATGCCTGCTCAGAGAAGCTTAGTAGGCGCCATAGAGGCAGGCACAGCGCCGGATCCAGCCTTACCTAAAAATGGTTTGTTACGTTCGAGGCACAACAATTACCTTACCTTACCGGTGATCTTTATCATGGTGAGTAGCCATTTCCCAAGCACTTACGGGCATGAGTGGAGCTGGGCGATCTTACTCGGTTTGTCGCTTGTAAGTGTGGCTGTACGTCATTATTTTAACACCCGTCACAATAGTCAGCAGTTTTTGTGGGCCTTGCCCGCCGCCGTGCTAGCTTTATTGGTAATGGCCTATGTCACCGTGCCACAAGCTCCGGGGTCGAGCACCGTCAAGGCTAGTCCAAAAGCCGAAGTTGAGGCGCCTGTAACCGCGCAACAAGCCCATGACATTGTGGCCACCCATTGTGCGACCTGTCACTCGGCTACGCCCTCCCATGCGGCGTTTTCTGCAGCGCCTGCAGGGTTAATGTTCGATTCCATCGACGAGATTAAACGTTATAAAGATCGTATTTATTTACAGTCGGTAGCCAGTCGCATTATGCCGTTAGGCAATAGTACGGGCATGACTCAAGACGAACGTGACCAGTTAGGTCGTTGGATTGCCGATGGCGCAAACACACAATAAGCGCCAAATGGACCAAAAAGGAGCAATATCATGGGATTTTTAACAACACATGTACTCGATACCGCCCAAGGTGTGCCGGGCAGCAATATGTCGGTGAGCCTATACCGCATTGCAGATGGCGAACGGCAGTTATTAAGCCAGCAAATGACTAACAGCGATGGTCGCTGTGACGGGCCCTTATTGCAGGACGACTCTTTCTGCGTGGGTGTATACGAACTTGAGTTTGGTGTAGAGGCCTACTTTACCCAAGCTAACGTAGATCAGCCTAATCCAGCGTTTTTATCCGATGTTACGCTGCGCTTTGGCATTGCTGAGGCAGGGGAGCATTACCACGTGCCGTTATTGGTGTCGCCGTATAGCTACTCTACCTACAGGGGAAGTTAAACTCCATGGCTGAATTGTTGATGCAACAAGATGCGCCAATGGATGCCTACCGGCAGTTGTTCGACGGCATCCTGTCACAGCGTCTTGCCCCAGGTACCAAGCTAAATGAGGTGGAGCTTACCTTGCTGTTTGGGGTAAGTCGCACGCTGATCAGGCAGGCACTACAGCGTTTGCAGCTTGAGCAGGTGGTGGAAATTCATAAAAATCGAGGGGCGTTTGTGGCGGCGCCAAGCCCTGATTTGGCGCAACAGATTTTATTAGCTCGCCACACCATTGAGCTGGCTGTGGTTAACTTAGCCTGTGAGCGATGTACTGCAGGCGATGTTGAGCGCTTGCAACATATGATAGACCTAGAGCAAAGTGCCATAGATCAAGGTGACATGGCTACCGCTTTACGACGTTCTGGAGAGTTCCACTTACAGCTCGCTATAGTGGCGGGTAATCAGCCCTTTGTGCATGCCTTGCGAGGCTTAATTTCTCAAACCTCTCTCATTATTACTATGTATAGTCATGGCGGTGGCAATGCCTGTGCTAGGGATGAACATAGCCTATTACTAGCAGCGGTAAGCGCCGGCGACCAGCAACAAGCACAGCAACAAATGGCCCATCATCTAGGGCACATTGCCGCCGGTTGTGATTTTACCCAGAGCCCGCAAGTGGCTAACCTCAAGGGCGCATTTGCTCATCTTAGTTAGTGGCGATGTGTAGGCTCATACTTGACACTATCTCTGCGCCTTCTACTTAGACTGTTCCAGTTCTAGTACGTGGCCATAACGGGTGAGGGTCTGTTGGTTAATGGCATAGAGCGAATCTAACAAGTTCATGTGCATGCTACCAGGCCCTAAACTCTTGTTGGCGGCCAGTTCTGCCGCTACGCCCATAGTGAGCAGGGATTGCACGGCGGCGTCAAAGGCATCGTGGTCTACGGCCATAAAACACGCCATAAAGGCTGTCGTGGCACAACCCATGGCAGAAATACGGGTTTGCATTTCGTGGCCATTGGCGATCATGATGGTTTTAACGCCGTTGGTGACGATATCCGTTTCACCTGTTTGCGCAACCACACAGCCTTGTTGTAAGGCCAACTCTTGGGCGGCCATGGGGCTGGAGGATCCAGCTAAAGCTTTAATTTCCATGGCGTTAGCACGAATAACTTGGGGCCGAAATTGTAATAATTCCATGGCATAAGCACAGCGCTTTTTAGAAGCATGCACCGAAACGGGGTCCAAAATCCAAGGTTTGGAATAATCGTTGGCGGCTTGAATGGCAGGGCGAATAGCCGCTTTGCGGTTGCTGTCTAAAGTACCAATATTGACTACCAAAGAGTTGGTGACCGCTACTAACTCGGTAATTTCTTCCACACCTAAGGTAAAGCATGAACCTGCGCCTACCGCTAAAATCACGTCTGAGGAAATGTCTTGGGCCACGGTGCTGGTAATGCAGTGCACTCGCGAACGTTTACGACTTAGGGCAGCCAATGCTTCGGTTGCCCCCTTGGCGTAGTGAGCGGTGAGTTCGTTTTGGTGAGCACTAATCGACAAGCTATTGGACATAGGGATTCCTTGTGTAAGGTCTGGTGTAGAAAAACTACAAGCTTTGGCTATTCTCTCACAGGCGCCTATCTCAGGAAACAGTGAGTCAAACAAATCGGCTAGGATAATTCATGCTTTTTTGCCAAACTAACGCTATGCTTAACCCTTTACATTTATCCACAAGGATTTGTTTATGACAATCGCTGATTTAGGCCAAAGTTTAACGGCCCTGTTTTTCACCATGGCCGCCTTATTGGTGATCTTTAAAGGTATTCGTATGGTGCCCCAAGGCCATAACTGGACCGTTGAACGGTTTGGCAAATACACCCGCACCTTAACCCCCGGGTTACATTTATTGGTGCCGTTTATTGACACCATCGGCCAAAAGCTGAATATGATGGAGCAAGTGTTAGATGTGGAGCCGCAAGAAATCATCTCATCAGATAACGCCCAAGTGATGACCGATGCCGTGTGTTTCTTTCAGATCCAAGATGCCGCTAAAGCTGCGTATGAGGTGAATTATTTAGAGCGAGCCATGCAAGCTTTGGTGATGACTAATATTCGTGCGGTGCTGGGTTCCATGGAGTTGGATGAAATGCTATCTAACCGTGAACGCATTAACGGCAACCTATTATCTAAGGTGGATGACGCCACCGACCCATGGGGTGTGAAGGTCACACGTATCGAGATTAAGGACATTGCACCACCGCAAGATTTGGTGACGGCCATGGCCCGTCAAATGAAAGCCGAGCGTGAAAAGCGTGCTCAAATACTGGAAGCTGAAGGCGAAAAAGAAGCCGCTATTAAGGTGGCCGAAGGTCAAAAGCAATCCGAAATCCTCAAGGCAGAAGGCCAGTTAGAAGCGGCCAAGCGTGAAGCTGAAGCTCGTGAGCGTCTAGCCGAAGCCGAAGGTAGGGCCACACAAGTGGTGTCTGAGGCGATTCAAAATGGCGATTCCCGCGCCATTAATTATTTTATAGCCCAGAAATATGTTGATGCTTTAGGTAAACTAGCGGCATCCGATAACAACAAGGTGATGATGATTCCTCTGGAAGCCAGTAGTGTAATTGGCTCCGTGGCAGGCATTAGTGACCTTGTTAAAGACATGGGCAGTAAAACCTAATGATTGAATTTTTTGAAGCCATGCAGTTTTGGCACTGGATTATTTTAGCCATTGTACTGATTGCTGGTGAAGCATTAGGTGCGTCTGGGTTTCTTTTGGGGGCCGTGATGGCCGCCTTAGAAGTGGCGTTGATCACCTACATTTGGCCAGACCTTTCGTGGCAGAAACAAATCTCGTTGTTTGCCGTATTAGCCTTGCTTTGTTCGGTGTGGTTTTGGTACCGCTTTAAGAGCTTTAACCAAACCACAGATCAACCCGAGCTCAATGATCGGGCGGCCCAGCTAATAGGCCGCGAGTTTGCCTTAACCCACGAAATGACCGGTGGTCAGGGCAAAATGCAGGTCGGTGATACTTTGTGGCGGGTAGAGTCTGAAAACAACTTATCGGCTGGTACTCAGGTTAAAGTGGTAGGCAGCCGAGACATGGTTTTACTGATCGTTAAATCGGCTAGTTAAGCGTTATTATTTAGGCTTAATAAGCTGGTCTACGGACCAGCGTCCCGCGCCATACATAATGATTACTAACATCATTAACTCCCACAGTTGGTGATCCAAGAAACCGGTTTTCCAAATGGCTGGGTAAGAAATTACAGCCACCGCATTAAAGCCGAACAGTGCTAGCGCCATGGGTCGGCCTAATAGACCCATAGCCACAAATATCGGCAATATAATTTCTGTAGCCGTACCCAGGTACGCGGCCAGTTGCCAGGGAATAAGTGGCACCTGATACTCATATTCAAACAAGAACAGGGTAGAGTCCCAATGGTTAAACTTAGTTAATCCTGCAGTTATAAATACCCATGCTAACCATAGCCTTAAGGCCAGTACAAACAGGTCTTGTAGGGCGGGCATGTAGACTCGTACTGTGTGTTGATAAGGTTTCACTAAAGCGTTCATAAGTAATCCAAGTGTTTAAGGTTAGGTAGAAGAGCTAACTGTAAAGCCATCAATGCAGCCTAAGGCTATCCAGTCGGTAATCTGTGTCATTAACTGGGCCAGCTCTGTGTGAGGTATTGCGCATAGCTGATCTAGTGTTAAACCATTCTCAAGGCCTTTGAGCCACTGCCAGTGCAGGGCTTGTACTGCCATTAGGGCAGATTCACCTTGCTGGTTTTGCAAAATCATTAGCTGGCACTGCTGCTGATAGTCACAAGTCTCCGTAAGCGAGGCTTGCGAGCCGTCAGCGGTGGGGGCTAAATGTTGATGTAATTGAATCAAGTCCATGTTGGCAGCTACCAAATGGCAAGTGCTGGAAAGACTGAATATGGTGTTGAGGTGGTGCTCTTGTGGCACTTGTTGCAAACTATTAAAGTCAAATTTGGGTTGATAATAAATGTGCCCAATGCGATCTAACTGCCATTCAACTTCGGCCATTTTGGTGATAAATGGCATTTTTTCTAAGGCCTTTAACTGGCTCAAATAATCGACGAACAAACCCCCGTAGGTATCTAAATGGGGTTGTTCTAGTGCTTGTGTTAATACAAATTGGCGACTGGTTTGAGTAAAAAACGCCTCCCCAACAAGGGCCTGCGTGACAGGGAAAAGTTGTGCTAACACTTGCTTGAGGCTCACCACAAAATTGTTTCTGTAAACAGCAAGCAGTTGCTCTGGTGTGAAGTCTGTAGGTGCCAATTGTTGGCTCAGTCGTTGTAGGCTAGCGTTAGCCTCTGCATGCGGCAGGCACAGGTGTTGAGCAAACATGGTTTGTAATTCCTGTAGGTTGTGCATTAGTAGCCTGTGCCTAGTGGCATCACACCTTGTAAGCCGATATTGCGTTCGGCTTTAACGGCTTCGGTGAGTAGTATGTCGAGTGGAGGTAGGTCTGCATCCCATTCGATTAAGGTAGGAATTAACTGCAACTCGTGACGGTAATCCCTCACCATTTGCCACACTTGCTCACACACCGGACTGTTGTGGGTATCGATGCGGATGTCGCCTTGGGCAAGGTGTTTTATCGTGTGTCCCGCTAAATGGACCTCGGCCACATTGGGCCAATGGATGGCTGCTAAATACGCTTCTGTACTGGTCTTCATGTTGCTACAACTGACAAACACGTTGTTAAGGTCGAGTAATAATTTACAACCAGTGTGTTGGCTTAGTTGGTTGAGTAATTCGGCTTCACTCATGTCTGGGTTGTTGAAGGCTAAGTAGGATGAGGGGTTTTCGATTAATAGTTGTCGTTGTAGCAGATCTTGAGTTTGATTAACGCGGCTGATCATGTGTTGCAATGACTCATGGGTGTAAGGCAGGGGTAATAGGTCGTTAAAATAACGCCCACCGACAGAGCTCCAGCTTAAGTGTTCCGACACTAAGCTCGGCTCTATATCATCGAATAGTTGTTTTAGAGCACCTAGGTGCTGGTGATTTATTGGGTCGGTAGAGCCTAACGATAAACCCACGCCGTGGCAGCTTATGGCGTAGTTTTGGCGTATGAGGTGCAACTGGTGACGCCGCTTGCTGTTGGCCTGCAGGTAGTTTTCACTGTGCACTTCGAGCCAGTTTATGGCGGGTAGTCCGTTTAGAAAATGTTCAACGTGAGCTTGGCGCAAGCCGATTCCAACTCCATGTAGGTTATGGGCGGGTTGTTTCATAGTGCGGGCTCCGAGAGGTTGAGTAGGCTGCAACGAGGTGCCGCAGTGGCACCTCGTTGCAGGGCTGTTTTACATGGGCTCTAATGAGCCACCCGCAAGGCGTTCGCATAAACCTTCTGGAACCACGACAAAGGCCGATGTTTGGCCGTCTTCAGTGGAGGTGCCAACGCATGATGAATTGTTAGTGGCGCAGTCGTTATGTCCGGCTTTGGCCACGCCGTAACATTTCTCTTTTTCTGCCGCTACAGCCGCTGTTGAAGATAAAGCGACACCAAGAGCGAGTACACTTGAAAGGGCGGTTGCGGCTACGATTTTTTGAGAATTTTTCATGGGTCTTCCTTTAATTATGGGTAACGTTAGCGACAAGATTGCCTTGCCTTACACATAACTACGACCACAGTTGAAATATAGATTCAACAAATAACAAATATAATGTAAATGTCCCCCATTAGACGCGAGCTTTGCTACAATTCAACCACTAGCCAGCGCAGAATTCGCTGCCACACAACCCAGTGTCGTATCAAACTAAGTGGCCTAAGCCATAGCCGCTATCATGTCTGATTGAAAATATTTTCAGTTTGACCATTATCCATTGGTCGTAGAAATTTTTAGTATTGTCGTTATATGTCCCCGTTGTTTTGGGGTTTTATTTTTTGGGAGTAAGTAATGTTTAACAAGTCAGATCGTATCAGTGACTTTGACCCGGAGATTTGGTCAGGTATTCAAGAAGAAGAGCAACGCCAAGAAGATCACGTAGAGTTGATCGCTTCAGAGAACTACACCAGTACTCGTGTAATGCAAGCACAAGGTTCTGGCTTAACCAATAAATACGCCGAAGGCTACCCACATAAGCGTTACTACGGCGGGTGTGAGTACGTCGACAAGGTTGAAGTGTTGGCCATGGAACGCGCCATGAAGTTGTTTGGCGCAGACTACGTTAACGTACAACCGCACTCTGGTTCACAGGCTAACGCCGCGGTTTACCAAGCGCTTGTTTCTCCAGGTGATACCATCATGGGTATGAGCTTGGCCCACGGTGGCCACTTAACTCACGGCTCCCACGTTAACTTTTCTGGCAAAAACTACAATGCCATTGGTTACGGCTTGAACGATGCTGGCACCTTGGATTACGATGAAATCCAGCGTTTGGCGACTGAACACCAGCCAAAGATGATCGTAGCTGGTTTCTCTGCCTACTCACAGGTGATGGACTGGGCTCGATTCCGCGTAATCGCAGACAGTGTTGGCGCCTACCTATTTGTCGACATGGCTCACGTTGCTGGTTTGATCGCTACGGGTCATTACCCTAACCCCATGCAATATGCCGACGTTGTCACAACAACCACGCACAAGACCTTACGTGGCCCACGTGGCGGTTTGATCCTTGCTAAAGCCAACGAAGCGATTGAGAAGAAGTTGAACTCAGCCGTATTCCCAGGCCAGCAAGGTGGTCCTTTAATGCACGTAATCGCTGCTAAAGCCGTCGCCTTCAAAGAAGCCTTAGAGCCTTCTTTCGCCGAATATCAAGGCCAAGTGTGTGCCAACGCTAAGGTGATGGCAGAAGTTTTCCAGTCTCGCGGTTACAAGATCGTTTCTGGCGGTACTGAGAACCACCTGATGTTGGTAGATCTTATTGCCAAAGGCATTACTGGTAAGGCCGCTGACGCTGCTTTGGGTAAGGCTTTCATCACCGTAAACAAGAACTCTGTACCTAACGACCCACAGTCGCCGTTTGTGACTTCTGGTATTCGTGTTGGCACACCAGCCATCACTACCCGTGGTTTTGGTGTGGAAGAAGTCCGCAACCTTACTGGTTGGATGTGTGACGTGATGGACAACATCGACGACGAAGCCCTTAACACAGAAGTACGTGGTAAGGTTTCTGAGCTTTGTGCACGGTTCCCTGTTTACAAGTAAACTGTAAATACTAAGCGCTAAAAAAGGCCTCTGTTGAGGCCTTTTTTGTGGGTGAAAGTAGGACTTTATTCTGACTTCCAGAGCGTCACCCCGACTCCCAGAACGTCATCCGACTCCCAGAGCGTCACCCGACTTCCGGAGCGTCATCCTGACGAAGGTCAGGATCCCTAAGAGATTCCGGCCTACGCCGGAA
>DPHD01000015.1:0-183 GCA_003523085.1 Oceanospirillaceae bacterium | reverse complement strand
CCTACGCCGCGCCTATGATTATTCAAAGAGACTGTTATCTTGCCAAAATTCCAACCCATTCTAGATCGAGCGTTAGCGCGAAAAAACGGCCAACAAGGCCTTGATGCATTAATCTCTGAGCCTTTGCCTGCACTGCGTTTCCTTGAGCAAACCGATGACCGGTTTTTGGCGATGATGACCAAG
>DPHD01000031.1:22746-30525 GCA_003523085.1 Oceanospirillaceae bacterium | reverse complement strand
TGGATGTTTAGCTTATTTGGCTGTCCACAGGTTGCTGTGCTCAATGGTGGTCTGCCAGCCTGGCTGGCGGCGGGATATGACCTGCAGACCGGTATCAGTCAGCCAGCGCCTGGTCACTTCCAAGCCCATGCCAAGCTTAACCCAGTGGTGGACGCGGATTATGTGTTGCAAGCCCTATCCCAGACGCAGGCCTTAGTGCTGGATGCGCGCTCGGCGGCACGTTTTACTGGGCAACAGCAAGAAGCCCGCAAAGGTCTGCGTAGCGGTCATATGCCTGGTTCACACAATCTACCGTTTACTAGCTTGCTAGATGCCAACCAGTGTTTATTACCCCGTCATGAGTTGCGTCAATTTCTGGCGCCCTATTTGGGTCAAGGCGAGGTGATTACCAGTTGTGGTTCTGGGGTGACAGCTGCCGTGTTAGTGTTGGCGCTGCACTTGTGTGGGCATGAGCAAGTTAAACTTTACGATGGTTCTTGGAGTGAGTGGGGTGGTCGCCAAGACTTACCCGTGGCTACCACTTAACTTGAAGGCTAGATTGCTTGCAGCGGGCAAACAATCTAGCGCAGTCGGAGTGAGCTTATCGCTCTTGAGACTGCAAGCGAGCTTCGCTTATGAGGGCTTTAATCAGGGAAAGTCCCATCAATGCAAGCACTACGGAGAAGGGCAAGGCACCAATAATCATGGCCGTTTGAATGGCCGATAAACCACCCGCCAATAACAACACCCCAATCACCAAGGTTAAGGCGGTGCCCCAGATGGTAATGTGGCGGTTAGAGTGGGGTGCTTCGTCGCCGGCGGCGTTAATGGTATTGATGATTAATACCGCCGAATCGGCTGAAGTGACTAAGTAAGTAAGCAATAACACAACGATAATCGCGCTCATCACCACCGCCATAGTGGGGTTAAGCATCACATTGATGGTGCTAAATAATTGTGACGACAAACCTGATCCCATGATGGCACCTTCGGCAACGCCAGATAGCTCTAGATCAATAGCACTACCACCGACAAAAGCAAACCATACAAAACACATCATGGTAGGGATGATCATGGCGCCTAACACGTATTCGCGAATGCTACGGCCACGGGAAATACGAGCCAGGAATACACCCACAAAAGGAGCAAAAGCAATCCACCAGGCCCAATAAAACACGGTCCAGCCATTTTGCCAGCCGGCTAGCGCGTCGCCAACTTCGGTACCGTCTTTTTGCCAAACGGTGGTCACGGATTGGGGCAGGGTGACGATGTAATCCCAAGTGCCTACCAACAAAGACTCAAGCGCAAGCATGGTGGAGCCAAAGATTAAAAAGAAGGCCAGTAAGAAGAACGACAACCCCATGTTGATATTAGACAACCACTTAATACCTTTGCCTACACCCGAACGGGCAGATAAGGTTGCAGCACCCATAACGATGGCTAAAGACACTAACATACCAGTGTTGGATGAACCGCCGTCGGCGTTAATCATCCACTGGGCACCAGTAATGTTAAACATGCCAGCGGCAAACTGAGAGACGCCAAAGCCGATAGTTACAGACACACCCAAGATGGTGGCCACTACGGCAATAATATCGACTAAGTGACCAGAGGTGCCCGACAAAGAGCGACCAAATAGAGCAGCAAGGCCAGAACGAATGGTCAAAGGTAAACCACGGTTATAGCTAAAGAACGCCAGCGCTAGTCCAGCTAAGGCATAACAGCCCCAAGCCGATAGGCCCCAGTGAAGAAATGACCAACGAAACGCCGAACGTACGTTTTCTTCAGTGCCACCTTCCACTAAGCCCATGATAACATCAGGGTTAGTTGAGAAGTGGTAAATAGGTTCGGCGGTGGAGTAAGTCAACATGCCAATGCCAATGCCGGCACCAAACATCATGGAGAACCAAGAGAAGTTAGAGAACTCAGGTTTCTCACCGGGTTTGCCTAGGTGGATGCGTCCGGTTGCAGGCACAATAGCCAAAGCGAGGCAGACGATAATATAAAATGCCATGACATACATGTACCAGGCATTAAAGTGGGTCATTAAAAAGCCGTTAAGGCCAGATAATGCGGTTGCGGCTTGGTCGGGCATAGCAGCCGCCCAAACAATGAGTAAGCCAATTAGAACCTTGGAACTAATGGTAACAAACTTGTTGAAACCTTGGTAAAAGCCGGATGTGGCGGTCGCAATAGGCAATTCAATCAAAGGAGACTTTTCTATCATTATTCAATCACTCAAATGGTTGTTGAGTGCCAAATGGCACCTCGCTTTACAAAGCAGGTGCATACTAAATGGTTTTATGACCAAGAACTATCGAAAAACCGACCATATGGTATACCATATACCAAAAATGGATCACCAATCGAGAATAACTTTACCGCTGTTGCCCGAGCACATGACATCAAAGCCCTGTTGAAAATCAGTGGCGGAAAAACGGTGGGTTAAAATAGGGTCTATGTTAAGGCCCGATTGCAACATAGATGACATTTTATACCAAGTGTCGTACATTTCGCGGCCATAAATACCTTTAATGGTCAGGCCCTTAAAGATGACTTGGCTCCAATCGATGGCTGTTTTATCACTCGGCAACCCTAACATCGCAATTTTACCGCCATGGTTCATGGTCGATAACATTTGCTCTAGGGCAGGCATAGCTCCCGACATTTCTAGGCCGACATCAAAGCCTTCTTTCATCTTGAGTTGTTGCATGACGTCGGTGAGTTGAGTGTGGCTTACATCAACTGCGCGGGTGGCTCCCATTTTTTCTGCTAACGCCAGCCGATAAGGGTTAACATCGGTCACCACTACGTTGCGGCTCCCCGCATGGCGGGCAATAGCCGCCGCCATTAACCCAATGGGCCCAGCGCCGGTAATTAATACGTCTTCTCCCACTAAATCAAAGCTCAACGCCGTGTGAGCAGCATTGCCTAAAGGATCAAATATTGCAGCGTGGCTATTGTCGATTTCGTCTGCCACGGGAAATACGTTTTCTGCCGGCAAACTTAGGAATTCGGCAAACGCGCCGTTGCGGTTCACTCCAACACCTACTGTGTGGATACACAAATGCCTGCGGCCGGCGCGGCAATTGCGACAATGGCCGCAGGTAATGTGGCCTTCTCCCGAGACCCGCAAGCCTATTTCAAAGCTAGTGACTTTGTCGCCCATAGCGACTATTTCACCGACAAACTCATGGCCTATTGTCATGCCTATAGGAATGGTTTTCTGCGCCCACTGGTCCCAATTATAAATGTGCACATCGGTGCCACAAATGGCGCTTTGTTGGACTTTAATCAGGACCTCATTGTGGCCATACTGAGGCACCGAAACCTCTTGCATCCATAAACCTTCAGTGGCCTTTTGTTTGGTAAGAGCACGCATGGTAGCGGTCATACGATGACTCCCAAATCGCGCCCTACGCTAATAAATGCAGCCAGCGCTTGATCAATTTGCTGTTCGTTTAAGGCGGCAGACATTTGCGTACGAATACGTGCTTGCCCCTGTGGCACCACGGGAAACGAAAAACTCACTACATGAATACCAAGGCCTTGCATTTGTTGCGCAAATTGGCTGGCGAGTTGGGCGTCACCTAACAACACAGGCACAATGGCATGGTCTTTGCCTAATAGCTCAAAACCTGCGTTAGCCAGCCCATTGCGTAGTCGTTGTGTATTGTTTATAAGTCCTTGACGCAAGCTTTGATCTTGCTCAACGATATCCAAGGCTGCTAATGTGGCCGCTCATATTGGCGGGGCTAAGGCGTTGGAGAATAGGTATGGCCTAGAACGTTGGCGCAGCCACTCAACGACTACCGCATTGGCGGCTACGTAACCGCCCGAAGCACCACCCAAAGCCTTGCCAAAGGTGCCCGTCATAATGTGGACTCGGCCCATGACATTGCAGTATTCGTGGCTACCGCGGCCCTGATCACCCATAAAACCTACCGCGTGGGAATCATCCACCATCACCAAGGCACCATAGCGCTCTGCTAGATCACAAATGGCAGACAAGTTAGCGATGCTGCCGTCCATGGAAAACACTCCGTCGGTGACAATGAGTTGCGTGCGGCTGTCTGAACTTTGCTCTAAGCAACGTTCAAGCTCTTGCATGTTGTTATTGGCGTATCGTAAACGCTGTGCCTTACATAAGCGCACGCCATCAATAATGCTGGCATGATTCAAACTGTCGCTGATGATCGCATCGTTAGCATCGAGCAGTGTCTCAAACAAACCGGTATTGGCGTCAAAGCAGGAGGAGTATAAGATGCTGTCTTCAAAACCTAAAAATGTGGCCAGTCGACCTTCGAGTTGTTGGTGAAGTTCTTGTGTGCCACAAATAAACCTTACCGATGCCATACCAAAACCTTGGTCATCTAAGGCGCCTTTAGCCGCTTGTATTAAACGCGGGTGATTAGCCAAACCTAAGTAGTTATTGGCACACAGGTTAACCAGTTGTTGGTTGCCGGTGGTGATGGCTGCTTGCTGTTGAGAATTTATGGGGGTTTCGTGCTTATATAACCCTTGGCTGTGCAAGTCTTCTATTTGTTGGCTCAGGCGCAGAATTAAGTCAGATGCGGCCTGCTGGTTTGCTTGTGTCATGGTGACTCCTAATAGGTATGGGCCTTGTCGCTGGCAATTTGGCGATAGGCAATAATGCAGTGGAAGACGGCTTCGACTTCGCCGCAGTTAAAATAGCTATGGGGCCGGTCGGCACAAAAGCGTAAACAGTCCATGGTAGCCAGACTAAAGTGTTCACCCTGCACCTCCACAATAAGTTGACCTTGCATCAAGCTTACAATTTCAATCACCCCTTCCGCATGGGCCTGGGACACATAATGATTGCCAGGCTGAATGCGCGCAATTTGTACATCAAAGCTGCACTGTTCGGGCATTTCCGTCATGGCATGGGCCACAAACTGACCATCGGGGCTGGTGACATCAGCTTGGTCGTTAAAGCGCGTGAGCTGTGGCTGCATGTCTTGATTAAGCAGGCTAGAAAACGGCACACCTAAAGCATTGGCAATTTTCCATATGACCGACAAGGTTGGGTTGCCTTCACCACGCTCGATTTTGCCTAGAGTCAGCTTGGTGACGTCGGCGCTCTGAGCTAGGGCTGACAATGATAACTTGTTGATTTGGCGCAATTGGCGTAAGCGTTGACCAAACCGCTGGCCTGCTATTTTAAAACCGTGATCAGGCAGGGGGGTCGACATAAGGCTCGGGCTATACGTTTGTTATAAAGTAGCTCGAATTGTATATTAAAACATACTATTGGTAAATTATATTTATGGATAGATGTGCTGCTAGAGCGTGTGACGCAGCGGATTCAAAATCCGTTGTGTAAGTAGCCCAGGCAAGACACCATGGTGTTTGGTTCTTGGGCATTCGGAAAGGCCAAAAACAAGCAGGCATAAAAAAAGACCAGTCGCCGCTAAGCTGCTGATCTTTCTCTATAAATGTGCATGGTACCAGTGCCCGGACTCGAACCGGGACGCCGCGAAGCAACGGATTTTGAATCCGTCGTGTATACCAATTTCACCACACTGGCACATTGAGGAGCGAATTATACAGAGTTCATCTTAAGCGTCAACGGCTTGTGGGCTATTTCTCCGGTTTTTGCTCAATTAGCCAACCACTAAAGAGCCATAGTGGGCCAATGAGCAAAAACTTCAGGTCATTGAATAGGCTAGGTTTGGCGCCTTCTATCTTATGGCCAATAAACTGGCCAATCCAAGCTAGCACAAAAATCACCACCAGTAGCAGCAAGGAAAGGTTGAGTAGCTGTGCAGCAAAGAGGCTTGCGCCGACCATGGCCCAAAAAGTGAGTAAGGGTTTTAAGCCTAAACCCAGGTAAAAAATACTCGCAAGGCAACCGCTCACAAGTAGTAGCCAGGGTGAGATGTAGTTAATGATTGCAATCACACTTAAGAATATGAGGGGCACACAAATGTGATGTATAAGTGCGTTTTGGGGGTGTTGGTGAGATACCGCGTAGGCGGTGATCCATTGTTCGATTGATTTTGCCATAACACACGGCCTCCGGAGAATTTAGGCATGCTGTACGACCGACCATGCTATCAAACATTGAGGCTTGAAAGAAACGCTAAAAACGCCTGTGCTGGAGCGGTCTATTTTGCTATTATGGCGAGCTAAATTATCTAGGCCTTGGCTTTGTCACCAAGAGACCCCATCAAGATCTAATGCAAGTTTCCGATTTCAGTTTTCACTTACCCGATGAGCTCATTGCTCGTTACCCTACCGAAGAACGTACTGCTAGCCGTTTAATGCGTTTGCAGGGCGAGTCTGGTGATGTTGCGCACGGTCATTTTGGCGATCTGTTGGCGTTCCTTAATGCGGGCGATTTGTTGGTGCTGAACAATACTAAAGTCATTCCAGCGCGTTTGTTTGGGGCTAAGGAATCGGGCGGAAAAATTGAAGTGTTGGTCGAGCGCTTGCTCGGTGAGCAAAATTTCCTGGCCCATGTGCGGGCCAGTAAATCACCTAAACCGGGTACGCGATTGTTGTTAGAAGGCGAGGTTTGGGCAACCATGGTGGCGCGGCACGATACCCTATTTGAACTGTGCTTAGATGATGGTGAGTTGGCCCTGGCGGTGTTGCAACGATTGGGGCACATGCCCTTGCCTCCGTACATAGATCGACCCGATGATACGGCAGACCGGGATCGCTACCAGACAGTATTTGGTGAGCACCATGGTGCCGTTGCCGCGCCTACTGCGGGTCTTCACTTTGATGAGGCGCTGCTGGCTGAAATAGCGGCCAAGGGGGTGAATCTAGCTTACATTACCTTACACGTGGGCGCCGGCACCTTTCAGCCGGTTAAAGTGGATCGCATAGAAGACCATCATATGCATGGTGAATTGGTTGAGCTTGATAACAGTGTAGTGGCCGCGGTTAAAGCTACACGTGCTAATGGCGGTCGAGTGGTGGCCGTTGGAACCACCTGTGTCAGAGCCCTAGAAAGCGCCAGCGCCGGCGGAGAAATCGCCGCCTTTAACGACGAAACACATATTTTTATTTACCCAGGTTACCGCTTTAAGAGCGTAGATGCCTTGGTGACTAACTTTCATTTATCCGAATCTACCTTGTTGATGTTAGTAAGCGCCT
Source organism: Oceanospirillaceae bacterium (assembly GCA_003523085.1). Classification (GTDB taxonomy): domain Bacteria; phylum Pseudomonadota; class Gammaproteobacteria; order Pseudomonadales; family Balneatricaceae; genus Njordibacter. Next base: position 23,421 of record DPHD01000031.1, on the reverse strand, counting down.
TTGCCGGCCGCGATAACGTTATGGCGGCTTATGCCTGTGCCATTGAACAAGGTTACCGATTTTTTAGTTATGGTGACGCCATGTTAGTGACGCCACAACCTACTGCTTTGGAACTGACATGACACGCAGCTGTTTTATGAAATTTGAACGTTTGGCCCAAAGTGGCGAAGCGCGTCGTGGTCGTTTGAGTTTCCCACGCGGCACGGTTGAAACACCCTGCTTTATGCCGGTGGGCACTTACGGCACAGTTAAAGGCATGTTGCCCCGCGATATTGAGGCCACGGGCGCCGAGATTATTTTGGGTAATACCTTTCACTTGATGCTGCGCCCTGGTACCGAGGTGGTGAAGTTACACGGCGATTTGCATGACTTTGCCCAGTGGGACAAGCCTATACTTACGGATTCTGGCGGTTTTCAGGTGTTTAGCCTTGGCGCCAAAATTAACGAAGAAGGGGTTAAATTTCAATCCCCCGTTAATGGCGACACGGTGTATATGACACCCGAATCGTCCATGCAGGTGCAAAAAGACCTAGGTTCCGATGTGGTGATGATTTTTGATGAATGTACACCTCACCCAGCTACCGAAGAAGAGGCCGCTACCTCTATGCGCCGTTCTATGCGTTGGGCTCAGCGCAGTAAGGATGCCCATGGCGATAGTCCATCGGCCTTGTTTGG
>DPHD01000031.1:18623-22520 GCA_003523085.1 Oceanospirillaceae bacterium | reverse complement strand
GACATCGACTTTGATGGTTTTGCCATTGGTGGTTTGTCCGTAGGCGAGCCTAAAGAAGATATGTTGCGCGTACTGCGTCACACAGCACCCAAGTTACCCGCCGATAAGCCGCGTTATTTAATGGGCGTAGGCAAACCAGAAGATTTAGTGGAAGGTGTACGTCGTGGCATCGATATGTTCGACTGCGTGATGCCAACCCGCAATGCTCGCAATGGACATCTTTTTATTACCAACGGCGTAGTTAAAATCCGTAACGCGGTGCATAAAACCGATACCGGGCCGCTCGATAACGAGTGCGACTGTTATACCTGCAGCAACTTCTCGCGGGCTTATTTGTACCATTTAGACAAGTGCCGTGAAATGCTGGGAGCCCAGCTTAACACCATCCACAACCTGCATTATTATCAGCGTTTAATGGCAGGATTGCGTGCTGCCTTGGAAGCGGGTACATTGGACGACTTTGTCGATGATTTTTATAGTAAGCGTGGTTTAGCAACGCCTGCATTAGATGAATTTTAGTTTTTTTGTAGCATTTATTAGTTAGTTATTGGAGATAGTATGAGTTTCTTTATCGAATCAGCCGTAGCCGAAGGTGAAGCTGCTGCAACAAGTGGCGATCCAGGTTCCTTAGTCATCATGATGGTGATTTTTGCCGCGGTATTTTATTTTATGATCTGGCGCCCACAGTCCAAGCGTACCAAGGAGCATAAGAACTTGATGGGCGGCTTAGCCAAAGGTGACGAAGTGGTAACCAACGGCGGTATGATCGGCAAGGTGGCTAAAGTAGGTGATGACTTTATTACCATCACTTTGGCTGACGGAGTTGACGCCAACTTCCAAAAAGCTGCGGTAGCTTCGGTTTTACCGAAAGGCACCATCAAGTCTATCTAGTCTGCTCTACCCCAAGCCTTGCTGCACATGCTGTCAGCAGGGCTTCTTATGACTCGTTTTTCAAGGAAAGCCTGTGTTAAATCGTTATCCCCTATGGAAAAGCTTACTGATTCTAGTTAGCTTGGCCCTTGGTGGCCTGTATGCGCTGCCAAACCTATACCCAGATGATCTGGCTATACAAATCTCTGGAGCTAGGAGCGCCACGGTCATTGACACACAGGTGCTTGACGAAGCAGCCCATGTTTTGTCACAAGCTCAGCTCGATACGATTGGTATTGAACTGACTGAGAAAAACGTGCTCATTCGGGTGGCCGATTCTGAGTCACAATTACAGGCTAAGGCGCTGTTGAGTGACGCTATGGGTGAGGGTTATGTCACCGCGCTTAACTTGGCGCCCACCACGCCCGATTGGTTAACTAACCTTGGAGCTGGGCCCATGAAATTGGGTTTGGATCTTAGGGGCGGTGTGCACTTTTTGTTAGAAGTGGATATGGTACAAGCCGTAGCCCAGCGTTTAGACGTGTACGTCAGTGAGATTAAATCCTTGCTACGAACCGAAAAGCTGCGCTATCGAGCGGTCACCCACGAAGCCGATGGCAGTTTACGTATTAAATTTATGGATGCCGAAGTGCGAGATCAAGCACGTTCGGAGCTTAAGTCTAATTACAGTGAGTTCTTAATGAGCGCCGAAGATGGCGACGGTGTTTACTACTTGTTAGTCACCCTCAATGAATTTACTGTCGGTGAAATCGAAGATTATGCGGTCAACCAAAACCTGACTACCTTGCGTAATCGTGTCAACGAGTTAGGTGTAGCCGAGCCATTGGTTCAGCGCCAAGGCCGCAACCGTATTGTAGTGCAGTTGCCTGGCGTACAAAACACGGCGGCCGCTAAACGTATATTGGGCGCCACAGCTAACTTGGAATTCAGGTTGGAGGCCAAGCCCGGTGCTGCGCGTGTTGCCACCGAAGAGTTTACCTTCCGCGCTAACCCTGAGCGCAAGGCAACTTTAGAGAAAGACCTTATCATCACTGGCAATAGTGTATCTAATGCACAGTCCAACTTTGATGAAAACGGCATGCCACAAGTAAATATCGACCTGGATAGTCAGGGAGGTAAGCTCATGAATCGGGTCACCCGCAATGCGGTTAAGCGGCGCATGGCTGTGGTTTTTGTGGAGCATAAATCCCGCACTAAAGTGGTGGAAGTGGACGGCGAGTTAGTCGAACAGCGCCAGCCTTATGTGGAAAAAAGTGTTATTTCTTTGGCCACCATACAAACTGCGTTGGGCAACAGTTTCCGTATAACTGGCCTGGATGGTGCTGGTGAAGCGTCTGAATTGGCCTTGTTGTTACGGGCAGGTTCCTTGGCCGCGCCTATTTACTTTGTGGAAGAGCGCACAGTAGGGCCAAGCTTGGGGCAAGAAAATATCGACCTAGGTTTAACCTCGGTACAAATTGGTTTGGCCTTGGTGATCATCTTTATGCTGGCTTATTACAGCGTGTTTGGCATTATCGCTAATATTGCGTTGGCCTTTAACCTGTTGCTCGTGGCAGCGGTGATGTCATTGCTTGGTTTTACTTTGTCGTTACCGGGTATTGCTGGCGTGGTGTTGACTGTGGGTATGGCGGTAGACGCCAACGTGCTCATATTCTCGCGTATTAAAGAAGAATTACGCGCTGGTTTGGCTCCACAATCTGCGATTCATGCCGGTTACGAACGCGCCTTTACCACTATATTTGATGCCAACATTACTACCTTGTTGGTGGCGGTGATTTTGTACGCCGTAGGTACAGGCCCGGTGAAAGGCTTTGCCGTGACTTTGTCGATCGGTATTGTTACCTCTATGTTTACCGCCATTATGGTGAGTCGTGCCATGGTGAATGGGGTTTACGGTGGCAAGAAACTGACCGATATTAAGATATGGCCGCTGTTTATGGGAGCAGGCAAATGAGTGATATAAAAATCATTAACTTTATGGCCCTGCGTAAAATTGCAGGCGCCTTGTCCGTTGCCTTGGTGTTGGGGGCGATGGTGTCCCTTGCGGTGAATCAACTTCAGTTTGGTTTAGACTTTACCGGTGGTACCTTAATAGAAGTTGGCTATGAGCAAGCGCCCGACCTAGTCGCCGTGCGTAGTCAGTTACAGGGTGCGGGTTTTGACGATGCCGTAGTGCAAAACTTTGGATCAGACACTGACGTGTTAGTGCGATTAGGCCAGGCCTTTAACGACAAAGTGGGTGAGCAAGTATTAACCGCTTTGCAGTCTGCATCGTCATCTGCGGTTGAGTTACGCCGGTCTGAATACGTTGGCGCTCAAGTCGGTGAAGAGCTCACCGAGCAGGGCGGTATGGGCATGCTGTTGGCATTGGCCATTGTGATGATGTATGTAGCCTTGCGGTTTCAGATTAAGTTCTCTGTGGGCGCCGTGGTGGCATTGATTCACGACGTGCTGATTGTGTTAGGCATTTTTTCGATCTTTAAATTAGACTTCGACTTGACCGTGTTGGCCGCCATTTTGGCGGTCATCGGCTACTCGCTCAACGATACCATTGTTGTGTCTGACCGGATTCGTGAAAACTTCCGCAAGATGCGCAAAGGCACCACCATCGAAGTGATCAACGAATCGTTAAGTCAAACCTTGGGTCGTACCTTGGTTACCTCTATTACTACCATTTTGGTGTTGCTAGCTCTGTTGCTGTTTGGTGGCGAGCTCATCCATGGTTTTGCGCTAGCCTTGATTATTGGTGTGTTAGTGGGTACTTACTCTTCGATTTACGTAGCAGCCAACGTGCTGTTATTGCTTGGCATTAGTAAGGAAGATTTAATTGTGCCACCCAAAGAAGATTTTGTTGAGGGTGAGGGTTTTGAAGAAGGTGAGGGTTTTGAAGAGGATGAAGACTTCGAAGAAGAGTTAGAGCCGCGCTAGATCTGAAGACTTGAGATTCCCACGCGGCGCGCGGGAATCAATCGGGCCTTTCGCCATTCCGGCGCAGGCCTCTTGTCA
>DPHD01000031.1:0-18305 GCA_003523085.1 Oceanospirillaceae bacterium | reverse complement strand
ACTAGGCGTTATGGGCTGCTTTAAGCATTAACTTAAGTAACTTAGGTGTGGCACACACCAACTGGCCTTTATTGAGGGCTGCACCACCACTAAAGTCGGCGGCTAAGGTGCCGGCTTCCAGTACCAGTAATAATCCGGCATCGGCACTTTGGTCTGGTAGATTACTGTGCCACAAACCATCAAATCGTCCAGCGGCAACGTAGGCTAGTGCCATATTGTTGCTCATCTGACCGTAAGTGCTGGCACCATTGCTATAAAGGTTGCGGCTAATGGCCTGGTGACGATCAAAATCGGTTAAGTCTTCGCGGTTGTCACCGCAGCCACCAAATAATTGTGCACCGGTTAATGTGGCGCGTTTGCTGGCCCGAATTCGACGGCCGTTCAGTTGTGCGCCACGACCTTTGCTGGCGCAGAACTCTTCGCCGCTGGATGGGCAGATGATGATTGAGTGCATGAGTTTGCCGTCTTCGTAGCAAGCCATGGTGAGGGTAAACATCGGTAAACTGTGGACGTATTGGTCTAAACCATCAATGGCGTTGATGCGCCAAACTTTAGTAGGTGCTTCGTCTGGGGTGTTGATTTCACCACATGCAGCGCCGATGACGCCTTGCTCTGGGTGAGCCTTGTGGATTTCATAGGCGATGGTGCGTTCAGCGCCTTCACATTGACGACGTAAATGCACATCTAGCTCTTGGCCTTCTTCGTGAATAAGGTCCAGGCGCTCCATGGATCTAACAAGTTGTTCGCTAGCGATACGTGCGGCACGCAGGCCGATATTAATTAGCGGAAGCATGGGAAATTTCCTACAGTTAACCAAAAGTTTAAAAGAACGGGGCGTAGTTGACAGTGGATCTGTGCTTTCAACGACGCCGAAGGCGCGCAGTATAGCAAAAAAGTGTGAAAAAAACGTTAACTTTAGCTCAAATGTCGCTATCATTCGCGGTTAATACTTTTTAAACGTTTAGGTTAGTTGTCTCAATGCAAAATTTAATGGCCAATGCACGTATTGTGCTCGTCAATACCTCCCATCCTGGCAATATCGGTGGCGTTGCCCGGGCAATGAAAAATATGGGTGTGCACAACTTGGTTTTGGTAGATCCCCAAGAATTTCCCAGCGGCAAAGCTGATGCGCGCTCTGCGGGTGCTAAGGATGTGCTGAAAAATGCCACCATCGTGCCCACCTTAGAGCAAGCCATTGAGGGTTGTGGTTTGGTGGTGGGGACCAGTGCCCGTAGTCGTAACTTGCCATGGCCTTTGCTTGACCCTAAAGAAACAGCGGCGCAAGCCATTGCTGAATTGCCGCAACATCAGGTGGCTTTTGTCTTTGGCCGTGAGGACCGTGGCTTAACCAACGAAGAATTGCATCTGTGTAATTTCCACGTGCATATCCCGTCTAACGAAGATTTTAGTTCTCTCAACTTGGCGGCAGCAGTGCAGGTAATTACGTATGAATTACGCATGGCGCATTTAGCCTTAGTAAAAGGCGATGCACCAAAGCCTGTTTGGGGTACGGACTGGGATGAAGAGTTGGCGACTAGTGAGCAAATGGAGCGTTTGTTTGAACACATGGAAGAAACCTTGGTAGAAATCGAGTTTTTTGACCCTAAATACCCCCGCCAGTTGTTGGCACGGTTACGCCGGCTGTTTTTGCGTGCTCGCCTAGATCGTATTGAGCACAATATTGTGCGTGGCATGTTTACCGCCACTCAGCGAACGTTGAAAAAACTACGTTAAGCACCATATAGGCAACATACGGCATACCGTTTAACCATTTAGGAAATAGGACATGTTTAGTCATCTAAAAGAAGACATTGCTTCAGTATTTCATCGCGACCCCGCGGCGCGAAATTTTGTTGAAGTTTTGACCTGTTATCCTGGCTTGCATGCCTTGTTGTTACATCGCATCGCCCATAGTTTGTGGAATATTCGGCTCAAGTGGCTGGCACGTTATTTGTCTACCTTGACGCGCTGGCTCACGGGCATCGAGATCCACCCTGGGGCGCAAATTGGCCATCGCTTTTTTATTGACCATGGCATGGGTGTAGTGATTGGCGAAACCGCTATCATTGGCGACGACGTGACGCTATACCATGGTGTAACCTTGGGAGGCACCACCTGGGACAAGGGTAAGCGCCACCCAACCTTGCATGACGGTGTGGTCGTGGGTGCGGGCGCTAAAATATTAGGCCCATTTGAAGTGGGTCAAAATGCCCGTGTAGGTTCTAACGCTGTGGTTACCAAGGCAGTGCCTGCAAGCGCAACAGTGGTGGGGATACCTGGGCGAATTATCGAGCGCCCTTCTGAGGCTCAGCAGAAGTTGCGTCAAGACATGGCTGATAAGTTCGATGCCTACGGCATGAGTTCTGATTTACCGGATCCGGTAGCCAAATCTTTGGCCGCGATGTTAGACCATATGCATGCGGTGGATCGTAAGCTGCAGTGTATGGCTGATAAAATGCAAGAGTTGGATGCGAGTTATGTCGATGAGTGCCTGCCCGAACTTAATGATGCCGACTTCTCTGGAGCCATTGATCCCAATGGCGATAAACAAGGCTGAAACGCTGGTTTTAAGGTCGCTTTTAATACTTGACTAAATTAGTCAGGTTTTAGTAAAATGGCACCTCGTTTGATGCGCCTCGTTATATGGGCGCTGACACTAAACTTGGAATGCCCATGAAGCTCACTACTAAAGGTCGCTACGCCGTTACTGCCATGTTGGATCTAGCGATTCACGCATCGGGCAAGCCTATTAGTTTGGCAGATATTTCTGAGCGCCAAGTGATTTCGTTATCCTACCTGGAGCAATTGTTTTCAAAATTGCGCCGTCAGGGTTTGGTAGACAGTGTTCGAGGTCCAGGTGGTGGCTACCGCTTAAGCCGGGATTCCGAGAGTATTTTTGTTGCCCAAGTCATTGATGCTGTCAATGAGACGGTCGATGCCACGGGGTGTCGTGGCACGGGTAATTGTCAGGCCGGGGATACCTGCCTTACGCACCATTTATGGGCCGACTTGAGTACCCAAATCCATAGTTTTTTGAATGACATTAGTTTGGCTGATTTAGTCGCTCGTGGCGAAGTTCAAAAGTTGGCACAGCGGCAGGTCGATAAATTGGACCAAGTGGCGTCACTTAATTTTGTTAGCTAGCTTAGGCTGTCTAACCTGTATTTGTAGAATGTAAATTGCTGTTTAGTTGCAGCGGAGAAACAACATGAAATTGCCTTTGTATTTGGATTATTCAGCCACCACACCGGTTGACCCCCGTGTCGCCAAGTTAATGTGCGACTGTTTGACGCAAGAAGGAAACTTTGGCAACCCCGCATCACGTTCGCACGTGTACGGTTGGCAAGCAGAAGAAGCGGTAGAAAATGCACGCCGCCAAGTGGCTGACCTGATTAAGGCTGATCCCCGTGAAATCGTCTGGACCTCAGGCGCAACTGAATCTGACAACTTGGCGATTAAAGGTGTGGCTCACTTCTATCATAAGAAGGGCAAGCACATTATCACCTCTAAAATTGAGCATAAGGCTGTGTTAGACACCTGTCGCCAATTGGAGCGTGAAGGTTTTGAAGTGACTTATCTTGAGCCTAGCACCGACGGTTTGATTAGCCCCGAACAAGTGGCTGAGGCCCTGCGTGAAGACACCATTTTAGTGTCTTTAATGCATGTGAACAATGAGATCGGTGTAGTCACAGATATTGCTGCTATTGGCGAGATTACCCGAGCTAAAAAGGTCTTGTTTCATGTTGATGCCGCTCAGAGTGCAGGCAAAATTAACATCGACGTAGAAGTCGCTAAGGTTGATTTGATGTCCTTCTCTGCTCACAAAGTATACGGACCTAAAGGTATTGGAGCTTTGTTTGTACGTCGTAAGCCGCGGGTGCGTCTAGAGGCACAAATGCACGGTGGCGGGCATGAGCGCGGTATGCGTTCTGGCACCTTGGCAACTCACCAAATTGTGGGCATGGGTGCAGCTTTTGCTATTGCCCAGGCCGAGATGGAGGCCGACAATGTCCGTATCGACGCGTTACGTCAGCGTTTGTGGGATGGAGTAAAGGACATGGAAGAAGTGTATATGAACGGTCATGCTACACAGCGTGTGTCTGGTAATGCCAATATCAGCTTTAACTTTGTAGAAGGCGAATCGCTATTGATGTCATTGCGTGAGCTTGCGGTGTCTTCTGGTTCTGCGTGTACTTCTGCCAGCTTGGAGCCATCATATGTGCTGCGGGCTCTGGGTATGAATGACGAATTGGCCCATAGTTCGATTCGTTTTAGTATCGGCCGTTTCACTACCGAAGCCGACATCGATCAAGCCATTGAGCAGTCGCGCAATGCTGTCATCAAGTTGCGTGATTTGTCGCCACTTTGGGATATGTACAAAGATGGTGTGGATTTGGACAGTGTGCAATGGGCTGCACACTAAAAGATTAACGTAAGGGTGCAATAGGCTGCACACTAATATAATAGATTGAGAGGATATACACATGGCATATAGCGAACAGGTCATCGACCATTATGAAAACCCTCGCAACGTTGGCAAGATGGATGAAGCTGACGCGCACGTAGGTACTGGTATGGTAGGCGCGCCCGCATGTGGCGACGTTATGCGTTTGCAAATCAAGGTTAGCGACGAAGGTGTCATCGAAGACGCCAAGTTTAAGACCTATGGTTGTGGTTCGGCCATTGCTTCAAGTTCATTGGTTACAGAATGGATGAAGGGCATGACCTTGGATCAGGCAGGCGAAATTCGTAACTCCAATATCTCTGAAGAACTGGCCTTACCGCCGGTTAAAATCCACTGCTCCGTACTTGCAGAAGACGCCATCCAAGCGGCTATCGAAAATTACAAAAGCAAGCAGTAACGTTTAACGCGTATTTAGAGGATATTCCCATGGCCATTACCATGACCCAAGCCGCAGCAGATCACGTGACCAGCTATTTATCAAATCGTGGTCATGGCGAAGGCGTACGCCTAGGTGTGCGTACTACAGGTTGTTCTGGCATGGCCTACATCCTTGAGTTTGTTGATCAGGTGGCGGCAGAAGATGAGGTGTTTGACACCTTGGGTGTGAAGATTGTAATTGACCCAAAAAGTCTCTTATATCTAGACGGCACCGAGCTAGATTACGCCAAAGAAGGTTTGAACGAAGGTTTTCAGTTTAATAACCCCAATGCCAAAGGTGAATGCGGCTGCGGCGAAAGCTTTAACGTTTAAGCGGCCAACAGATACTTTAACCCATGGATATCAGTCAAGATTATTTCACCTGTTATGGTTTGCCGCGCACGTTTGAGCTAGACCTAGGGGTTTTGCGACACAGTCACCGTGCGTTGCAGCAAGAGTATCATCCAGACCGGTTTGTGAGTTTTGGTGATGCACAGCAGCGGCTGGCGGTACAAACTACGGCCTATTTGAACCAAGCCTTTGCGACCCTGAGTGCGCCCTTGCAGCGAGGTATTTACCTGTTGCAGTTGTTGGGTATGGACCCTATGGCGCCCACCAATACGCAAATGCCCATGGATTTCTTGCTGCAGCAGATTGAGCTGCGCGAAGGCATGGAGGAGCTAGCTCGAGCGTCAGATCCAGAAGCGGCTATAGAAACATTGGCGCTGGACTTACAGGCGCAGGCCACACAGTTAGAAGTGGATTTTTCACATTTTTACACCGCAAATAACTACCCCAACGCAGAAACAGCGGTGCGAAAATTACAATTTATTGTCAAGTTACAGCAGCAATTAGATGCCCTCGAAGGCGAGTTGCTCGATTAAGGATTAGATTTCATGGCCTTGTTGCAAATTGCAGAGCCCGGTCAAAGCGCTAAGCCACATCAGCGTAAATTGGCAGTAGGTATCGATTTAGGCACCACGCACTCCCTGGTGGCGAGTGTGCGAAGTGGGCAGGCAGAAACCTTGCCCAACTCCCGTGGTGAGGCGCTGCTACCCTCAGTTGTGCGTTATCTGGTTGATGAGTCACCGCAGGTGGGGGTGAAAGCCGCAGCGCATTTGGTGGATGATGCAGCCAACACCGTGATGTCGGTTAAGCGGCTTATGGGTCGTGGTATCGAAGACGTTAAGCGTCTTGGCAGTAATATGCCGTATTTATTTGAGGCCTGTGATCAAGGTATGCCGATGATCCACACGGTGGCTGGCCTTAAGAGCCCGGTACAGGTTTCTGCCGACATTCTGCGAGCCCTAGTGCAGCGTGGTGAGAGCAGTTTGGGTGGTGAGTTAGTGGGTGCTGTAATTACCGTGCCTGCTTATTTTGATGACGCCCAGCGTCAAGCGACCAAAGATGCGGCCCAATTGGCAGGCATCCAAGTATTACGCTTGCTCAACGAGCCTACCGCTGCGGCGGTAGCTTATGGGCTTGAGCAGCAAGAAGCGAACCAAGGCGAGCAGCAGCAAGGCACCATTGCCGTGTTTGACCTGGGCGGCGGCACCTTTGACATTTCTGTTCTGCGTATGGAGCAAGGCGTATTTGAAGTCTTGGCTACGGGTGGTGATTCAGCCTTGGGTGGTGATGATTTTGACCATGCCTTGGCCCAGTGGATGCACCAGCAACGTCAAATACCACAACAGCTAGACCTTGCTCAGCAACGCTTTTTGTTGCGTTTGGCGCGTGCGGCTAAAGAACGTTTGAGCACAGAAAATACGGCCAGTCTGTCGTTTGAAGGTTGGCCTGGCGGCGACGTTTATAGCGACTTGATCCTCAGTCTTGAGCAGATGAATGAGCTGCTAGATCCAATTATCAGCCGTGCTATTCGGGCCACTAAACGCACTTTGCGTGATGCTAAGGTGGGCCTAGATGAAGTGGCCGAAGTGGTGATGGTGGGTGGTTCAACCCGTAGCTTGCGGGTGCAAGAGCGTGTAACCGAATTATTTCAGCGCCAGCCATTGACCTCTATCGATCCGGATCGAGTGGTCGCTTTAGGCGCTGCCCGTCAGGCGGACGTGTTGGCCGGCAATCAAAGTGGCGAAGAATTGTTGTTGCTAGATGTGCTGCCTTTGTCGTTAGGTTTGGAAACTATGGGTGGCTTGGTTGAGCGTGTGGTCGATCGCAATACACCAATCCCAGTGGCTCGTGCACAAGAATTTACCACTTACCAAGATGGCCAAACAGCCATGGCGATTCACGTGTTACAAGGTGAGCGCGAATTGGTACAAGATTGCCGCTCCTTGTCGCGATTTGAATTACGCGGTATTCCGCCAATGGCGGCTGGTGCGGCTAAAATCCGTGTCACCTTCCAGGTGGATGCCGACGGTTTGCTAGAAGTCAGTGCCCGCGAGTTAACCTCGGGTGTGGCTGCCACGGTGCAAGTGAAGCCGTCCTACGGTCTGTCTGATCAGCAGGTCGCTGACATGATTAAGGCCAGCTGGAGCAACGTTGAAGATGACCGCAGCGCGCGCAGTTTGCGTGAGCAGCAGGTGGAGGCAGATCGTTTGCTAGAGGCTGTGACAATGGCTTTGGCAGAGGATGGTGAGCGCTTACTAACGACGCAAGCTCAGCAGCACATTGTAAACCACATGGAGCAATTAGTCTTGGCCCGTAATGGTCAGGACCATCATGCCATAGCTAAGCAGATTGAGGTGATGGCTAAGGCCAGTGACGCCTATGCAGCCATGCGTATGGATGACAGTATTAAGCGCGCTTTGGCTGGCAAGTCCGTAGATCAGTTGTAGTTTGTCGCCAAGCCGTGAATTTAAAGAATGTAGTTGAGGAGTTGTAACTGTGCCCCAGATTATTATATTGCCCCATGCCGAACTTTGCCCAGCAGGCCAAGTGATTGAAGCCGATGCGGGCCAAACCATTCTTGATGCGGCCAAAGCCAATGGTATTGATATTGAGCATGCCTGCGAAAAGTCCTGTGCATGTACCACCTGCCATGTGATCGTGCGTGAAGGTTTTGATTCTATGATAGAGTCCGACGAACTAGAAGATGACATGTTAGACAAAGCTTGGGGTTTAGAGCCAGATTCTCGCCTGAGTTGTCAGGCGGTGGTGGCCGATGAAAATTTGGTAGTAGAGATTCCTAAGTACACTATTAACATTGTTTCAGAAGCCCACTAGGAGCAGGTTATGTCGCTGAGTTGGACCGATACCTTAGATATTGCTATTGAACTGTATGAAACTCACCCAGAGGTTGATCCTCGGCAGGTGCGGTTTACCGATTTAATGCAGTGGACGATGGATTTACCAGAGTTTAATGACGACTCAAAACGCTGTGGCGAAAAAATATTAGAAGCCATACAAACTGCTTGGATTGATGAGCTAGACTAGCCCCTATTAAAGCTAGTCAATACAGCGTATAATTACGCGGTCAAATTTCGCGTACGGTTTTCGTGCGGGTTAACACTTTTTATTTATTACCCATTTTATGGGTCCCACTGTTTGGAGAATACCATGGCGGTAGAACGCACTCTGTCCATCATCAAGCCTGATGCTGTAGCTAAAAATGTTATCGGAAAAATCGCTTCACGTTTCGAAACTAACGGCCTTAAAATCGTTAAAATGGAAATGAAGCAGCTAACCGAAGCTGAAGCTCAAGGCTTTTACGCTGAGCACAGCGAACGTCCTTTCTTTGGCGATCTAGTAAAGTTCATGACTTCTGGTCCTGTTGTTGTTCAGGTGCTTGAAGGCGAAGGCGCGGTAGACATGAACCGTAACCTAATGGGTGCAACTAACCCTAAAGAAGCTGAAGCTGGTACTATCCGTAGTGATTTTGCAGAATCTATCGATGCCAATGCTGTGCACGGTTCTGACTCTACTACGTCAGCTGCACGTGAAATTTCCTACTTCTTTGGCGGTTAATTCCGTTACTGTTGAGTAGACTGCTGCTGTTGATTTCAGCAAGCAGAATGCGGCGTTCCTTGTGAACGCCGCACTGCGTTTAGGCTAGCCAAATAGTGTGCGCAATATAAGTATTTTAAACAGGTTTTAATATGTCAGAAGTCATCGCAAAAACTAATATATTGGGCTTTTCCCAAGTCCAAATGGAAGACTTTTTCAAAACCATGAATGAGCCTAAATTCAGGGCTGTTCAGGTGATGAAATGGATTCATCAGTTTGGCGCGGAAGACTTTGACAGTATGACAAACGTGAGCAAATCCTTGCGTGAAAAACTAACTGCAACAGCAGAAATCGTAGAGCCAGAAGTGCTTCATCGTGCCGATTCAAAAGACGGTACTCGTAAGTGGGTGATTGGCGTTTCGGGCGGCAACAAAGTTGAGATGGTACTTATTCCCGAAGGTGATCGGGCAACTTTATGCGTTTCATCTCAAGTGGGTTGTGCATTGGACTGTAGTTTTTGTTCAACCGGCAAGCAAGGTTTTAACCGAAATTTAACCGCAGCCGAAGTTATTGGCCAGCTGCGAATTGCCATTAAGTCGTTTGGGCCGGTAGATCCAAACGGCCCAAGGCGGGTTACTAACGTTGTATTTATGGGCATGGGCGAGCCCCTGCTTAACTTTGATCAAGTGGCTCCGGCTATTGCCTTGATGATGGATGACAATGCCTATAACTTGTCTAAGCGTCGAGTAACTGTGAGTACGGCTGGTGTAGTGCCAGCTATAGATCGCCTGAGTCAAATTACAGACGTATCGTTGGCTATTTCGTTACACGCGCCTAATGACTTATTGCGTAATGAGTTGGTGCCCGTAAATAAGAAATACAATATTGATACCTTGGTCGATGCGTGTAATCGCTATTTGGAAAATTTAAGCGACAAGCGCGTAATTACTATGGAATACACCATGATTGACGGCATTAACGATCAGCCTAAACATGCTCGAGAGTTGGCTGTCGTGTTAAAGCGGGTGCCCTGCAAGCTCAACTTGATTCCATTTAACCCGTTTCCAGGGTCCGACTACCGTCGTAGCCCGCGGCCGCAAATTGAAGCCTTTCAGCGCATCATGGCCAAAGCAGGTATTATTACTACCATTAGAACCACCCGCGGGGATGACATTGATGCCGCTTGTGGGCAGTTGGTAGGCCAAGTAAAAGACCGTACCCGGCGTAGTGCGACCCATGCGGCACGTATAGAAGCACAACAAATTTAGCCGAGGAACTAAGCTAAGCTGGCAGTGTCCAAAAATGGGCGCTATTATTGGTTCAAATATTAACAAACTTAACTAACTCTACTGTAAATAATAAGAAAAGGTACACATAGTGAGTGATGCGGAATCGTTAGACATGTCAGATCAACATCAACTGGACGGGCAGTTACCAGGCTTTCCCGGATACTTATTACGTCAAGCTCGAGAAGATAAGGGCTGGTCTCAAATGGAGACGGCGCGTGAATTGCACTTAACGTCGAAGGTGATTAATGCCATTGAAGAAGACGATTTTGAGCTCATTCCTAGTTTTGTTTTCGCCCGTGGTTATATTCGCTCCTATGCGCGTCATGTAGGTTTGGATGGGCAGGTCTTAGTTGCCGAGTTCGATGCGGTATATGGCATGCCAGATCATGGTAGTAAGCCCATGGTTGGCATGCGTAACGCGGATCAGCAAAGCAAGCCTAGTGATACCTGGGTAAAGATCGTTTCGGCGTTGTTTGTTATGGGTTTGGTGGTTGTTTCGCTAATGTGGTGGCAAAGCCAAAATGGCGGTTTAGCCATATCTCAATTGACCAGTGTGACGGTGGATACGGCGCAAGGTGAGACCCTTGTTGAGCCGCTAGAAGAGCTTGAAGATAACCTTGATCTAGCCACCTTAACTGCTAGTCAAGCTGAAGTCGGCGCGGCACCTTTAGTTGAGGAGAGCCAGGCGCCGGTGCTTGTTGAAGAAAGTGTGCAGCCTACGGTGTCAGTTGAAGTGGCGCCCGAACAACCCGTCGTGGAGGTGGTGGCGCCAGCGTCCGTGCCTGCGGAGCAAGGGGTTGAGCAAGAGGCTCCAGTGTTGGCCGTCAATGAGGCAGTGTTGGTGATGGTATTTGATAAAGACTGTTGGGTGGAAATTAAAGATGGCAATGGCAAAATGATTTTGTCGGACCTTTTTTCTGCTGGTGAGCGCATCGATCAGGTGGTTACCGCGCCTATAGAGGTTTTATTGGGCCGTTCATCTGCCGTCTCTAACATGACCTTTGACGAGCGCATCATCGACTTGAAGCCTCACACGCGTAAGGATATTGCGCGTCTTACATTAAAGAAATAATCGACACCTTCGTCAACAGTTTAGTAAAGGAACACGTTTTGGCATCTATTAAAGCCATTCGCGGCATGCACGACATCTTGCCCGATCAAACACCCTTGTGGCAGTTTTTTGAAGCGCAAGTTAAGTCCGTCTTTGAGCAATATGGTTATGCAGAAATTCGCATGCCTATTGCCGAAAAAACCGACTTGTTTTGCCGTTCCATTGGTGAAGCGACCGATGTAGTGGAAAAGGAAATGTATACCTTTGCAGATCGCAATGGTGACCATATGACCTTGCGGCCAGAGGGCACTGCATCGTGTGTGCGGGCGGCTTTGGAGCACGGTTTAACCTATAACCAAGTTCAGCGCCTGTGGTATCACGGCCCCATGTTCCGCTATGAGCGGCCACAAAAGGGTCGGCAACGTCAGTTTCACCAGTTTGGTGCAGAAGTGTATGGCCTAGATGGCCCCGACGTTGACGCGGAGCTCATCATCATGACCGCCCGTTTATGGCGTCAGTTAGGCCTGCAAGACGCGGTTACATTGCAGCTTAATACTTTGGGTAGTTCCGCTGCCCGCGCAGCATATCGCACCGATTTAGTGACCTTTTTACAGGCTAATATGGCCTCTTTAGATGCCGACAGTCAGCGCCGGGTAGTGACTAACCCGTTGCGAGTGCTGGACAGTAAAGATGAGTCCACACAACGCTTGCTAGATAGCGCACCGGATTTCTATGCCTATTTAGATGACGAATCCCGTGATCACTTTGAGCGTCTACGTCAGCTGTTAGATGCCGCCGGTATAAGCTATGAAATCAACCCGCGGCTAGTGCGTGGCTTAGATTACTATTGTAAAACAGTGTTTGAGTGGGTGACCGATAAACTCGGAGCGCAAGGCACTGTGTGTGGCGGCGGTCGTTACGATGGCATGATAGAAGAATTAGGTGGCAAGCCTACGCCGGCTGTGGGTTGGGCTATGGGCGTAGAGCGGATGATTTTGCTGCTGCAAGAGCTGCAGCAAGCGCCTGCCGACATTGCTCAAAAGGTAGATTTGTATGTCGCCCATTTGGGTGCGCAGGCCAACGTGCGGGCCATGCAGTTAGCTGAACAATTGCGCAGTGATATCACAGGCCTGCGTGTGGTTTGGCATTGTGGCGCAGGCAGCTTGAAAAACCAAATGAAAAAAGCCGATCGAAGCGGTGCTAAAATGGTACTGATTTTAGGTGATGATGAGCTGGCACAGGGCCAAGTTCAGCTAAAACCATTACAAGGTCAAGGTCAACAGCAAAGCATCGCTATTGACCAAGTGACGGTTCAAGTGGCGCGCTTTTTGTAACCCAATTAACAATTATTATTAAATGCAGTATTGAGGAGTTTTTGGTCGTGACCGAAATGAAAACCGAAGAAGAACAGGTAGAAGCGTTAAAAAACTGGTGGAAAGAAAACGGCAAATCGTTGATTCTCACCATCGCCGTGTCTATCGGTGGCGTATTGAGCTGGAATGCTTACCAAGACTATCAGGTGCAACAATCTGAAGTGGCCAGTGCTTATTTTCAGCGTTTGCTCAATAGTGCTCCGGCGGGCGAGCTAAGCGAAAAAGATGCGGCGAGTATTCGCCACAACAGCGATTTGTTAAAAACTGAATTTAGCACCAGTACCTACGCACAGTTGGCTGCCTTAATGGTGGCTCGAGTGGAAGTTCAAACGGGCAACCTTGCTGCAGCGGGCGCCGAATTAGAGTGGGTCGTGGCGCAACAAGGCGATGCTGAAATAGTGGCGTTGGCTAACGTACGTTGGGCCAAAGTATTGGCAGCACAAGGTCAGCATGAGCAAGCCCTAGCATTGCTTACGGACGGCGATGATGCATGGTCTGCAGCACGCTTAGAAGCTAAAGGCGATATCCTTGTTACCCAAGGTGCACTAGATGCGGCAAGGGCTGCATACACTCAAGCGTCAGAACTGGCTCAGGCGAGTGGCGCTAATAACCCACTATTGGGTTTGAAGTTGGATAATCTTGCGCAATAAACTGCCTACTTAACCACTGGATAAGGTATGACTCAATGTTAACTCGACCGTTACGACTGCTTCTTTTGTGTATGGCTATGGCTACCCTTGGTGCCTGTTCGTCAACTGGTGGTAGTGTGCCAGAACCTACCCAGCTGCAGTCTATTGTGGCGCAACAAGAGCTGGTTAAGCATTGGTCTAGTAAAGTCGGTGCGGGTGATCACAATGCCTTTTCTGTGTTGGAGCCGGTACTGCAGCAAGGCCAAATTGTAGCAGTGGCGTCTAGCGGCACTGTGGCGGCCTATAACATGGACACTGGCGCTGCAGTGTGGCAGGTGGATTTGGGCCAAACCTTGAGTGCGGGCATCGGCGAGTCGCAGGATTTGCTATTCGTTGCCACCCAAAGTGGCAAGTTGCTGGCATTGAGCGGTGTTGATGGTTCGTTGCAATGGCAGGCCAATACCTCGAGCGAAGCGCTGGCGGTGCCGCAAGCCAACGAACAGTTGGTGGTGGTGCAAACGATCGATGGAAAGGTGAGTGCATACGAACTTGGGAAGGGTAAGTTTTTGTGGTCTTACACCGCTAATTTACCGAGTCTAACGGTGCGGGGTACGAGTACCCCCGTGGTCACCAATAACTATACTTATGCGGGTTTTGCTAGTGGCAAACTAGTCGCACTGGATAACCAAACGGGCAGCATCGTTTGGCAGCAAACCGTAGGTTCAGCTAAAGGCCGTTCCGAAATTGAACGTTTAGTTGATATCGACGGCGCCTTGCGGTTATTAGATGGCGTACTCTACAGCACTAGCTACCAAGGTAGCTTAACTGCCATTGATGCCCTGACTGGGGCGCTAAAGTGGCAGCAGCCGCTGTCGAGTTTGAGTAGTGCGTTTATTGTTGGTAATACCATTTTGGCCGTTGATGCGGATGATGTAGTGCTGGCCTACGACCGTATTGAAGGTCATGTATTATGGCAAAACGATAGCCTTAAGCATCGTCTGTTGTCGTCGGCCATGAGTCTAGATAATCAAGCCTTAGTGATTGATGCACAAGGCTATGCCCACCTGTTACAGCTGACGGATGGGGCCTTTTTAGGACGCAAAAAAATAGGCACCCTAGGTGCACGCGTTGGTAGCAAAAGTTACCAAAATAACATTTACATATTGAGTCAAGATGGTCGTTTAACGCGCATCGGCTTGAAATAACTGGTTGATCTATGAATCCCGTAATTGCCTTAGTAGGGCGTCCCAATGTGGGCAAGTCCACATTATTTAACCGTTTAACGCGTTCGCGAGATGCCCTAGTGGCTGATTTTCCAGGCCTTACCCGAGACCGTAAATACGGCGAGGGAAAAATTGCTGAGCGGGATTTTTTGGTCATTGATACGGGTGGTATTAGTGGAGATGAGGCTGGCATTGACCAGGTGATGGCAGAGCAATCCCTGTTGGCCATCGAAGAAGCCGACGTGGTGTTGTTTTTAGTTGACGGTAAGGCGGGTTTAAATCCCTCCGACGAGCTCATTGCCGACCATTTACGCCGCAGCGAAAAGCCATCTTACTTGGTGGTTAACAAAACCGACGGTATTGACGCAGACGTGGCTATGGGCGACTTCTACGGACTCGGTTTGGTGGGTATGCCTCGACCTATCGCTGCCTCCCACGGACGTGGCGTAAGCCAGTTGATGGAGGATGTGCTGGAGCCGTTCCCAGAAGCCGAAGGTTTTGATGATGAAACTGAAGGCGGTATCCGTATCGGTGTGGTTGGCCGACCTAACGTAGGCAAGTCAACGTTAGTAAACCGTATGCTCGGTGAAGATCGAGTGGTGGTCTATGACGAAGCCGGTACCACACGAGACAGTATTTATATTCCCTACCGCCGCAATGATAAGCCTTATACTTTAATTGATACCGCAGGGGTGCGTCGCCGTGGCAAGGTTAAAGAGACCGTAGAAAAGTTTTCTATTGTAAAAACCCTACAAGCTATTAAAGACGCCCATGTTGTGGTGTTGGTGGTGGATGCCCATGAAGGTTTAACCGAGCAAGACATGCATTTGTTAGGCTTTGTGCTTGATGCCGGCCGTGCCTTAGTGATTGCCGTTAACAAATGGGATGGCATGACCGCTGACGATAAGGCCCATGTGAAGCATGAGCTAGAAACACGCTTGGAGTTTGCTAAGTTTGCGCGCATCCACTTTATCTCGGCCTTGCACGGTACAGCGGTAGGTGATTTGTATAAATCGGTAGAAGAGGCCCATGGTTGTGCGTTTACCAAGTGGAGTACTAACAAGTTAACCACTTTGCTAGAAGATGCATTGCAAGATCATCAGCCGCCGCTGGTGCATGGCCGCCGCATTAAGTTACGTTATGCCCACTTAGGTGGCTCAAATCCGCCGTTATTTATTGTGCACGGCAACCAAACTAACGCGCTGCCTATGGCCTATAAGCGCTATTTAGAAAATAAATTTATTAAGGTGCTTAAAATTCGCGGCACCCCAGTGCGCTTTGAATTCCGCACCAGTGATAACCCCTTTGAAGGCAAAAAAAATCAGTTGTCGGCACGCCAAATTACCAAGAAGCAGCGGTTGGTGAAGCACGTCAAAAAGGCCAATAAAAAGGCTAAGCACAAGTAATGCTCTGCCTCGTGGCGAGTGGCGCAGCCTCGTGGAAACCCACAGTCCGCGGGTTTGGATTGCTTCGCTACGCTCGCAATGACGGCAAAACTCCCCGTCATTGCGAGGGGCGCAGCCCAACTCCCCGTCTTTGCGAGGGGCGCAGCCCCGTGGCAATCCATAGCACGTTATGTCATTAACCTCCCTTAATCAATTGCTGCATTTACTTGCAGATGGCCGTTTTCATTCGGGTACCGACCTAGGTCAACACCTCAACATGAGCCGTGCCGCGGTCTGGAAGCAACTCAAGGGTGTAGAGGCTTTAGGTGTGCAGCTACACCGCGTTCGTGGTCGTGGTTACCGCATTGCCGGGGGGGTAGATTTACTCGACTTAGAAGCCATTCAGCGCCAATTGCCACCGCTCACTCCTGCCTATTCTATGCAACTGCATATGTCACTGGCATCCACCAACCAAACCCTCATGCAACGTGTACAGCAAGAGCCTATTCATGGGCAAGTGGTGCTGGCTGAAGTGCAAACCCAGGGTCGCGGCCGCCTAGGCCGTCAGTGGCAATCTCCTTTTGGTCAAAACATAGCCTTGTCCTTGGGCTGGCGTTTTACCGGTGGTGCAGCGGCCTTAGAAGGCTTGAGTTTGGTGGTGGGTTTGGCTTTGGTTGAGGCGCTGCAAGATTTGGGTGTGTCATCGGCAAAGCTTAAGTGGCCTAATGATGTGCTGGCTGATGGTAAAAAGCTGGCAGGTATTTTGTTGGAAATGCGTGGCGATGCCACCGGTCCCTGCCATGTAGTCATTGGCGTAGGCGTCAATGTGCACTTAGAACACAATCCTAATATTGACCAGCCCTGGGTGAGCCTGCGGCAGCTCGGTTACCAAGTGCAGCGCAACGATTTAGTGGCACGCTTACTGTTACGCCTAAATGAGCATTTACACGCCTTTGTGGCACAAGGTTTTGCGCCGGTGCGGAGCTTATGGCAGTCTTATAATCAGCATCAGGACCAGGCAGTAGAGTTATTGTTGTCTGGAGAGACCCTGAGTGGGGTGTGTCGGGGTGTCAATGACACGGGAGCGGTATTGGTTGAGATAGGTGGCGAGCTGCGGGCCTTTAATGGCGGAGAGATTAGTTTGCGACCACCAAGGGGCGTGATATGACTGACTTGTTGATCGATATTGGCAATACCCGTTTAAAGTGGCGCGCTCAGCAGCAAGGCACCTTAGTTGGAGCTGGCACCATGGCCACCGGTGACATTACCTTGGCGGCTCTGGATGCGCAATTGCCGACGCAGATCAGTCAACTGGCGTGGGCTAGTGTTGCAGCGCCAGAATGCGGCACAGTTGTAGAGGAGTGGGCGGTTGCGCGCAACCTCCAAGCCTACAAGGCAGAATCACAAGCCCAATGGCAAGACCTGACTAATGGTTATGAGCAACCCCAGCAGATGGGCGTCGATCGTTGGTTGGCTATGGTGGCGGCACGAGCCCAGTCCAAGGCGCCCCTGTGTGTGGCCGATTGCGGCAGTGCAATTACCGTTGATTATATTGATGCCAGTGGGCAGCACCAAGGCAGTTACATTATTCCCGGTCAGCGGCTGATGGTGCAGGCGTTGCTGCGCGATACGGCGCAGATTCAGTTTTCTGGTGCGGCTGTAGAGGCGGCAGTGCCAGGCAAAAATACCGCCCATGCGGTGTTGGCAGGTTGTGGTCAGATGGCCAGTTATGGACTGTGTGGATTATTACTTGAAGCCCAGCAGGCAGGTTATGTCATCATGCTTACTGGTGGTGATGGTAAAGCCCCCGCACAGGCCTTGGGTGCCACTTATAGTGGTGATTTAGTGCTTGATGGCTTGGCCATTGTCGCTGGCCTAGTAAAAGTCTGAAAAACTTTAATAAAATCATGCATTGATGCTTGCATCCTGCTACTTCGTTCAGTATTATACGCCCCTCCTGAGTTCAGGCAGTTTCAGGAACACAGGCATTTAGCCGGTATAGCTCAGACGGTAGAGCAACTGACTTGTAATCAGTAGGTCCGGGGTTCGACTCCTCGTGCCGGCACCAATTCCTGTTAAAGAACATTAGGTGGGGTTCCCGAGTGGCCAAAGGGATCAGACTGTAAATCTGACGCGCAAGCTTCGGTGGTTCGAATCCACCTCCCACCACCATTCTTAGCGGGTATGGTATAATGGCTATCACGACAGCCTTCCAAGCTGTATATGCGGGTTCGATTCCCGCTACCCGCTCCATTGAGTGAAGCTTGCTAGTTTAGTGAGTTGTTTGAAGGCTATTTAGAGCCAGTTTAGTGCGATATAAGCTCTAGTAGCTCAGGGGTAGAGCGCACCCTTGGTAAGGGTGAGGTCGGCGGTTCAATTCCGCCCTAGAGCTCCATTGTCATGAGAACAATGGAGCACAGTATATTTTGAAGGGTAGATATAGCAATGTATCTACCCTTCTTGTTATCTGCGGTTTGCTCAATACGTGAGTATAATTGCATTTTTTAACTTAGCGCGGTCCAGTGGCCGCCCATTGTCGGAGGCTATCATGGCTAAGGAAAAGTTTGAAA
>DPHD01000007.1:51739-52792 GCA_003523085.1 Oceanospirillaceae bacterium | reverse complement strand
ACCGAATTTCGTTTCAAGCAGCCTCAATAGAAAGCTCGCCTCCCGTTGTTGCATTCCTTGTTGTATGCCCTGCTCCACTCCTTGGGCAATAAATCGATCTGCAAAATTACTCATTATGTGCGCCTCCTCAGGATAGCGGATGTTGTATTGTTGTTTTTCATTATTGCTCAAGTTTTGAGTATAAGTCGACAAAATCAAGGCACTTAAACTGTTTGTCCATCGCAGGTTCCAACTGGAACAGCCCCTGCATGGCACTTGCGTATACATCCACCTTGTCCCCCTTGGGGTATGACATGTTAGGCAAATTAAGCCTTGCGACGATGTTGGAGCTAGCCCTAAACTTTTGCCAAGGTATAACGGAAAGCTCACAGAACAGGAAGTTGAATTGGAGATAGATCCGACTGTCGCTAGCGTAGCTAAGCGTCGTTGGCCCACGATAATTGTTAAGGAATATTACCACCGGAACGATTCGATCTAGCTGGAACATTTCTCCCAGGTCAATACAATAATGGGCCAATCTATGGATGGAAAACCGACTCGACTGGGTTTCTTCTTCTAAGGCAAACAAGATCATTTCTTTATCGCCACTAGGCCACTCGACCAACAAGGGCACATCCAACTCTCTGTGACGCTCCTTTAATCTGTGCTTAAGCTGTTCCTGTCGAACTGGGGTGATGCGAAGCGGCCCATCGAACACAGCCATCTCTTCGGCTGCAAAAAACTCAATGGCTTGCCGAGGGTAATCTAATATAAGATTTTTGAAATTTTGATCATGATTCACTTTAGCTCCTTGTTATGGAAGTTATTCCGTCAACAAACTAAGTGTAGTTTAAAATGATGTAAATGCAGTCAAGAGTTGGAGAACTATAAATGTACAGACGAGAGAAATCGCATTGTGGTGTATTGCAACGTGTTGTTTTTGAGTATTTTGAAGTTCTTGAATAAAAATGGAGCGGGAAACCGGATTCGAACCGGCGACCCCGACCTTGGCAAGGTCGTGCTCTACCAACTGAGCTATTCCCGCTACATACCACTTGTTGAAGGCTTATGGTT
>DPHD01000007.1:51357-51557 GCA_003523085.1 Oceanospirillaceae bacterium | reverse complement strand
GAAGGCTTATGGTTAACCTTTACTGCTTACTTCGTAACTCGAGCACACTTTTTACCTTGCGGTCGTGCGCTGCCCGGCTAAAATCATAGATTTTATCGTTCTCTTCCTACAAAAGCTGTGCTTTTGTTGCCTTTCGGCACCGGTCGATCACCCAACTGAGCTATTCGAAGCTACTAACCACTTGTTGAAGGCTTATGGTT
>DPHD01000007.1:24949-51190 GCA_003523085.1 Oceanospirillaceae bacterium | reverse complement strand
GAAGGCTTATGGTTAACCTTTACTATTTGCTCAACCGCCTCTATGAGGCGACTTTGCGAAAGTTAATGCCTATAAAAACACTAACTAAAAATAGTGGTATCCCGTAGGGGGTTCGAACCCCTGTTACCGCCGTGAAAGGGCAGTGTCCTAGACCACTAGACGAACGGGACACATTCGCGGTTGGTATTGCCTGTTGGCCGTACCAAACTGGAGTGCGCATATTAGTGATTGAGCCCTTTTCTGTCAAGCACTAATTATAAAATAAGTGTGTTTATTTCAACTACTTAGTTATTCATCCCTTAAGCTCAGTATATTAGAAGAAAGCAGGTATATCGTTTGAGTTTAACCAGCACCTCAGCCACAATAGTACGTCTTGTTTATTTTGAGAAATCCTCCATGGCCTACACCCTACACGGCGCCCCATTATCTCCCTTCGTACGCAAGGTAATGTACCTACTAAGTTGCTCCAACACCGAGTATAAGCTCAACGTTGTGGCCCCCGTGAGCATGCCGGAGGATTTTATTAAAATAAGCCCACTGAAGAAGATCCCAGTGTTACAAGAGGACAATTGGTATCAAGCCGACTCCAGCGTGATATGTAACTACCTCATCGAAACCCTCAACCATGCTGGCCTAGAGCAATTGATGCCCGGCAGTGCAAAAGCCAGAGCTCAGGTACGCTGGCTAGAGAAGTTTGCCGATTATGAGCTGGCGCCCTACCTCACTTTCACTGTGTTCAGACAGCGCACCTTACGCCCTATATATGGCAAAGCTACCGACGAAGCCCCGGTGCAGGAAGCTCTTACCCACAAGATACCGGCGCTATTTGACTATTTAACGGCCCAGCTTGGAAAACAAAGGTATTTTGTTGAAGATACTTTTACCCTAGCTGACGTAGCCATCACCACTCAAATGATCAATTTGATGCATGGTCGCGAGACCATTGATCCGCAGCGCTGGCCCACGTTAGCCACCTATTTTGATCATATGATGCAGCTACCCACATGGCAGGCCTTGGTACAAAGAGAGCAAGCTACGTTAGCAAAAATATTTACTGCTAAAACGCCATCGTGACGCAAGCAATACGCGGCTATAGCCTAGCATTAGGCACACTTGCCAGCGTATTTGCTCTGGTTTACGCACCCCTTTACTTGGTGGCCGGCCTATTACTTTGGGGTTTTGCCCTAGCCTCATTTTCTCTATTGGCGCGCCGCTCTCTGGTTCAATCCAGCATTCTGATTGCAGTGGGTGTCATAAGCCTAGGTTACAGCGCTCTAGAAGGCTCTCCAACACCTCTTATCAACCTAATTAACAGCAATACCAGCCTGCTAGCAATGCTGGCAGCAGTTAGCTTTTTGAGCCTTATAGCCACCCCCTCCAAAACCAGTAAAACCTGCACCCCGCCAAAAGGTAAAAAGGGCCTGATTAGCACCCTGGCTTCGGGTCATTTTTTTAGCGCTATCATCAACATTTCAGCACTACTTATTATCGCAGACAGATTACGCCACAGCCGTACAATCGATACTCGCACGGCCAGTATGTTGTCTATTAATTTTGGTGTGTGCGCGCTTTGGTCGCCCTTCTTTGCTGCTATGGCATACACCTTGAGCTTAGTGCCGGATATGAATTTGCTCACGGTAATGGCCGTTGGAGCGCCCATGGGTTTTATTAGCTTGCTGTACCTATATTGGAAAAACCAAACAGCTGAATCCGAGCTCTCCGGCTACCCACTAAAAGGCCGCAGCTTAGTATTGCCTAGTTTACTGGCGGTAGCCGTTATTGTTGCTCACGACATATGGCCACAGCTAGCAATCACCCAGATCATTGCCATCAGCGCGCCATTGCTGGTAGTGATAGTGCTAGCTTATGAAGGGCGTCTAACCCAGCTACATAGCCATATTACAAATCGACTGGCCAACATGCATAACGAAACGGTATTGTTTTTAGCCGCTGGTGTATTTGCCATTGGTTTAGGTGAATTGTTTAAGGTGTTGCCGCCTTGGCTACCGTTTAACACTTACGGGCCATTTGAAGCCAGCCTAACCCTAGGGTTTTGTCTCATAGCGGCGCGCTTAGGTGTACATGCCATCATGATTATGGCGGTCATTGCACCGGTGTTATTAACCCTCGACCCCAATCCTAATCTGTTAGCCATGACCTTTCTCTCCGCTTGGGGTTTAGGCAGCGCTATTAATCCAGTGTCGGGTACTTTGCTAGCTATACAGGGCAACTACCACCTTAAGGGCAGTCATGTTGCCCGCGCAAACAGCCTTCCAATTGCCCTGCTCTATGCAATAAATAGCGCTGCTTATTTCGTCTATAACGCCTTCATTTAACACCCCACTCAAACACATGAAATTAATAACAATTATTTCATTTTTAGCATTGGCATAAACATAAGCTTATGTTTAAATAAGTTTCTACTTTTTATTAACGCAATCCAGACGAGGCGAATTCGATGATTCAATTATCCCAACGATTTTTATCAACGCACATTTGCGCCGTCAATAAATGGATGGCGACGAATTTTCGTCCCACGCGCTAAAAGGTAGAATTACCAACGGCCGTGGATTTAAATATCACGGCCCTGTAATAGCCTACCCCTAAGTGCTCTTATAACCCGTCTATTTTGATCCCGGCCTTCATTAAGAAGGAGATGGATGTGGCTTTATTAAGTTTACTACTCGCACTATTTGAACAACAAAATCTGCGCGCACGTCAGCGTTATACGCTGCGGTCTGTTGCCCACCTTAATGATGCTCGATTAAAAGATATAGGGCTTTATCGTGTCAACGATACTCTTCGTCCCATAGACGACCCCCTTGCACTGGAAGCCGAGTTATCCATTAAGCAGGAAGCAGCAATTAAGGCAATTATTGCACAAAGAAAAACGATAACTAATAAGAAAGGGAGTTCTATGCAAGGGCTGACCAGATCATAGGTCTGTGGCAATCCAAATCCGTCTCTGCGAGGAGCGAAGCGCCGTGGCAGTCCATACACCGCGGGTTTGGATTGCTACGCTTCGCTCGCAAAGACGAAGGGAAAGCTTAGTATTGGCGCTGGTCGTCTACGACTTTGCCGTCATTGGGCAAGCTGCCTACCGCCTTCAAAGTCACCTCACCACGTACGTGCAACACACTGCGCACGCTATCGGTGATTTGAGAGACTAAATCAGCGGTTTCACTCGCTGTTTCGCACAACACCTGCATTACGTCTTGGCCATTAGCTTGGCTAATTTCCAAACGCACCTTAACGAGCTCTTCATGCTTGGCTACCAGTACAGCCACCTGTTCGGGACGTACAAACATACCACGCACTTTTGTGGCTTGATCAGCCCTTCCCATCCAGCCTTTAATGCGCCGATTGGTTCGGCCACATGGGCTTTGGCCTACCAAAATAGCCGACATGTCGCCGGTAGCAAAACGAATCAACGGATAGTGCGGGTTAAAGTTAGTCACCAACACTTCGCCCACCTCGCCATCGGCAACTAAGTCGCCGGTGCCAGGGCGGACAATTTCCACGTACACGTCTTCGTCGATCACCATGCCTTCTTGGGCTGAGGTTTCATAGGCGATACTACCAAGGTCTGCTGTTGCATAACCTTGCACCACTTGCAGGCCTCTAGCCTTAAAGAACGCTTGTTGAACAGGGAAGAAAGGTTCGCCGCCGACCACCGCGTGGGTCATAGAGCTCACATCCAGACTCAATTCATCGGCTTTGTCTAATACAATTTTCAAAAATGAGGGTGTGCCTACATAGGCTTTAGGCTTAAGCGCTGCGATGCTTTGGGCTTGCATCTCGCTGTTGCCCACGCCTGCGGCAACAACGGTACAACCTAAGGCCTTTGCAGCATTGTCGAACATAATGCCCGCTGGGGTAAAATGGTACGAAAAGGTATTGTGTACCAAGTCGCCTTTACGCAAGCCCCCGGCGTATAGTGCTCTAGCAAAGTGCCAATGATCTGGCACGTCAAACCCGGGTTCATTGATAGGGCCAGGCGAGGTAAATACGTAGGCTAATGGTGCCGCTTCCGAGCTGAGCAAACCACCAAAGGGCATGTTGTTCTTTTGTAATTCTATGAGGCTAGATTTACGCGTCACTGGCAATTCGGCAATAGATTCAACACTGGTGATTTTAGCAGCTTCGATGCCCTGCAGTATGTTAGTCCATGCCGGGCACGTTGCCTGAGCATGAGCCACCTGTTCAGCCACTGCTCGAACCTGATCCACTCGACGCTGGTCGGGGTCACGGGTTTCTAAGTGGTCGTAAAAATCAGTCATTTGGCGTCTCGTTTATTAACTACGGGTGGATTACTACACGTCATTCTGGCGCAAGCCAGAATCTGTGTGACCTACCGGCGATCCTGACCTGCGTCAGGATAACATTGAAGTGTTTACGCCAACCAACGCTTACGACGGCGATATTGCTTCACGTCGCGGAAGCTCTTTTGTTCGCCGTCACTCACACCTAAGTAAAACTCTTTTACGTCTTCGTTTTCACGTAAATCGCTGGCTTTACCATCCATTACTACACGGCCGTTTTCCATAATGTAACCATAGGTGGCGTAACGTAAAGCCACAGCCGTATTCTGCTCGGCTAACAAGAAGGTGACGCCTTGTTCTTCATTAAGCTTTTTAACAATTTCAAAAATCTCTTCCACTAGCTGTGGGGCAAGACCCATGGAGGGCTCGTCCAACAAGATCATGTGAGGGCTGGCCATTAAGGCACGCCCAATAGCACACATTTGTTGCTCGCCGCCTGAGGTGTAACCGGCTTGGCTTTTGCGTCGCTCTCTTAAGCGCGGAAAATAGTCGTACACCATTTCCAAACTTTCTTGCACACTTTTGCGACCATCGCGGCGGGTGTAAGCGCCCACTAACAAGTTCTCTTCAATGGTTAAGTGCTCAAAACAGTGGCGACCTTCCATCACCTGCACCACACCCATGGTAACAAGGTCAGCGGGGTTACTGGCGTTTATGTTGTGGCCTTCAAATTCAATGGAGCCCTTAGTCACGATGCCGCGCTCGGAGGCCAATAAATTAGAGATCGCTTTAATGGTGGTAGACTTACCCGCGCCGTTGGCGCCAAGTAAGGCCACAATGCCTTTTTCATGCACTTCTAAAGATACGCCCTTCAAAACCAATATCACGTGGTCGTAGATGACCTCGATATTGTTAATGGCAAGTATCGGTGCTTTTTCTGTGGTCATGATTTTATCCTATCACCAGCAAAACAATCTGTTTTAGTAAAATTTAAAAATTGAGGCGCCAGCCTAGTACGTGTTAGCACCGGCGCCTCGTTGAGTTAAAACGTTAACTTAACGGATTAACAATCACGTGGAGTGATGTTGTTTTCTGCAGCGTAAGCAGCAGAGTCAGCTTCGATAAGCTCACCAATCACTTTATTGTCTGGAGCTTCGAAACCACCGATCAACTTCCATGCTTGCTTGTTGCCATCCCACTGTTGGATACCAACTTGGCCAGTACCACCATGGTTAGCACAAGAACCAGCAAACTCAGGACCAAACTTAGGTAAGCCTGCAGCAGCCATTACAGCGTCGCTCATGTTGATGTTTTCTAGACCGTCACGCATCATGCTAGCAGTGATGTTCTTCTCGCCATGGATGTCTTGAGCCGTTGACGCAGCAGTAGCCGCTGTCATCGCCGCGTACATACCACGGTTGTACAATACAGAACCGACGTTAGAACCGTCACCAGCCGCTAGGCCAGCATCAACAACGTGCTTCTGAATGTCCTTGTATACAGGGTACTCACTACCCACATTGTGGAAAGTAGCTGCCTTGTAGCCATGGGAAGCCATGCCTTCTAGCTTATCGTTTTCAGTACCAGACCACCAGATGCCAAACATCTGATCCATTGGGTAACGAATGTTAGCGGCTTCTTGCAAAGCAACCTGGTTCATTACACCCCAACCGTAAAGGATGATGTTATCTGGACGCTCACGACGGATTTGTAGCCATTGTGACTTTTGCTCTTGTCCTGGATGATCTACAGGGATCAAAGTCAGTTCAAAGCCGTGCTTTTCTGCCAGAGCTTTAAGCGTAGGAATCGGCTCTTTACCGTAACCAGAGTTGTGGTAAACCAAGGCAATGTTCTTACCCGTAAGATCACCGCCAGCTTCGTGCTTGATACGGTTTACGATACGGCTAGCACCGGCCCAGTAGTTAGCAGGGAAGTTAAATACGTGGGAGAAAATAGCGCCGTTAGCACCAGAAGTACGACCGTAACCCTGGGTTAACAAAGGGATGTCGTCAGCGGTTGCTTTGGGGATCAACTGGTAAGTGATACCCGTAGACAATGGGTTAAATACCAATGCGCCGTCACCCTTGAGAGATTCGTAACACTCAACACCTTTTGCTGTGTTGTAACCAGTTTCACATTCAGGCACAGAAGTCATTACACCACCGATACCACCATCACGTGCGTTCAACATGGTGAAGTAGTCAGCCCAACCGTCTGCGTAGGGAGTACCACCCGCAGCATAAGGGCCGGTACGGTAGCTTAAAGATGGAAATACCAAATCCGCTGCCACTGGCGCAGAAACGGCCAGGGTAGTCAGGGCGATAGTTGCTAATTGCTTTAATTTCATTGTCGTCATCCTCCTAGGGTTCGACTTATTTTTATTTACCTTAAAAAGGCAGATAGTGTGTGTCCAAGGACACAAATTACCTAGACTGTCCCCTAGTGAGGGAACGGCCATAAGCGTAATTTTTCTTTTAGTACACGGGCCATTTGTGCCAACCCGTGAGGTTCCACGATCAAGAAAATGATGATCAGGCCGCCTACAATAATATATTCAAAGTGTGCCGCTAGGTCCGTAGGCCAACCCATACCACCCACTAGAACGTTTTTCAGTAATACCGGCATCAGCACCATGAAGGCTGCGCCCACAAAGCTGCCGAAAATAGAACCCAAACCGCCGATGATGATCATAAACAACACGGCAAATGACACAGTGATGCCAAAGGCCTCAGTTACTTCTGCGGCACCGAGATAAACGGAAAAGAATAACGAGCCCGCAATGCCGATGAAAAACGAAGACACGGCGAAGGCCGATAGCTTAGCCATTAAAGGGTTTACGCCAATAATTTCTGCAGCGATGTCCATGTCGCGAATAGCCATCCAGCTACGGCCTAAACGTCCGCGAGTTAAGTTACGTGCCAGCCAAGCCAAAGCAACGGCAAAGACTAAACAAAAAATATACGCAGCGATTGGTGTGGCATGGGGCCCGGTGATAATCACGCCAAACATTTCTCGTTCTGGGGCACTAATTTGGCCAGACGCTGAGTTGTTATAAAACCAAGGTACCTTATTAAGCAACCATACCAAGAAGAATTGCGAGGCTAAGGTGGCTACGGCAAGGTAGAAGCCTTTGATGCGCAAGCTAGGCAAACCAAACATGGCACCTACAAACGCGGTAATCAATCCAGAAAGCAGGATGACAGTCACCATGTCCATGCCAGGGAAGGCCGTCATCAGTTTGTAGGTCGCATAAGCACCCACGGCCATAAAGCCACCCGTACCTAAAGACAGCTGGCCTGTGTAGCCCACCAAAATATTTAGGCCTAAGGCTGCAATAGCCCATACCAAAAACGGAATCATTACAGCGTTGGCCATATAGTCCGTAAGAAACATAGGGATAACCAAAAAGGCGACGGCTAGCACAAAGTAATAGCGCATGCGGTCAAACTTTATAGGAAAGGTTTGACTGTCTTTTTGGTAGGTCTTTTTAAAATCACCGGATTCGCGATAAAACATCTGTTACACCCTTTCTATAATCTTTTCGCCAAACAAACCTTGTGGTCTAAACACAAGGAACATAAGCGCTAGCACGTAGGCAAACCAATTTTCTGTGGCGCCGCCAATTAGCGGCCCAATGGCATATTCGAATAACTTCTCGCCTACGCCGATGATCAAACCACCAATAATGGCGCCAGGGATGGAGGTAAAGCCGCCTAGCATTAACACGGGTAAGGCTTTTAAGGCAATGAGAGACAGCGAGAACTGCACGCCTGATTTGGCGCCCCACATAATACCGGCCACCAAGGCTACAAAGCCTGCAATAGACCAAACAATGACCCAAATAGTGCGTAGAGAAATACCCACAGACAAGGCGGCCTGATGGTCATCGGCTACGGCCCTTAAGGCACGGCCAGTCGTGGTGTATTGGCTAAATATAGTGAGCGAAATCACCAGCACGATGGCCACTAAACTGGCTACCATGTCGAGTTTGTCGAGGTACATGCCGTAGTAGCGCTCGCCTTCGGCAGCCCAGCCCAGGGTGTAGTCCTCAAGCCAACGCGAACCTCCAGAGGGCAAACCAACATCCATGGTTTTAATTTGACTGCCCCACATAATGTCGCCAAAACCTTCCATAAAGTAAGCTAAACCGATGGTTGCCATAAACAGAATAATAGGTTCTTGGTTAACCAAGTGATGCAATATGTAGCGCTCTACAATGATGGCAAATAACACCATTACTCCCACCGTTAGAGCGATGGCAAGAACCGTAGGTACTTGCCAGCCAAAGTGGTGCATATTAGTGCCAAAAATGGCATTAATTAGGTGAGCAAAGGGTATTTGCCCGGTTTGAATACCTACCAAAGTAAGGGCAGCAAACAACGCCATTACACCTTGGGCATAGTTAAAGATACCCGAGGCTTTAAAAATTAATACAAAACCAAGGGCCACTAAGGAGTACATCACGCCAGCCATTAGGCCGTTGAGAATCACTTCCACTAAATATAAAAAATCAGCACTCATGTTGTTTTCCTCAGTGGCTCACGCCAAGATAGGCATCAATTACGGTTTGATCGTTACGTACGACGTCTGGAGTGCCGTCACCAATTTTGCGGCCGTAGTCCAGCACCACAACGCGGTCGGCGATATCCATGACCACACCCATATCGTGCTCAATGAGGACAATGGTGGTACCAAAGGTGTCATTCACATCTAAGATGAAGCGACACATGTCTTCTTTTTCTTCCACGTTCATGCCAGCCATGGGTTCATCAAGCAGCAGCATTTTAGGCTGGGCCGCTAAAGCACGACCTAGCTCAACTCGCTTTTGCAAACCGTAAGGCAAGCGCCCTACTGGGGTTTTTCGAATGGCTTGAATTTCCAAGAAATCGATAATACCCTCTACAAACTCTCGGTTTTCAATTTCTTCTTGCTCTGCAGGACCCTTCCACAGTGCTTGCCACAACATGTTTTTACGCATGTGGGTAAAGCGCCCCGTCATAATGTTATCCAACACACTCATGCCCTTAAACAGAGCAATGTTTTGGAACGTACGGGCGATACCTTGGTAGGCAATTTGATATGGCTTCATGGAGTGACGTTGTTTACCGTCAAACCAAATCTCGCCTTGTTGTGGGTGATAAAAGCCGTTGATTACGTTCAACATGGAGCTTTTACCTGCACCGTTGGGGCCGATGATGGCGCGAACTTCGCCTTCCATAACGTCAAAACTAATATTACTGATGGCTTTTACACCACCAAAAGACAAGTCGATATTCTTCAGCTCTAGCAGTTTTGAGGCCGCTTCCATTTTTTGCAATGGTTCAGTCATGGCTTAGCTCGCTTGGGCTACAGGGTTAAAGGTTTTGGCATCATGAATACTGATGTCACCGGTAATTTTACCAACGCGGCCATCTTCAAAAGCCACTTCGGTTTCAATAAAGCACTGGGTTTTGCCGTCATAGAGGGCATCAATCAAAATCTTATAACGTTCGTTAATCAACTTACGCTTGACCTTTTTGGTACGGGTTAACTCACCATCATCGGCATCCAGCTCTTTATGCAAGATAAGGAAGCGACTAATTTGTGAATGGGCCAGCATTTCATCGTCAAGTAAGGATTCATTCACTTCAGCAACGCTTTGCGCCACCATTTTGTTGACTTCAGGATGTGCTGCTAACTCTTGGTAGGAGGCGTAGGCAATGTTGTTGCGCTCTGCCCAATTACCCACGGCACCCAGATCAATATTGATAAACGCCATACAATCGTCTTTGCCATCGCCAAAGGTCACTGCCTCTTGGATGTGCGGGAAGAATTTGAGTTTATTTTCGATGTATTTAGGCGCAAACATCTTGCCACTGTTAAACGTACCAACGTCTTTGGCACGGTCAATAATACGTAGGTGGCCA
Source organism: Oceanospirillaceae bacterium (assembly GCA_003523085.1). GTDB lineage: Bacteria > Pseudomonadota > Gammaproteobacteria > Pseudomonadales > Balneatricaceae > Njordibacter. Next base: position 41,022 of record DPHD01000007.1, on the reverse strand, counting down.
TTGCTGGTCATAAAGCCTGCATCGCCAGTGTGCACCCAACCTTCTGCAGTTTTGGTATCTTTCGTGGCTTCAGGGTTTTTAAAGTAACTATGGAAGGCACCCGCACTGCGGTAAATTACTTCACCGTTGTCGGCAATTTTTAACTCTACACCCGGGCTAGGTGTACCTACAGTATCGGGGTAAACCTCGCCATCTGGCTGCACAGTAATAAACACCGACGACTCAGTTTGGCCATAAAGTTGCTTAATATTGATACCTAACGAACGGTAAAAATCAAAGATTTCACCACCAATGGCCTCACCAGCAGTGTAAGCCAAACGCACACGACCCATGCCTAATGCATCTTTGAGTGGCGCGTAAACCAAGGCATTACCTAGGGCGTATTTGATACGATCAATAACACCGACGGGCTTGTTTTCTAATAACCTTATACCTGTAGTTTTGGCCACCTGCATAAAATAGCTAAACATTTTACGCTTCACTGGCGCCGCATCCTCCATCCGAATTTGAACACTGGTTAACAAGCTTTCAAATACTCGCGGGGGGGCAAAGTAATAGGTTGGGCCGATTTCACGCATGTCCGCAGCCACTGTTTCGGTGCTTTCTGGGCAGTTAACACAAAACCCCATGGTGTAGGATTGGGCATAAGAGAAAATATGATCACCAATCCAGGCTACTGGTAGATAAGCCAAAATTTCATCGTTTTCGTTAAGGCCTTCCATCAAGCCACCGTGGTAACCCGTGAGCAAGGTGTTGTCATAGGTCAGCACCACACCCTTTGGCTTACCTGTGGTGCCCGAGGTGTATAGAATAATGGAAATATCATCACCCTTACCTTGGCTAATTAGCTCTTGGTAAAGGTTTGGCTGTTTTGCTCGAAGAGCTTCACCTTGAGCCTGAACTGTCACAAAATTTTGAATTTCAACTAATTCTGAGTCGTAGCCCTTCATGCCTCTCGGGTCGTCGTAAATCACCAACTCTACGGCCGGACAACGATCCTTTACATCCAAAATCTTATCGACTTGCTCTTGGTCTTCAGCGATAATCACACGCGCTTCGGAATGCTCTATAACAAACTGCATTTCCTCCGCAACCGAGTCGTGATAAGTGGGAACCGGTACCGCCCCTAAGGACTGCACGGCGCACATGGTCCAGTAGGTGCGCGGGCGGTTACCACCCACAATCAATACTGAATCACCGGCTTTTACACCATTGACCTGCAAACCGAGAGCAAAACGCTCGACTTCTTCGGCCACTTGGCTCCAAGTCCATGACTGCCAAATGCCAAATTCTTTTTCGCGCATGGCGTCTTTGTTAGTGAACATACGAGCGTTGTGTTGCAACAACTTAGGAAAGGTATCAAGCCCAGGTGCTGGGTAAGACTGCTTTTGAGCGCTGGAAACCATAGAAAACTCTTAAAGGTGATGTTGTTATTTTGTACAATTTAACCCCACGGCCCTAATCTAACCATTAGATATATGTCGGCACCTCGACATATGTCTAGGGCCTGTTTTAGGTATAGACCCCACAATGGGAACTCGTTGGCGGGCGTGGTACCCTTGCTGCAACCCTCACTTGGTCCATGTTTATATGTTCACCAGCACTAGCCTACTTATTATCTCCCTAGCCTATTTTGCGCTACTCCTAGGCATTGCCAAACTAGGTGACCGGTTAATGCCTTTCAAGGCTTATGCCAACCAACATCTACAAGCCATCATTTACAGCTTGTCCCTTGGCGTGTTTTTAACCTCGTGGACTTTTTATGGATCAGTGGGCCGTGCAGCCACTTCTGGGTGGGACTTTTTGGGCCCTTACATCGCGCCAATCGCTTTCTTTTTGTTTGGCCACCGTATTATTTACAAAATAATCCTCATCGCCAAACGTGAAAACATTGGTTCAATTTCTGATTTCATTTCTTCCCGCTACGGTAAAAGCAGACGCTTAGCGGTTATCGTCACCCTAATGGCTACCTTGGGTTTATTGCCTTACATTGCGCTACAGCTTAAAGCCATTGACTTAAGTTATGCCGTGCTCACCACCCAGGGTGATATCAGCAGCGTACACGCCGACTTTTCTGTGTTTATCATTGCCATTTTGATCGGCATTTTTAGTGTTTTATTTGGTGCCAAACAAGTCGACACCTCTGCCCATAACCCTGGCATGGTATTAGCCATTGCAGCCGAGTCACTCATCAAGCTCATTGCCTTTGTTGCCATCGGTGTGTTCGCAACCTACGTGCTCAACGATGGTTTTGGCGACATTTTTAGCCAATTGGAGCAACAAGGTGGGCGCACCAGCTTGGCGTCCTTCGATCCGTTTCGTAGCAGTTTTATTATCGAAACATTTTTGGCCCTCATTGCCGTCCTTTGTCTACCTCGTCAATTCCATATGATGGTGGTGGAAAACACCAACCCAGAGCACGTCCATACAGCCAGGTGGTTATTTCCGCTTTATATATCGGCCATGTGCGTATTTATGATCCCCATTGCTTGGGCGGGCACACAAGCCCTGGCCGGCAGTGGCGTCAACGCCGATGTTTATTCCCTCATGTTACCCATGGTAAAAGGCCAAGACGGCTTGGTCATCTTGGCTTATGTGGGGGGCATTTCTGCCGCCATGGGCATGGCAGCCGTATCCACCATTGCCATAAGCACCATGATTACTAACGACATTATTATGCCGTTTATTCTGCATGTTAAAGCCGTAGATGTGTCTCAAAACAGAGATCTTGGACGCCTACTACTGAATTTAAGGCGCCTCACTATTTTCGCCATATTGATGCTGGCATTTGGCTACTACCTGCTCATCGACCGCGGCACGGCCCTAGTGTCTATTGGCTTATCGGCGTTTGTTGCCGTAGCACAGTTTGGGCCACCCTTATTTGCCGGAATTTTTTGGCGTGGCGGCCACGTACGAGGCGCCACAGCGGGGTTAATGGCGGGTTTCGCGGCTTGGATTTACTGCTTGCTACTACCTAACCTTACAGGCTTATTCGACCTATCGGGTAGTATTATTAGCAACGGGCCGTTTGGCATAGAATGGCTAAGGCCTACCGCCTTATTTGGTTTGCAGCTAGACCCTATATCCCACGCCACGGTGATTAGCTTAAGTTTAAATATTACGCTTTACTACCTCGTTTCTAAGTTCAATACACCGCGGCTTATCGACCGCATCCAAGCCGACCTATTTGTTGGCACACTATCCAACGCAGGCCTAGTCGAGGGTCGCCGCCACCACAGTGGGCATACGGTTGATGACCTCACTAAACTACTCGAACGTTTTATGGGCTACCGTCGTACGGTCGATTCTTTCAATCAACTGGCACACCAACAACCGCAATTGGACCTGCATAAAGACGCTCCCATTAACGCCATTTTGATCCACCACTGTGAACGTGCCTTAAGCGGAATTATTGGCGCCTCTTCGGCGCGAGTGGTGGTGGAATCCAGCCTCAACGACAAAGCGGTGCACTTAGGCGATGTGGTGTCCATTGTTGGCGAGGCGGCCAAAGCCGTGTCGTTTAACCGTGGGTTATTGCAAGCCACCATAGATAACGTCAGCCAAGGCATCACCGTAATAGACCCAGACTTAAACTTGGTCATGTGGAATCAACGTTACCTTGAGCTATTTGATTTTCCAGACGGGGTAGTGACAGTTGGCACACCGGTTGAGGACATCATCCGCCTGAGCGCTCTAGAAGGAGAGTACGGCCAAATAGACCCTGCAAAAATCGTAGCTGATCGTTTATCCATGATTGCCAAAGGCGAGCAACACCGCAGCATTCGCTACCGTGAAAACGGCACCGTCATCGAAGTGCAAGGCAACGCCATGCCCGATGGAGGCTACGTCAACACCTACACCGACATTAGTGAACAACATGCTGCAGAAACGGCCCTGCGTTCGAGCCAAAATGACTTATTGCAGGCCAACGAAAGTTTAGAGTTGCGCGTGGAAGAACGCACGCAAACCTTATCCAAAGTGAACCAAGAATTAGAGCAGGCTCGAGCTCAAGCCGATGCGAGCCATCAGAGCAAAACCCGGTTTTTGGCAGCCGCCAGCCACGACTTATTACAACCGCTCAATGCCGCCAAGCTATTCTCTACGGCCTTAGCTCAGCGTCAGGCTACGCTGCAACAAGACCCGCAAAGCGTTGAACTAAGCACCCACCTAGATGCCTCTTTAACCAATGCAGAGCAGCTGATCAGTGACTTGATAGAGGTATCAAAACTCGATGGTGGCAGCCTAAAACCCCATAAACAGCACTTCAAAATAGCACCATTACTCGACCAGTTGGCGAGTGAGTTTAAAGTACTATGCCAACAAAAAAACCTCACCTTTAGCTTAAAATGCAGCCAAACCACGCTCTATACCGATCCAGTTATGCTCCGGCGAGTATTACAAAACTTCCTCACTAATGCGATTCGTTACACTGCCACAGGCAAAGTATTGTTAGGCTGCCGGCGTCAACCGCAGGGTTTGGAAATACAAGTGTGGGACACCGGGTTTGGCATTCCACAAGACCGGTTAGAAGATATTTTTGTAGAATTTAAACGCCTAGAAACAGGCCCCCATGCGCAACAAAATGGCATTGGCTTAGGCCTAGCCATTGCTCAGCGCACCGCCAATACTCTGGAGCACGATTTACGAGTTAACTCGCATTATGGCGCAGGCTCAATGTTCAGCATCACGGCACCGTGGGGGGACGCTGACTTGGTTAAGGCTAAACCATCGAATAGCGGTGTCACCGCCAACCATCAACAGCTAGTGGGGTACCGAGTATTAGTAATCGACAACGAAATGGCGATTTTGCAGGGCATGCAAGTCATGATGCAGCAGTGGGGTTGTCAGGTGTATTGTGCGGCCAGCAGTGCTGAGGCGCTAAGCTTATTAGGCAGCTTGGCCAAGAGCGATGAACCTAACCTAATTTTGGCAGACTACCATTTAGATCAAAGCCTGTTAGGCACAGACGCCATTGCCGACATACGCCAGGCACTCAATGGTGAAATACCGGCTATCGTCATTACTGCCGACCGAAGCCAGCAAATGAAGAAGGCCGTGGCTGAGGCCGGATTTGGGTTGATACATAAGCCCCTCAAACCGGCGGTACTACGCAAGTTGATTAGCCGCTTACGCTAAACCAAAAGCTACCAGTTACATCGGTTGGTGCTGTGGGTCATCCACTTGTAGACGGCTAAATAATATGACCGCTTGGGTGCGGTTGGTCACATTTAACTTACGAAATATTTCCGTCACGTGGGCCCGAATGGTGGCATCGGTGACGTCTAGCTCGGCAGCAATTTGTTTATTGTACATACCCTGGCCAATCATCGATAACACCCGCAATTGTTGTGGCGTTAAGGTAGCAATTCGTTCGGCGGGTAAGTCATCCACTTCACTCGCCACCGGTTCAGGCAAATCGGCAGGCACCCAAACATGGCCCGCCATTACTGCATCAATGGCGCTGGCGATGTCTTCATTAGATGAGGCTTTAGGTAAAAACCCGCTGGCCCCTATAGCAATAGTCTTATGGATCACATTAGGATTGTCGTTGCCGGACACAATCATCACCGGCACTTCCGGAAATTGTTCGCTAATTTTCGCCAATCCAGTCAAACCTAGGGCTTCAGGGAAATGCAAATCAAGTAACAATAGGTCTACATTGAGGCCGGCTTTTAATAGCCCCATTAACTCAGGCAAACTGCCCACTTCTTCAATCTTCGCATCGGCGAATTTTTGACCCAAAGTATGGGTCATGGCGGTACGGAATAACGGGTGATCGTCGGCAATAACAAATTGCATTAGGGCGGCTCCTTTAATCATGCACTGCTTACAATTAGGTCCAGACCCAACGTAGAGGCTCACCAAAATCGTCGTAGATCCACTTTTTAGTGGGCCTACGGTTGACTTTAGGAGGGGTTGGTTTGGGTTGACGACTGGCTTGTTTGCGCTCCTCAATGGCCGTCACTTGGTCTGACAGTAAGGTACGTGTTTGTTGCGCTGATGTAAGACTAGGCCTTTGTTGATTAAAACGTCCGTTAATCAACGCTGTCGCGCCCTGCTCAACTTCAACTACATTACCGCCACGAGCCAAAAAATCAGCCACATCATTAGCGAGCTCTTGCTTCACCTGATGCTTGTTGGGCGGCAACCTAAGCCTTGATTTTGGACGACTACTTATGGACATGAGTGACGGCTAATAAAAACGCAATCAAGCATCATAACACAAGACCCGCCAGTTCCCACGCCAAGGGCAGCAACTATTTCTTGCGTAGGCTGCTCACGCCGGCACGCAAAGGCAAAGTCATGCCCGCCGCGATAATGAGTCCTGCACCAAACAGTGCCATAAGAGAAGGTTGTTCTGCGTAGACCCAATAGCCAATCACCAAAGCCACCGGCATTTGCACATAAAACATCAAACCTACAATGCCGGCCTTGCCATTAGCGGCAGCCAACTGCAAGGCTCTAGACACACTAGCCAAGCCTAACACCGCCAGCCCGCCCATCAGTTGCAACCAAATTAATGCCTGCGTGTTAGGTATAGGAAAGCCTTGCGCTAAGTGGATGCTAGCACTCAAGGTTACCGTGATCACCATGCCATAAAAGGTAAAACCAATGGGTGTAGCCTTATCCCGGTGGCGGGCAACAAAAATGTTAGCCAGCGCATTGAAAAAGGCCGCCGCCAAGGCAAGCAACAAATACACAGAGCCAGAGCCAAAGCGTGGGTCGATAATAAACCAAACACCCAATACACACAGCAAAGCCACCAGCAACTGGTGCTTACTTAAGGCCTCCTTTAGCCATAGGACAGCCAATAGAGCTGCCAGAATAGGCCCTAACTGCAAAATCATAACCTGCTGAGAGTAGGGGTTATAACTCAAGCCAACAAAGTTCAAGTAAGACATAGCCATCATAAACATGCCACGAATAACTAACACCCGTGGATGCCTAGGAAGCAAATGTTTAACAATGCCTCCATTGGCCTTTGCCAACCAAACCAACAGCACTACGCTGACTGGCGTGGCCATGGTAAAACCCGTGGCTGGGTGCACACCCATAATGGCCACTTGTTTCATAGCAAAATCTGCCAGTGTTAGACAGATTGCTCCAAACGCCATCCAGGCAAAAGCAGGCCAATTATTTTGTTGCGTCATGATTTTCCTTTATAACTTGCGTAGTTCACGGCGTAATATTTTACCCACTGTAGATTTAGGCAACTCGTCTACAAACTCCACTTGTTTTGGCACTTTGTATTTAGCCAAATTTTCACGGCAGTAGTCTTGTACATCGCTGCCATTGAGGCTGGTGCCAGTGCGCACACAAAAAGCTTTAATGGCTTCGCCTGTTTTAGCATCTGGCACACCGATAACGGCAGCTTCTACTATGTCTGGCAACTCAGCAATCACGTTCTCAACTTCCGTAGGATAGACATTAAAGCCAGATACGATAGCCATGTCTTTCTTACGGTCCACAATTTTGTAGTAGCCGTCCTCGTTTAACACAGCCACGTCACCGGTTTTAAAGAAACCGTCTTCGCTCATGACGTTGGCTGTGGCTTCTGGGTTGCGCCAGTAGCCTTGCATCACTTGTGGCCCACGGGCCCAGATTTCACCAGACTCGCCTGCCGCAACCACATTGCCGTCATCGTCTCTTAGGCTCATCTCGGTGCTTGGCATAGGGTAACCTACGGTTTCTGTAAAGCGCTTGTCAGAAATGGGATTCAGAGTCAGTACCGGAGAGGTTTCACTTAAGCCATAACCCTCCTTTATATGCTGGCCCGTATGTTGGAGCCACTTATCAGACACCACCCGCTGAATGGCAGCACCGCCACCCCATGCGACTTTTAAGTGATCAAAATCCAAATCGGCAAAACCTGGCGTGTGGAGCAAGCCGTTGTAGAGGGTGTTAACGCCAGAAATAGCGGTGAATTTCCATTTATTCATTTCAGCCACAAAACCGGGCATATCCCGCGGATTGGTAATCAGCACATTAAGACCGCCAAACTTAAAGTACGAAATGCAATTGAGCATAAGCGCGAAGATGTGGTACAGGGGCAAAGCGGTAATAATAATTTCCTTGCCCGGCTGCGTTACTTCACCTGCCACAGCTTCGTACATCATAATATTGGATACCATGTTGCCGTGAGACAATGCCGCGCCCTTAGACAAACCCGTGGTGCCGCCGGTGTACTGCAAATAAACCAAGTCATGCGCCGCAATAGTAGGCTCGTTAAAGGCCATCGCCCCACCTAGGCTAATCATGTCTGCCACGGTTTTGCCAAATACAAATCGTTTATTCATCGGTGGCGACAACATACGGCCGTTAGTGGCGTCACCTAAGTTGGCAACGATGACATTCTTGATTGGAGTTTCATCTAGCACCTCTTCTAAGGTATCGCTGACACCGGAAAACACCACAATGGTCTCGCAATCTGCATCGTTAAGTTGATGCCTTAACTCCCTAGCGGTGTACATTGGGTTAACGTTAACCTGTACCAGGCCCGCACGCAAAATACCAAACATCACCACTGGGAAGGCCATAATGTTAGGCAGCATTAATGCTACACGATCGCCTTTTACAAGGCCCAATTGCGTTTGAAAATAGGCGGCAACATCGCGCGACTTCCGGTCTACTTCTGCAAAACTAATGGTTTGGCCAAAGTTGGTAAAGGCTGGACGGTGTGCATACTCAGCCACCGCTTGATGAAAAATATCCACCACCGAGGTGTAGGCATTTACATCGACTTCGGCCACCCAAGGTGCAGACTTAGGGGCTAAGAAATGAGGTGTTTCACTGGTCATGATTGTTTCTCACTGTTTTTTATTAATAGAAAACGCCCGTAACTGACGCTTAGCAAGCAACTCAAGCTGGTCGCCATTGTGTGTGTGGTGATAGATACTAGAATTACCGTAACTTAAAATAGTGCCTCCACTAGCGCCTTCTGGGGTGAACTCAACCATCATCACAAAGGTTTCACCACCGTCATTTTCAATACGATTGGCAGGCAACGCACCGCCTTTAATTTGCGGCCTCAGACTCGGGCTAAGCGGTATTGCGGCAATAACACCCATAGGATCACCGGGACCACCCACTGCAGGCACTTGATATTCACCGTGTTGCAGTACCACTGCGTGTTGCCACTCCACACCGAGCTGGTACCCGTTTTGCTTTATGTAATTAGCCGCTGCTATCAGCGCTTCTAATGCACTGTCACTGTTGGCCATTTGGCTAGGTGTATCGAGCGAATTGAGACAGGATTGGTAGTCTAAAGCGAGGCCAAAATCCCAGCTATCTGCAAATAGAGGACTAGCCACCGCATCCTCAAGGTCTTGATGCAGCAACCACTGTAAGAACAAAAATGCACCTTGGCTCGAAGGGTCTGTGTGTTGATCCCACTGTTTTAACACCTCACCACATTGTTGTAATAAAACCCGTTGCGGGTGCTGAGTTTGTGTCTCAATCGCCAACAACAACTGTGGCAATATTCGGCCAGCCAGCTCTACGCGGGTGGAAAATTTAGCCGCCACAAACGATTCAAAATCAAAGTTTTGTGTGCCGCTCAAGACTCGGCTGTAGTTTTGAGCCCTAAAATTGGTGTACACAGGTGCTAGCCAGCGGGGTAATCTAGAGGATCAAACGGCGATGGCAAGGTGCAAGAATAAGGCGAATCATTACAGTTTTGATACCAACCACTTGCGCTATCTTGGTGGTGAAATAGCGCACTATACGGAGTTAAACCGGTACAAATATTACTGCTCTTATGGCCATCTAACACCTGCCACCAATCAGCCCACGTGCCTTTGTCTCGTGCCGGAGGCATGGTGTGAAAACTGTATTGTATATGCGCCTGATTATCGCCCTCGTCGCGGCCTGCATATAGAATATTAAACATGGGCAATTGGTGCTGTTGTTGTGCGTCTTGAAAGCTTGCCAAACTGGTTGCGCTCGTCATGTCAAACAACTGCCTAAGGGTTTGGCCATAAGGCCTTCCCGCGTATGCCATAAGCAACAATTGTTGCTCATCCACCACCTGCCTTTGTGCCATAACAAAGGCTTGATGGCGCTGTGACCAAGTTTGAACTTGTTCATGGCTGCTATATTGCCCATCTTTTTGTAAACACTTAATCTGTTTTGGCTGCCGCTCTAAATGATGCTCATCACCATCGACTGCAAAAGCATCATTGTTCGTCGTCAGCTGATAAAAGCTCAAGCTCGACTGAGTGTTTACCGTACCTGCAAACCCTTGGTAGGCATTGCAAGCCATTAATAAGCCAGGCCAACCTACCATGGTGGCGCCCACGTAGCCTTGACCAGCAACATTAAGACGCACTTCGACAAAGGTATTGAGATCCACGTCCCATTGGGTATGAGGGTTACAAGCCAACATCGGGTGGCCGTGTTGGCTTTTAGCTGGGCCAATAACACAGGCATTGGAGCCGGCTCCCGCAAAATCACTCCAACTCGGCATCACCGGATGTGAACCTTGCATCCATTGCACCAGACTAGGCTGGCGGATCATCACCTGAAAACCCACCAAAATATGCGCCACGTGGGCCATAACCATCGGTGGAGTAATCACACCAACATTAGCAAAGCGGCTGTCGAACCGGTCTGGGTGCTCCTGCCGACAAGTATTAATACCTTTGCAAAAGGCTTTAACTTGCAACACCATTTGTGGGTCTTGTTGCTGCCAATATTGGTCTCCTAAACGCGCAATATCTAGCTGCCATACCAACCTATCCGACTGCAGGTAGTCCACCCCTTGAGGTTGTTTGGTTAATCCTTGGTGTGGCAAGCCTGAGTGTTGGCCTAGGGTTTGTGCGGCCTCTCCTTGTGCCCGCACTAAAGCGGCCATTAACAAGTTGGGGTGTAAATAGGCTTGAGCATAAGCAAAACCCTGCATTACATCGGGCCACGTGGGCCCATTAATCGTTGGTGTAGCCCATTCATCCCAATCAAGTGTGTAATTAGTCATGGACAAATACCTAAGATGCCCATACTGGCGCGAAAATGTAAGTCAATATTGGCCTTTGAATCCAGCTTACTATCCATGTGGTGTACGGCTTGATTTGCCATGTAGCCAGTGGTGAGCTCTATCATTTCGTACACCGATTTTTTCCAGTCAAGGGCGCTTATTTGTTGCTCGAACGGTGCCATCTTAATAATCACTGCATCACCAATTTCCCTGGTGAGGTCGCGCAATTTTTGCCACGTGTCTGGGTTACGAATAGACACCTCGTTAACGGCTCGATAGAAACCATGATTTTGTTCTAACAATTGAGCATTACGAGTGATCATCCACAACACCAGATCTTCAACACAGTCTGCATGGTCGGGCATCTGCGAAACGGTATGCCTAGCGAGGCTAAGGAAGTCGGCTAACATAAAGTCGAACAAGGCTTCTTTGTTCTTGAATCGATAATAGAAATTACCGGTGGACGAACCTGCCAAAGCCACAATGTCTGCCACCCGTGCGCCTGCATAACCTTGTTTTGCAAAAATAACTTGCGCCGCATTAACGATGTTGCGCTCGGCCACTTTACCTCTTTGTTGGGTTGGTGCTAATCGTCCCATGGTCACTATCCTTATGTAGAACTTTCATTTAACTAGAACTAGACTAATGTCAAGCACCTTTATCAACGGCGCCTGGTATTTTGGTTATTATAAATACAATAAAATTGAGGATAACTTCATGAAAATCAAATCACTAGCCGCTGCTACCGGTTTAGCCATCGGACTAACATCAGGCGTAAGCCACGCAGTAACTGAAATGAAATACGCATCCGCCGCGCCTGCCAACACCCCATGGGTGAAGCACAGTGAAGCCATTCGTGATGCTGTATCTGCCAATAGTAATGGCGAAATTAAAATTAGTTTATTTAATGGCGGTCAGCTGGGTGACGAAGTCACTGTTATTAAGCAAGTAGCCCGTGGTCGTATCGACTTTGGCGGATTCTCTATGACCGCCGCTGCCACCATGGTGCCAGAAATGGCGTTGATGGGTGTACCTTACCTGTGGGATTCATACAAGCAGCTAGACTGTGCGATGGATCAACACCTAAGTGCGGTGTTTGAACCGCTATTTGCTAACAAAGGCCTCAAGTTCCTTCAATGGAACGAACTGGGTTGGACTAACACGCTGGCTAAAAAACCAATGCTTACGCCTAGCGACTTCGACGGTTATAAGATTCGCGCCGCACCCGCTAAATATTCCCCTAACTACTTAGAGAACATTGGCGCCAACGCTGTAGTACTGCCTTTTGCCGAAACTCCAGCCGCATTACAAACCGGCATGGTTGATGGTGCCACTTTGAGTTCTGTTACCTTTGTTGCGGCAGGTTTTGGGAAGCTAGCACCACACTATACCTTGAGCCGTCACTCCCATCAGTCGGGTGTGATTTTAATGAGTGCTAAGGTATGGGACAAGTTAGGTGCCGAAGGTCAGTCACAATTCACCAATGGCTTAGCCCCAATCGCGGGTTTACGTGCACAAGTACGCGGCATGGGCGCCTTCTTGCTTAACAAATACAAAGAAGCTGGTGGCCCAGTATACGAGCAAACTGCAGAGCAAAGAGCTCAGTGGAAAGCTGCGGTATTGCCAGGTCGCGATGAGCTAGTGGCTAGCATTGGTGGTGATTCTGCTACCATTTGGCCACAAATCGAAGCAGCTAAGGCGGCTTGTAGCCAGTAGCGCTAAGGCAACCCATGGCGAGGGGTATTCCTCGTCATTGAAAGGCTTAGCTCCGTTGCCAGACCCTATACATTGCGAGCGTAGCGAAGCAAGCCTTTACCGCGGCCTATCAATTGCCGCGTCGCTTCGCTGCTCGCTATGACCTTAACCTACCCTATTCCTAGGAGCATGTATGCAGCATTTTTTGCGCCACCTGTTTCGTATAGAAGCCCTGTTTGCAGTGCTAGCTTATACCGTTGTTACCCTAGCCCTTGTTGCCGATATTATTGGCCGAGAGATGTTTCACCATAGTATCTGGGGTATTCAGAAAGTCGCTGTGTATGCGGCCGTTGCGGCAGGTCTTGTTGGCCTTGGTTTAGCTACCTCCAAAGGCAAACATATCAGGCCCAAGTTTACCGACAACTGGGCACCCGCCGCATGGACGCGGAATTTGGCTAGACTAGGTGACTTAATCGCCTGCATTACTTTTTCTTTCGCTGGCTACTTTTCCATTTTACTGGTGCAAGATTCCTATAATTATCAATTTTTGGCACCCGTGTTGGACTGGCCCATTTGGCCCTTCCAAATTATTTTACCTTACACTTTCTTCTCCACCGCATTACGCCACGCTGCCTTTACTTTGCAGCCGAAGTTACGACCTGACGAGGAACTACAATGAGCGCGATCGCCCTAACGGCCATGGTATTAGTATTACTAGTACTGCGTCTAAACCTAATTGTAGTGTTATTAATTTTGGCAGCTGCCATCCATATGTTTTATGGCGATGCCGACTTAATTTATATGGCTGAAGATATTTGGGCGGCGCTAGACCGTGATGCCTTGTTATCAATTCCACTGTTTTTATTGTGCGGCACCATTATGTGTCGTGGCGCCATTGCTACACGACTCATCAACGTCCTCAAAGAAGCCACTTGCAATTTACCAGGCGGATTAGGTGCGGCGACCATTTTGTCCTGTGCTTTTTTCGCGGCCATTTCTGGTTCATCCATGGTCACCTTATTAGCGGTGGGCGCCATCCTTTACCCAGCCCTACTGGAACAAGGTTACAGCAAAAAATATGCCTTGGGCGCGCTCACCAGCGCCGGCACCTTAGGCGTGGTGATTCCACCTTCTATCCCCATGATCATCTATGGCATCGTGACCGAAACATCCATTACCGATATGTTCTTAGCCGGCATTATTCCAGGTATTATTTTAACCTTAGTACTGACGGTCTATTCCGTATGGGTTAACCGTACCATGCCCCGTAAAGCGTTTAGCTTAAGCCGCTTTTTGACGAGTTTAAAACGTGGTATTTGGTCACTGTTAATGCCAGTCATTTTATTAGGCGGCATCTATTCTGGTTATTTTACCGCCACTGAGTCAGCCGCCATTGCTTTAACCTACGCCATTATCATTGAAATTTTTATTCATCGTGAATTGGAGCTCAAACAGCTCTATGAAACCGTCGTCAATACCACAGAAATGCTAGGCGGCCTGGTACCAATTATTGCGATTGCCATGAGCTTGAACCTACTTCTTACGGCCGAACAAGTACCTGCAAATTTGGCCCAATGGATGACCACCCATGTTGAAGACAAGTGGATGTTCATCATTGGCCTTAATATCATGTTATTGGCCATTGGTTGTTTGATGGAAATTATCGCCGCCATCTTGATTATGGCGCCCATCATGCTGCCGGTGGCTTTGGCCTACGGTATCGACCCGGTACACCTAGGCATCATCATGGTGATCAACTTAGAAATTGGCTTGCTAACGCCTCCGGTGGGCATCAACTTAGTGGTGGCCACCTCTGCCTTTAAGGAAAGTTTCTTGGAAGTTACCAAGTCCGTAGTGCCCTTTATTTTACTAATGTTGGGTGTACTTATGCTGGTCAGCTTCGTGCCTGAAGTATCACTTTTTTTGGTTAACTAACCTAACCTATCCTTATAAGGACTTATTATGACATCAACCACCACGGCTTTATGGCAATTAAGCGCCAGCGACACCGCAAAAAAGATAAAACAGAGCGAAATTAGTTGCGAAGCGGTTATGCAGTCCCACCTAGAGCGGGCTACCCAAACCCAAGTGTTAAACGCCATCACCACCCGTTACGATGAACAAGCCATGGCGGATGCCCGTGCCGCAGACCAAGCCATTGCTGCCGGCAAGCCCCTTGGACCATTGCACGGCGTGCCGGTTACCATCAAAGAAAACGTCGACCAATATGGCTGTGCCACCAGTAATGGCGTGCGCGACTTTGAAGAACTCTACGCCACTGAAGACGCACCCTTAGTGCAAAACTTTCGGGCCGCTGGGGCGATCCCAATGGGGCGTACCAACGCGCCTGAATTGTCTTGGCGTTTTCACACCGATAATGAATTGTTTGGTGCCACTTTAAATCCTTGGAATAAGGCGCTTAGCCCAGGCGGCTCTAGTGGGGGTGCAGCCAGCTCCGTCGCAGTGGGTGTAGGTTGTATTGCCCAAGGTAACGACTTAGGCGGTTCGGTGCGTGGCCCAGCCTATTGTTGCGGCATCACCGGATTGCGCCCCACCACCGGACGCATCCCCTTTTATAACAGCAGCGCCTTGAGTGAACGACCCGTTACTGTGCAACTGTCATCAGCCCAAGGCCCCCTGGCACGCAATGTTGCCGATGTTAAGCTGGGTTTTGAGGCCATGACGGGTTACCACAGCCTTGATACTTGGTCTTTGCCGCCGTTTGAAATTGATCGACCATTACCCAAGCGTGTTGCGTTAGCGCGCGACCCCCTCAACGTGGGCCTCGATCCTAGCGTTGATGCCGCCCTAGACCAAGCGGTCGCAGCCTTAACGAAAGCGGGCTACGAGGTGGAAATTGCCACTCCTCCAAGCATGTACGATATCTATACCACCTACATGCGCCTCATGTTCACTGAAATGAGCCTTGCCAAAACAGCCGTGGTCGACCGCTTTGGTTCCGGGCAATTGCGGCGGGTGTTGGATCACTATTTACAATTATCACAGCCCTTTGATCTAGCCGGTTATGCACAAGCCTTGTCGAAGCGTAACCATTATCACCGTGAATGGGACCAGTTTCAGCGACGCTACCCCATTGTGCTCACCCCGATGGTTACCACACCGCCTTACCAAGCCGCTGCTGACATGGGCTCCATAGAGTCTTTGGAAGCGGTGCTCGAATCTTGCAGCAACATGGCCAGCATGAACTACTTAGACTTGCCTTGTATGAGCGTACCCACGCAATCCCGGGGTTTAGGTGTGCCCATTGGCGTGCAACTTATTGGTCCACGGTATGGCGAACAACATGTTTTAGCAGCCGCACAGGCGGTGGAAGATGGCTGTGGCTGCCCAGTGGAAGAACTGTTACAGTTATAGGCTAACTTCATTCTGGCCCGCCTTTACGTCA